>JACMME010000064.1 GCA_014379205.1 Gemmatimonadaceae bacterium
CTGGTTGAGGGAGGGGCTGCCGCGGTCGCGGCCTCTACGGACCCACTCATCGTCGTCGCGCGGAAAATCGATCCACTCGGCCGTCCCGTTGCACTGCGTGCCGCGCGACTTGCAGACGTTTCGTCAGCAAATGCCGAAAAGATCGGCCAGGCGCTGTTCGGCGCCTATGGTCAGTCTCTCCCGCCAGACGCGACGATCACACTCAGGATCAGTGATGGTGTCGTAAAAGGCTATCCGTACAACGGAACGCTTGCGCCCTACAAGACCACCTTTTTCGGGCTGTTTGCGCGTGGAGCGGAATTCAACCAGCAACCACCATTCCGAATTCCGGACAGGTGGATGCAGCGCCAGGCAGGCCTCGACATGACGACGCCGTTCAACTTCGTCACAACGAACGACATAATCGGCGGCAATTCCGGCAGCCCCGTTATCAACCGGAATGCGGAGGTTGTCGGTCTGATCTTCGACGGCAACATCGAGTCGCTACCGAACCGTTTCATCTTTACGGACGAAATAGCGCGGTCTGTGAGCGTGCACTCCCGCGGCATCGTCGAGGCGCTCCGGAAGATTTACGAGACACCCAGAATCGCGGACGAGTTGGTGGGACGATGAATGAACTCGGGAGTTGGGGAATCGGGAATCGGGAATCGAATGGACGCAGTAGGAGAGACGAAACCATGGTGACTTCGCCGATCGAGGGTTGCGCCTCACCACGTCCTTGCTTTTTTTCCCGATTCCCGATTCCCGATTCCCGATTCCCGATTCCCGATTCCCGATTCTAGTCACTCTCCGGGCGCCCGAACATAAGCTGGATCAGCGGCCGGTCTTCGGGCCGAGTGAACACGTAGACATGATCACCCGCGAGAAGTGTCGTATTCCCCTTGGGCGCGAGCATTTCCTTTCCCCGGATGATGAGCGTGGCGGCGGAGCCTTCGGGAAATGGCAGTTCACTCATCGGTACGCCCGTGACTGCCAGGGCTTCGTCGATGTGAAACGACATTAACTCCCCCTCCAGTGGCTGTCTGCTCTCGATTTCGAGCACGGCTTGCGGTGCAGGCGGCTCATGCGATCCCAGACCCAGGCGCCGTGTTACCCAGGGCACGGTCGCGCCGGGTAAGATCGCGTTCACAACGACGATGAAGAACACGACGTCGAAAATGCGTTCCGCTCCCGGCGCCCGGGCCAGCACGGGAAAGGTTGCAAGTATGATTGGTACCGCCCCACGAAGGCCTACCCAACCGACGTATGCCACCTCGCGGCCCGCGTAGCGAAAAGGCGCGAGACAAAGCGCGACAACAACGGGCCGCGCAATTATTCCGAGAAGGAGCGCTAGCGCCAGACCGACTCCCACTACCTCGATTACGCGTGACGGGAAGACCAGAAGGCCAAGAACGAGGAACATCGCGATCTGGCTGAGCCACGCCAGGGCGTCGTGTACCCGCAGCAGCCCGGCGCGGTACGGCAACGCTCCATTTCCCAAGACTACGGCCGCCACGTAAACGGCAAGAAAACCGCTCCCGTGCAGCAGCGTCGGTACGCCAAAGGCCAGAAAAGCGAGTGCAAGGGTCATCGCGGGATACAGTCCACCCGCGGCGAAGCGAAAGCGCGTGAGCAGTGCACGTCCACCGTGTCCTACTACCAGACCCATGGCGCCTCCCACCGCCATCTCGACAAGCGCATTCAACGGAAGCCGCCAGCCAAGGGCAGACCCCGGCTGAAGGATGTTTTCAGTGAGAGCCACGGTGAGGATGACCGCCATTGGATCGTTGAAGCCCGACTCCACCTCGAGAGTCGCTCCGACACGACGCTTCAGGTGGATTCCGCTACCGCGAAGTACGGCGAAGACCGAGGCCGCATCGGTGGAAGACACGATCGCGCCGAGGAGAAATGCATGCGGCCAGGGAAAACCAAGCATGAAAGCGGCTGCGGCCACGAGGCCCGCGGTGCCTACAACGCCCGCTGTCGCGAGAAGAGCAGCCGGCCGGGCTACCTGGCGTACCTGATCCAGGGGAGTGTTCAGTCCGCCGTCAAATAAAATGAGCACCAACGCCACGGTGCCAAGGCGGAACGCGGCGCCGTAATCATCGAATTCTATTCCACCGATTCCCTCAGAGCCGGCGAGCATGCCAATGCCCAGAAAAATAAGTGCTATGGGCACTGCGAACCGTTCGGACGCGCGGCTGAACAGGACACTAATAGCCAGAAGCGCCCCGAAAGTAGCGAGCAGCACCGCGGTTGCGAGCGGCTCAGTCGCTATCATGACCGCCAGTTCTTGCGTCGTGGTTCACTTGCCGACCTGAGAATGGTTGACGGGAGCGGCTGAGCGACAAGCACGAAGACGCATTCTGCGTCTATGGACGCTCGCATCAACAGTCGAGCCAGTTGGAACGGCAAGAGCGATGGTAGCCTTGCCTGCCGGGTGCGGCAAGTCGCATAATGCGTTCTAGGGTCACTCAGGTTGTCGGGGATCGCGAATTGCTTCACCAGGCAGCATGGCCGTTTTCCCCATTCCGGAGCCTTGAGTTTACCTGGCGCTTCCTTCAGCGCTCGGCGTATCGCTGCATTCGCCGGCGCATTCCTAGTCACGTTCGGCGTCACGCATGTCTGATCGAGAAAGCCAGACGCCAGTACTGGCGAGATGATGGTCATACAGGATAGTAAGGGCGATGTTCGTCTTCACCGTGACACGCTCGGCGAATGCAGAATTCTGCCGCAAGGCGATCGCGGGAAATGAAATCGGTCGCGACAATTCTTCTCATCGACAGTCGAGGCGACGCTCGCCTGATCTGTGACGCTTTGGCTGAGGCAGGTGAGGGAGCGGCGGCCGAGCTGCAGTTCGAGTCAGAATGTGTCGACCGATTTGAGCTGGGTTTGGAAGCGCTCGAGAGCAAGACGTACAGCGCTGTGCTTCTGGACCTCTCTCTGCCTGACTCACAAGGCGTCGAAATGCTGAAGCGCATTCGCGAGCGCGCCCCCGCTATTCCAGTCGTCGTGCTTACCGGCCTCAACGACCAGGCTGTTGCCATGGAGGCGCTTCGGGCCGGCGCGCAGGACTATCTCATAAAGGGACAAGCCGATGGGCAGCTGATCGCTCGGGCTCTCCGCTATGCCATCGAGCGCAAGCGGAGTGAGGATGCTCTCGCCCGACTGGGTTGGCTTGCGGGCGTTGGAGAAACCGCACTGGCCCTGCAACACGAGATCAACAATCCGCTTGGTGCCCTGCTCATGAACGCCGAGCTGCTATCGGATACTCCATTACCGGATGAGCATGCGGAGCTACTGGGCGCAATCGTGACTTCTGCCCGTCGGATAGGTGAGGTAGTCAAACGCGTCTCGCAGCTCGAAGATCCCCGGGCCGTGGAGTACATCAAGGGGAAGCGAATGCTGGACTTGTCGTCCCGGGAGTGACCGTGATCTCGGACTCCCGCACGCTGGAAATGCTGCGGGACCGCTTTTCACATGCGGACTTCAAGCACGGGCAATGGGAACCGATTCGCGCTGTTCTGGATGGGCGTGATGCTATCGTTGTCATGCCAACCGGGAGCGGCAAGTCCCTCGTCTACCAGCTTCCCGCCCTGCTTCTTCCCGGCCTGACCATCGTCGTGAGCCCGTTGATCGCGCTCATGAAAGACCAGCAGGACAAGCTCGCCGCTCATGGCGTCGGCGCCATTGCAGTACACTCCCACCTTTCGGCCGCCGAATCGCGCGAAATGCACCGGCAAGTGGAAGAAGGGGAAGGGGAGATCCTGTATCTGACGCCTGAGCGTTTCAAGGATCGGGAGTTTTTCGAGAGGCTCCTCAAGCGGCGCGTTTGTCTATTCGTGGTGGACGAAGCGCATTGCGTGAGCCAGTGGGGACACGACTTCCGTCCGGACTATCTTACCCTCGGCTCCGTCATAAAACGCCTTGGGGGGCCACCGATTCTTGCCGTTACAGCAACCGCAACGAGCGAAGTACGGGCTGACATGATTCGTCAACTGGGAATGCGTGATCCCCACGTCACGATCACGGGCTTTGCGAGGCCGAACCTGCGCTTCGAAGTGCGACGCACTGTAAATGCGGACCTCAAGGACGTGGCCATAAATGAAATCCTGAGAGACACTGAAGGCAGTGGAATCATCTACGTTGCGACGATCAAGGAAACCGAGCGCTTGCACAAGGAATTTTGCCAGCGCTTTCCCGTGGGGATGTATCACGGCAAAATGACACCACTGGCTCGCAAGGAGTCGCAGAATCGATTCATGGCCGGTGAAATCAAGGCCATGTTCGCCACGAACGCGTTTGGGCTCGGCATCGACAAGCGCGATATCCGCTTTGTCATCCACTATCACTTCCCGGGCTCGATAGAAGCTTTCTACCAGGAAGCCGGACGGGCGGGGCGGGATGGACTGCCCGCCTTATGCGCTTCACTCTATCGAGTAGAGGATCGACGAATACAGTCCTACTTCCTTGGTGGCAAGTATCCCGAAGTGCAGGAGGCAGCACGCGTTGCAATCGTGCTCGAGCAGCATCCATTGCGCACGCCCGTTCCTCTCACCGAGCTTGCCAATGCCGCGGGTGTACCACGCCGCAAAGCTCGAATCACCCTCATCCTGCTGAAACGCCATGGTCTTGTTCGAGAGCATCGTGGAGGAAGCTGGGAGCGGCTCGCGGCCAACCTCATTCGTGTAGACTTGAGCTCCGACCTGAGCTCGTACGAGGAGAGACGCGCCATGGACCAGTCAAAGCTGGAGGCGATGGTGCGCTATTGCCAGACTACGCGCTGCCGGACGCGGCACATCCTGGAGTACTTCGGCGAGAAGACCGAGGCAGACTGGCAGTGCGCCAACTGCGACGCCTGCGCAGCGATGGAAATGTGGCAGCGCAAGCAGTAGTTTCGCGCTCGACAGCTCCGCAACCTGGCTTCCAGCAGAACGTGCATGAGCCGACAGCTTCCCGGGACCGACACACGTGAACCGCCCTATACCCCTTCACCAGGAGCCGAAGACTCATCCATCGGCTCTGTTCCGATGTTTATTACCGGCGGAGGCACCAATGCACTATGCACCGCGCACGCCTTGACGGCGCGTGCGGCTGCGTCGCGGCGGGACTCCGGAAGCGATGGCCACATCAACCTTACGTCGAAGCTTCCAGTGCGATTCGCATTTTTCGCTGACCTCCACCCGATCTCCATGGCGAGATGGTCCGTCGGTATCTTCGCATTGGTTGCCCAAGACTGAAGCACCGAGAACATGCACGAGCCAATACCGCTCGCGAGCATGTGAAACGGCGAGTACGATATGTCCACCGACTCCGGGTCAATGGTAACGGGAGCACCGTTCTCTAAACGGATGCGCTCCTCAGATAGAACGGTGATTCGCATTGGCACATTGTATATAGGGCGAAAAACGTTGTGCAAGGTCCAAGCCTGTTCGTGACACCTGAGCTCCTGACATCATGTCAGAATTTTTGAATCGGTCTTTCCATGGCAACGCGCTTTCCGTCTGGCTGAGTGCGGCGGCGATCGTTGCTCTCATTGCCGTCCCGCTGTCGCTGGGAAAGCGCTTTGCACTGTCGCGTCTTACGCACTTCGCCAAACGAACGCGCACCAGGGCCGATGACCTGGTGGTGGAGCTCCTGCTTCGTTCGGGCTTCGTCTTTCTGGTGTGGTTGACCCTGCTTGTTGCGCTGGAAGTACTGCAACTGAAGCGCGGGGATCGATCGTTTTTGCGAGGCGCGGCCGTTATCACATTCCTTGTGCAGGCAGGAATCTGGCTCAACGGAGTAATTGCCTTTTGGGTCAATAGCCACCTCGCCGAGCGCGCGGCGAGTGATTCAGCGAGCGTCACGACGATAAAGGCGCTGTCCATCGGTGCGCGAGTTTTCCTCTGGGCGGTCATATTCGTCCTGGCGCTGGACAACCTCGGCGTAGACATCGCGACCCTGGTCGCCGGCCTCGGAATAACCGGCATTGCCGTCGCCCTTGCCGTGCAGAACATACTCGGTGATGTCTTCGCAGCGCTCTCGATCGTGCTCGACAAGCCGTTCGTCGTCGGCGATCAGATTCAGGTAGACACGTTTGCCGGCACGGTCGAGCACATCGGCCTAAAGAGCACGCGCGTACGCAGCGTGTCGGGCGAACAGATAATCTTCTCCAACGCAGACCTGCTGAAAGGGCGCGTTCGTAACTTCAAGCGTATGTATGAGCGGCGCATTCAGCTGTTGTTCGGCATCTCATACGGGACGACGGTCGCCACTTCGGCCGAAACACTGGCCCGCATACCCGGCATAGTCAGGGAGGCCATTGAAGCGCAGCCGCACACCCGGTTCGAGCGCTCGCATTTTCGCGGATACGGAGAATCCGCACTCGAGTTCGAGTCCGTGTACTTCGTATCGTCGCCTGACTTCAATCTGTCAATGGACGTCCAGCAAGCCGTAAACCTGCGCGTCTTTGAGCGCTTCAGCGAAGAAGGTATAGAATTCTCCTTCCCGACGAGTGTTGTGATTCACAAGGGAGTGACTGCAGCGCAGAATTCGCTCGCTGGTGTCGTGAGTCCATGAAGCTCGGGAGGGCGGCGGGGGATGCGGCTCGAACACGGCACCCCGCTTGCGAAGCGATCCAGTGGCGCTCGGCTATTCCTTCAACAACACTGCAACGGTCACATGGAGAGCGGAACAGGTGCGCGCGACGTCGAGATCTCGAGCGGCGCTTTCACGCTGCGAGCGATCCTCAACGTTCCCTCGAACCCCGCATCAATTGTCCTTTTCGCGCACGGTAGCGGCAGCGGGCGGCTGAGCACGCGCAATACGTTCGTGGCGCGCGCGCTTAACGACGTCGGGCTGGCGACGCTTCTGGTCGACCTCCTTACGGAAGAGGAGGAACTCTTGGACACTCGAACTGGGCATATCCGATTCGACGTTGATCTTCTCTCGGAGCGTCTCCTGCACGCGACAGACTGGCTGGGCAATGACGCTGCTACAGCGGCTCTCGCCATTGGGTACTTCGGTGCCAGCACAGGTGCAGCCGCAGCATTGCAGGCAGCCGCGAAGAGGCCTGAAAGTGTTTATGCGGTGGTCTCGCGAGGCGGCCGTCCTGATCTCGCCATGCAGTGGCTCGATTCGGTGAAAGCTCCGACGCTCCTCATTGTAGGAGGGGATGATGCCGCGGTGATTCCGCTCAACGAATCCGCCTATGAGGCGCTTGGCTCGCGCCGAGAGATGGTAATTGTTCCGGGAGCTTCACACCTCTTCGAGGAGCGCGGCAAGCTCGAGGAGGTAGCAAGACTCGCCGCAAGCTGGTTCAAGCGCCACACCGGGGCGTCCTATCCGGAGATTCGTTCATGATGTCTTGGGAGCGATTGCGATCCGGTGATTTCACTGCGCTCGTACGGACAATCGAACCACCCACGGATCGCCGTGCCGCTCAAGCGGTACAGGACTGAAGCCACTGTCAGCAGCCGGGCTAATTGAACCTACGGGTACGAGGGACCGCCTTGCATGTGCCCGGATTTCCAGTCTGCCGATAGAGGTGGTATGAGCGCTGCTCATCCCTTCCGGTCGGGCGCTCGTTATCCTGGCCGGACCGTCCGTTCCAGACGCGCTCTTGCCCAGGCGCTGCTCCTGTGTGTGCTGGCTTCTGGCGAGAGCGGCGCACAACTCACGAGCGCGAGCGCGGCAGCCCTCGGCTTCGCCGATAGTTACCTCGCGCTTGCCTCCGGCGCAGACGCCCCTGCGTGGAGTCCCGCGAGGCTCGCGATGCGAGGTTCTCCCCACCTGGAAGTAAGGGTGCTTCCAGTGCGCGTCATCGCGGGATTGCATGTCGTGACGCTGGGTGTCGTCGCAGCTTACCTGGATACGATAGTTCCCGTCGAATTCAACAGAGGATACGTCGGGCGCATTACAGGTGAAGTGAGCGAGCGAGGAACGTCGGGGTTCGAAGGGACGGTACTGGCGGTGAGTCGCGGACGCTTCGCGATGCAGTTCGCATCGCTCGGGCGATCACTTCAGCGGATCGCGCCTGACCCTGCGATCCTCGAGCGGTTCGGGGATCCGGCGAGCGAGGGTCGTCTCACATTCGCTGGTGCCCGCTATGACGTGGCCGTTTCCTCGACTGTCGCGCTGAGCTACGCTCAGCCGGTGGCCCCGAAACACCTCGCCATTCGGGGGCACTCCATTGCCATCGGTGCGACCGTGAAGTACACGGTGGGACATGCCCTCATCGTGGGTGAGGATCGCGGCAGCCTTCTTACGCGAACTCCCCTGGAACTCGGCATCGACTTTCCGGTTATCGCCTCGGACACGATTTTCGATACGCCGGAGCACAAGGGGGACGGCGTTGGCCTGGATGTCGGAGCAGCGTGGACCTTCGGCAGATGGTCCACCGCTGTCGCCATTCGCAACATTGTGAACACCTTTCGATGGAACTCCAGTGAGTTCATTTTCCGGCCTGGAACTGCCCGGTTCACGCGTGACAGCGCAGTTGCGGACTTCGATGCGCAGTCGTTCGTGCATGCTCCCGCGCACCTTCGCGCGCGGCTGCGCGAACTGACGTGGCGGCCTACGCTGGGCGCTGGAGTGGCGTTCCGGCCACGTCGTAAGCTGGTAATCGCGGCGGACGTTCGCCGTGATCTCGGCGATGGCCTCGAGATTGCGCCGCGCACTCACGCAGGAGTCGGCGTGGAGTACCGCGCGATTCCGGAATTGCCCATCCGGGCAGGTGTTGCCGCTGTCACTGATGGGATGCAATACGCGAGCGGCGCGGGGATCGACTATCGCTCGTTGTCACTCTCCCTTGCAGTGGCACGCAGGACTACCTCTGTCGGCGGCGCGACGATCGGGATGCTGTCGTTGGCTTTTGTGCGCCGGTGAGCGGAACTGTGAAGCGGTTCGCTTTCTCCAGCTCTGTTCTCCTATTCCCTGCTTTTTCCTTGCCGCTCCCGCTTTCCCCCGATGACTCCAGTCAGGGCTTCGCACTCGCCCCAGGCATGCCTATCTAGCGAGGCCGTCGTTCGGAGCAGGTTGCTGTTGCGTGAGGCAGTGCAGAGTTCCAAGACCCCATACCAGATCGACGGCGTGAATACCGACTACCTCGCGCTCCGGAAACAAATCCGCAAGGATACCTAACGCTATACGATCCCTTGGATCGTTGAACGTGGGGACAATTACCACTCCATTTGCGATATAGAAGTTGGCATAACTCGCAGGCAGCCTTTCTCCCTGCATCATGACAGGCCTGGGGAAGGGAATTTTTACAATGCGCAGCTCTTCCGCTGATGCGAGTGAGGCAAGTTCCAGCCTGCGCAAATTGTCCACCGATCGCCTGTGGTTTTCGTCGAGCGGGTCGGCTTCGTACGCCAGCACGACGGTATTCATGTCGGCGAAGCGCGCGATATCGTCGATGTGACCATGTGTGTCGTCCCCGATGCAACCTTCCCCGAGCCAGATGGTTCGTCGAATGCCCAGGTATTCCGAGAACACATGCTCGTAATCCGTCCGGCTGAGCCCGGGATTGCGAATCTGGACATCCGAGAGAAGCCATTCCTCCGTCACCAGCATTGTCCCTGCGCCGTCCGTCTCAATACCACCTCCTTCCAGTACCAGTCTGCCGCCGCCATCCGGGCGCATTGCTTCCAGCAGCGGCAGGCCGGCCAGGTCAGCAATGGTGGAAGGGATGCGTTCATCGAGCATGAAGTTCTCGTACTTCGACCAGGCGTTGAAGCGCCACCCGATCAGTTCCACGCTGCCGTCCGCGCGGTGCACCCCCGTCGGACCCGAATCGCGCAGCCACACCCGGTCGCTTGGCACAAGATGAAACCCACAGCGCGCGACATCCACTCCGTGCGCTCGACAAGCCCGAATCGCATCGTCGCGAACGTCCTCGGTGTGGCAGAGAATCTCGACGGGCTCATGCTGGTGCAGCACCCTGACGATCTCGGCGTAGACCCACGGAATCGGCTCGAACTTTTCCGGCCAGTCGGGCCGGTGGTGCGGCCAACCGAGCCACGTGGCGGCGTGGCGGTGCCACTCGGCGGGGAAGAGTCGTTGGGGAGTGGGAATCGGGAATCGGGAATCGGGCAACGAAAAGATCCTCCAGGCACTGCATGATCCGGGACTGCAGCGAAGACGAATTAAGATCGCAGCGATGCAACTGAGACCAGGAACAGCAACGCGCAGTTATCGCGACCTCGAAGTGTGGCAGCGCGCAATGGATCTCGTTGTCGAAATCCAGATCGTTGCTCAACTCCTCCCGCTTTACGAAAGGTTTGAGCTGGCGAGTCAGATACGCCGGTCAGCGTCGTCGATCGCCGCAAATATTGCGGAGGGCAACGCGCGCCTGCATCGCGGCGAGTACGTGCATCATCTGTCAATAGCGCGCGGATCGCTAGCTGAGGTAGAGCCCATCTCTAGATAGCCAGACGCCTGGGGTATGCCAGCGATGATCAGATTCGTTCCGCCTCCGAACTCTGCTCCCGAGTAGGAAGCATGCTTACGCGTCTAATCATCAGTCTCCGCAAGCCACCATGCTGAGCGATGCCCCATTTCGATTCCCGATTACTCCAAATACCTACTCAACACCCCACCATACGCATCAATTCTTCGATCCCGCAAAAAGGGCCAGTTTCTCCTCGTGTACTCAATGACCTCGGGATCGCATTCCGCGATGAGGATTTCCGGCTCCGTTCCGGCTTCCGCAATCAGGCGACCGAATGGATCGCTCACGAACGAATGCCCAAAGAATTCAATCCCGTCAGTGCCGGGTTCGGGTTCGAATCCCACTCTGTTGGCTGCCGCGACGTAAATGCCATTGGCGATCGCGTGTCCGCGCTGGATCGTTCTCCAAGCGTCCGCCTGCGACGCGCCCCACTCATCTTTCTCCTTCGGGTGCCAACCGATCGCGGTGGGATAGAAGAGAATTTGCGCGCCCATGAGACTCGTGATACGCGCCGCCTCCGGGTACCACTGGTCCCAGCAAATGAGCACTCCGATGGTCGCATAACGCGTTTTGAATGTTCTGAAGCCGGCCGGTTGTCCAGGCTTGTCCCCGTGCCCGTACATCTCCGCCGGTCCGCCCCGAGACGCTTCACCGGGCGCAAAGTAGTACTTCTCATGGTATAGCGGATCGTCAGGAATGTGCATTTTGCGATATGTGCCCAGTACCGCGCCGTCAGCGTCCACTACCGCGGCCGAGTTGTGATACACACCCGGCGCACGCTTCTCGAAGATCGGCACGATGATGACGACGCCGAGCTGCTGCGCCAGCCGCTGCATTCCCTCAACTGTTGGACCAGGAATTGGCTCCGCGAGGTTGAAGCGCTCGGCGTCAGTCACCTTGCAGAAATACGGCGCGTCGAACAGTTCCTGAAGGCAGATGATTTGCGCGCCACGCCGGGCCGCCTCACGGATCGCTAATTCCGCGGCTTGGACGGTTGCAGCCTTGTTCTCGCTGACTGCATGTTGAATGAGGGCGATCGTGAAGGGCGGCATTTTTGTCGAGTCGGGAGCCTGGAGTGCGGAGTGAAGCGTAGCGGAGGGAGGGGACCGAAGCAATTCCGCGCGCGGCGCGCGCTCTCGAATCCGGAACCGGCTCGGCAGATCTACATCTGTGCCGCTATCACGATGTCCGCAACGTTTGTCCCCGTCAGTCCGGTTCGCAGAAGCGCACCCGCGGAATTCAACGCACTGTAACTGTTGTGCCTGGCCAGGTCTTCTTCCGGAACGCGACCGGCGGATTTGATGCGCTCCCAGGTAGTTCCGTCAACGATTGCACCGGCGGCATCGGTTGGGCCATCTCGCCCGTCGGTACCGGCGGCAAGCAGGGCACTTGTATTGCCTGGCATGGCGCCAAGGACTCGTGCCGCGGCGAGCGCGAGCTCCTGACAACGACCGCCTGGCGGAACGACATAATCCACGTCGCGTGCTGCAGGATCAGCTGATTGCAGCTTGACCACGGTTTCACCACCTGCGATCAAGCACAAGGGCGCTCGTTGCGAAGCAGAATTGGCGTGGTCGCCAAATAAATCCAGTACAAATGCCCCTGCCGTGGCGGCGGTCCCGCAAAGTGGGACTGTGTGAATGACTGTATGAAATCCAAACTCGCGCGCTCGCTCGCCGGCACCGTCGAGCGCCGTTTTGTTGTTCGCGATTATCGCCGACTCCACAGACCGGAAGCACGGGTCGCCGGCCTTGGGTGTTTCAAGGGAAGAATCACGTTCGGTTCGCTCGAGCTCAACGCGAACGGTCTCTGGCGTTTGCTGCCAGAGACCTCTATCCACCAGGATCTTTCGCACTTGAGCGGCGGTGCTGTCGTCAGGCACACACGGCCCGGAGCCAATCGCCGACAGATCGTCGCCGATAACGTCCGAGACCACCAACACTCGCACACGAGCCGGGTAGAGCGAAGCGGCCAACCTTCCCGCGCCCCAGCGAGAGAATCGCTTGCGAACAGTATTCATGACGGAGATATCGAGTCCGCTTCCGAGCAGCGTTGCAAAGAGTGCGGTAAGATCGCGAGGTGAGACGTTATCAACTGGAGCAGCAGAAAGACTCGTCGCCCCGCCCGATAGCAGGACCCAAACCTCCTTCCCCTTACGGGCCAGGCGCGCAACCTCCCCGATCTTCGCGCCGGCCATAAGAGAACGTCCACCGGGCTCGGGATGGTCGCCGGTCGAGATAGTGATATTCGGATGCGGCGATCGCGACGTGGATGCCGATACCTGATTCAAGCTCTCTTCGGCTGGCGCAACTATGATTCCGCCAGCGGGCTCCAACCCCGCGCGCTCGAGGAAACGGACCGCGGCCGAGGCCATGGGGTGAGCCGCTTTCCCCAGAGCGATGATCCAGGGACGTTCGTTGCCGCCGCGGTTGGCAGTGAGTGCCGCCTCGACTGCCGGACCGGGTGCCGCGGCTCGAACTGCGGAGTAATACAACTCCGTAAGAAGGGCGCGCGCGTCTGAATTCTCGAGTGCGCGCACCCTTTCGTTTCAGTGGCTCGGCGCTTTAGTGCCTGAAGCTTTCGTAACAGCCGCGGCAAGCTCCGTATACGCATCCTGCGCCAGCACGCGAAAAGGTCGCGTTACGTAGGCGACCTTGCCGTCGGGTGCTATGACGAAGAGCGACCGGTCGTCCAGCTTCTTGTCCGCTAGATGTGAATTGTAAGCGCGGCCTACCGCTCCGCTGGAGTCGCTCGCAAAAAGCATGGGAAAGCTCTTTTCGCGCGCCCAGGAAGCCAGCGTGGTGTCGGGATCAACGCTCATCGCGATGACAACGACATCCTTACCATTGTTGAAGAGCGTGGCGTACTGATCACGGTACGCCTCCATTTGCACCGTTCAACCTTTCGTTCGGGCCACGTAAAAGAATGCGAGCACGACGGTCTTGCCGCGGTACTCGGAGAGTGAGACTGGGCTCGCAAGGAGACCATAACGCGTTGCCCCCGGAAGTGTGAAGTCGGGTGCAACGTCGCCGACGAGCGGCGGCCTGGGCGCTGCGGATTCGGCGGGTTTCGCAGGCGTGCTTTGGGCATTGGCGATAACGCTGCTCAGGAGGCCGGCCAAGGCAGGTAGCGAGCGGCGAACAACGTTGGGGAATCTCATCCTAACCCTCAGTGACGGGACGGCGGAAACACTGCGCAAGATAGATGCTCGCGCTGGGGCTGCGCAACGCGTCCGCGACTCACAACGGTTCCCAGTGACTCACCTCACATCGCTTCGAAAATGGACATGGGCATGTCTATAGATGAGACGCACACACCGGTTAAGGCCGTTGTGGGGAAAGCAACGACTGGCACTTTCTCTGCCTTTTCCTCGAGCAGCAACAGTCGTAGTTATCCCGGTCTTACCTGGCACTCGCAATAGCCGTCAGACAGACCTATCACTCTCGGAGGCCCCAGCCATGCGCACACTCAGCCGATTTGTCATCGTTCCCATAGTCGCGCTGGCAGCCGCCTGCGGAAAGGAAGAGGAAGCACGCTCGGTGCAGAACGAAATGCTCAGCCGCGATCTCGCGTTAGCGGCCAGCGCTCAGCCCTTCGGACCGCAGTTCGTTTCGCCACAGGAGCTCGGTTACGCACCTCAGCAGTACGGACAATACGCCGCTGGCTTGCCGCAGGGATACCCCCAGGCGCAGTCGGCGCCGGTCGTCTACCGCTACCCTGCGCCTGCACCCCAACGTACCACCACGCCACGCTCCGGCGGAACCATTTACCGGGCTCCCGCACCACGCCCACCCGTTCGCCACACCAAGCGCGATGCGATGATCGGTGCTACTGCCGGCGCTGTGGCTGGCGCGGCAATAGGCCGGGACGTCAAGGGCGCCGTGATCGGAGCGGCGGCAGGCGGTTTACTCGGCGCCGTGGTTGGACATACAATCGACGTCGAAAGACCGTAATTGCACTGCGGCGGAAAGGGAGGAAGCAGAACGGCCTGGCGTTGATAACTCTCCGTCCGGGCCGTTCAGCTTTTTCAAACCCGCATTCCATCAGGCCACCTGGAATTCTCAAGCCTCACGCGCCTGAACAAGGCCCGCCTCACTCCGTGTCGTGTGCTACCGCTTGCCCGCCCGCCGACTCCCGCCTCAGCGCCTGTTAGAATCGCATCCCCGTCATGACCCCAGCCATCACCTCTATCCCGTCCCACAGATTCCTGATCCGCAGATTCTCATTTGCGGCGTGCTGGTTGTTGTCGTGATTCACAATCGGGACGATTATGAGCGGAACGCCGAGCGTTTCCTGAAAGAACGCCATGGGAAGGCTGCCGCCGAGAATGGGAACACGGATCACCGGCCCTCCGATGCTGCCTTCAACGGCGCTTATCACTGCACGGGAAACCGGTAGATCCATATCCGTTCGGAGCGCGGGATAGCCTCCCTCCCACTGCAGACGGATCACCCGCGCGTTGGATCGACGTTCTTCAGAAGTAGGCTCGCCGCGGACGATATGATAGCCCTGTGCCCTGACGTGCGCTTCCACTAACTCGCGAATGCGCTCAGGCGTTTGCGCCGGAACGAGGCGAAAGTCGATTGAAGCACGAGCGTCTGTGTGAATCGTATTTGACGCGAGATCTCCCACGTGCCCCGTACGAATTCCGCGAATGTTCAGTGCCGGTAGCATGATGCGCTCGGCCAATCGCGCACCACCGCCTTCAGTCGCTCCGAGCGACAACTCGTTGCGCAGCTCGGCGTCGCTGTTTGGCACGCTGGCGATCGCGCGACGGTCTGCGTCACTGACCGGCGTGACATCATCGTAGAATCCGGCGACGAGAATCTTGCCGTCCGGGTCGCGCATGCTGGCCAGCAGCGATGCGATCATCGCCGCGGGATTCGCAGCCCAGTTGCCGTAATGCCCGCTGTGCAAGGCACGGCTCGGTCCATACACCGTCATCTCTACTCCATACGAGCCTCGCACGCCGAAGACGACCTGCATCTTCCGCGACTGGTGAACCGGCCCATCAGAGAAGATCCAGGCGTCAGCTGCCAAGAGGGACTTATGCTGGATGAGCAGTTGACGGAGGTTCGGTGAGCCCGCCTCTTCACCCCCTTCAAAAAAGAACTTGATGTTGACTGTGGGAGGGATGCCTGCAGCGCGCAACGCGTCCAGCGCCGAGAGCATCGCGACAATGGGTGCCTTGTCGTCGCTAGCCGACCTCGCGTAGATACGCCATTCGTCGGCAAACTCTGCGCGCAGACCCGCCGGGAAATCGATGACACGTCCCCCCGCTTCTATCGGCTTGTCGCGAAGCGTGGGACGCCAGGGCGGGGTCGCCCAATTCGTGGTGTCCACTGGCTGCCCGTCGTAATGCGAGTACAGCACGATTGTGCGCCGCGCACCAGCGACCTTGAGCTCACCGAAGACGACTGGAAGATTTCCGGGCGCCTCCAGAAGCCGGGCGCTGATGCCGCGGCGGCGGAGCATCGCGAGCAGGGTGTCAGCGTTCTGCCGGATAGCAGCAGTGTCGCTGGCGACGTTCGGCAGCGCGAGCAGCGAAACCAGCTCCGCTACAATCCGGGCCTGGTTCGCGGAGCGATAGCTGCGCACGCGCTCGCGGACCAGCGAAGCGTTGGGCGTCCGTTGACCATGGGCCGCAGTGGCAAGAGCAAGGACAAATACTGAGGCGGTGAAAAGGCGTGTCAGGCGCATGTCTCCGGTCGATGTAAGGCGGGACGTTGGGTGTGTTGCGTGGCATGCGGCGTGCTTATCGAAAACTACATCTTCTACAGGAGCGATGTATGACTGACTCCAGGAAAAAGGATCACGACCTCGAGAAGGACTCACATGGAGCCACCGAGGATTCCACCAAGGCCAATCCGCCCCGCACGACAACTGGCAAAGTCACTTCGCCGAAATTCGGCTCGGCTGGAAGCGGCGGAGCGGAGCTGGAGCCCGGGCCCAAGAAGAACTGAAGCTGAGCTGGAGACCAGGGCGGAGGAGTGAGGAAACGCCGGTAGCGCGTCGAAATGATTCCGCTACCGCGCGTGACCGGTAGTCTGTATTCAGCTTCTGTCGCCAGATCGAGACATCGCCGTTCGACAAGTGTCGCGTGCTTTGCACGTCATTACCAGCGCCCTGAGCCGAGGCGCGATGCGAGGATATCGCTGGAAGCGCACAGCCTGCCGGCGCCGCGCCATGCACGAGAATGTAGTTTCCGCCCAGCTTGGGCCCGAAGCCGATCCCTTCTCATGCCGGGCCACGGGTGGCGCTAGCTGGCTCGGTGCCTCACTTTCATCAACAGGTGCGGCTTCTGCGCCGAACGCCTGAGATGCGAAATTCGGCTTTCGGCGCGGACTGCTATCCTTGCAAGCGAAGCGTAACAACGGAGAATCACTCGAATGGCAAAAGGCACTATCCTCATTCTCGTTGGGCCCGAGTATGAAGATCTGGAGGTCTGGTATCCGAAGCTACGCCTGGAAGAAGCGGGTTATGACACGCCTATCGCCGGGATTGGTGAGAAGAGCTATCGTGGCAAGCACGGATACCCGTGTCCGGTCGATGGACATGTGCGAGACTATCCCGCCGACTCTCTGATTGGCATTCTGGCGCCGGGCGGATGGGCGCCGGACAAGCTGCGCCGCGACCGCGACGTCCTGGATCGTGTGCGCGAAGTGCACGAGAGTGGAAAAATGGTCGCAACGATTTGTCACGGTCCCTGGATTCTGATCTCCGCTGGTATCGTGCGCGGCCGGCGGCTCACTTCCACAGTCGGCATTCGCGATGACCTCGTCAACGCAGGGGCACATTGGGTGGATGAACCAGCCGTGACCGATGGAAACATCGTGAGCTCCCGCGTTCCCAGGGACCTTCCCGCTTTCGGTGCGGCCATGCTCGGCGTACTCGAAGAGCAGACCGCAACCACGAGAAATCGCGACCCCTGGAATTCGACCACCGTCGCGTCTGTGCCGCTTCAGAGATGACCAGCGAAGAGCCTGTCGCCGGTCCAGATTCGGGGGAGCGCCGCGAGCGAGTGGTCGGGACGCGACGGGCGGTACTCGCAATCAAGGCTGAGCACGCCGCTGATCGGTCGAGGATGGAAATCGTTGCCGACCGGCTGACACGCTCGGCAAGCTCGCCGTTTTTTTTTCTGTTTCATGTCATCTGGTTTGCGGGCTGGATTATCTGGAACGTGGGAGCCTTCGGCTTTCGCCCATTCGACCCTTTTCCATTCGGGTTGCTGACGATGGTCGTGTCGCTCGAGGCGATTTTTCTTTCCATCTTCGTGTTGATGGCGCAGGGCCGCGAATCACAAATCGCCGAGCTTCGGGAAGAAGTGACGCTGCAGGTACTCCTCCGTAGTGAAGAGGAAATTACCAAGGTCCTTCAGTTGATGGCCGGTTTGTACGGACGGCTCGGTCACAAGGTTGCCGAGGACCACGAGTTACGCGAAATGCTCCAGCCGCTCAGCACCCGCGACATCGAGCGACAGCTCATTCAGCAAATCCATCGAACCCAGGAGATGCGCATAGCCCGGCGAAAGCGGAAGCGTCGGGGCAGGAAAAAGGAAGGGACGGAGGAGTAGCGCTATTGAAAGAGCGGCTTGAGGCGGGAATCGGAATCGGGAATCGGGAATCGTTGCAGTGTAACACCTAGCGCCGCAGCTTTTGCCTTGCGAGATACGGCAACGCGATTCCCGATTCCCGATTCCTATTACTGCGCCGCAACACTGCCCGCTGTGACCACCCTTATCGCCTTCGGCACGCACCTCACCTCCAGTTCGGTTGAAGAGGCGCGATTGTATTCGCCATCGACTTCATAGGCCGGCGGCTGCGCGAAGCGCAGAGTGAACTTCTCGCTACGCTCGACCTGGACTTCTGGCTGCGCCGGATGAGTGCCCGCTATTGCGGCGGCAAATAGCCGGAGTCGACGCAGAGCCGTTGCATCGTGAAATGATACAGCGTCCAGCTTGCCGTCGTTCAGGAGCGCATCCGGGGCAATGCGAAAAGTGCCGCCAAAATGCCGGCAATTCGCGATTATGAGCATGAGATGGTGCGCCGAGCGGCGTTGTCCGGATGCCGGTGTAATGTCAATACCGACGCCCCTGTAGAAGAGCAGCTGCCGCAGAGCTGAGTAGTTGTACAGCAAGGGTCCGCTCAGCCAACCAATGGTCTGTATGTCTTCCAGTACGGCCATGTCGAAGCCAAAGCCGGTGACATTGAGGAAATGCTTGTCTTCGATCCTGCCCGCGTCCACGCGAAGGTCAGGACCATCTATGGCAAGACGCGCCGTCGCGGGAATATCCCGCGCCGGCGCGCCAACTGTCTTGTAGAAGTCGTTTCCGGTTCCCGCGGCGATCATGCCCAGTCGTGCGTCCGATCCCGAACTGATGATCGCATTGGCGACGTTGGATATCGTGCCATCTCCGCCCACCGCTACAATGGTGGTTCGCCCTTCGGCAATCGCCCGGCTGGCGAACGTAGCCTCCTCATGTTGCGTCGCCGTGACGCGAATATCACTGACGCCTACGGCGGCGAACGCTTCGCGAATCTGTGGTAGTGCCTGCGCCCCTCTACCCCGTCCCGAAGCGGGGTTTACTATGACGCAGACGTCACCGTTCATCGGCGCGCGTACGAGGCCAGTTGCTGCAGCGGGTGGAAGGTCTGGAGGCCGTTCTTCATCCACAGCTCGCGGAACGGTGTGGTCTCGACGTCCCACTGATCCAGCAGGTCAGTCATTCCCTGAGAATGGATCGTAATTCCGCCACGCTCCTCTTCATTCTCGCTGAACTGGCCACCCATCATGATGGTCGAGCTGTAAAAGCCTTCGTCATCGGACATGAACGATTGGTACCGGTGATCCACCGTTGACCATTCGTGCTCGGTGACAGTCATGTCGACCATCGGTGCGCCGCGGTCCGTCGCATGGATGGTGATGTGTCCGTCGCCGCGCTCCCACTTGAGGTCGATGTCCTGCTTGTAATGCGGCAGGTGCCACCGCTCGATAGCGTGCTCGCGCGACTCGCGAGTAGTCGTGCCCAGCTTGAACGGGTAGAACGCCGAACGCGGCATCGGCTGCCCGGGCTGGATGAGCGGCGAGACGAGGATAGAGAGAATGAGCTCGCCATACTCGCCGACCGGGCTCGAATGGAAGTCAAAAGCCATGACACTCAGTACGCTGGAGCCGTGATGCGGCTCTATAGGCTGCAGGTCCGTAGGAAGGAGTGCACGCGCGTTTTCTGTAGGAAGCTCAAAGAATCCGCCAATGGCGTCGCGAAAATGGTATTGGACGAATTCGCCTCCACCCTTTGTGCTGCTGACGATCATAGTATGCCCTCTTCACGGAGAACGCGGACGAGAATCGAAACCGCCTCGTCTAGCTGGTCGGTGGTATGTGATGCGGATATGGAAATGCGGAAGCGCGAGCGGTGTTTGGCGACGGCCGGAAACATCACAGGCTGCAGGTACAGCCCAGCCTGCTGAAGGTGATGCGCGATATGCATCATTCGCCGGTCGTTTCGGATCATGATGGGGATCACCTGCGATGTGGACTCACCGACGTCGACTGCGTAATCACTCAGCTGGCGGCGAATATACGCAACGTTCGTCCAGAGTTTGGCACGCAATTGCGGCTCCGCCTGGGCTATGCGGAGCGATTCCAGTACACCGCCCGCTACGACCGGCGAAAGAGCGCAGGAGAAGAAGCGCGAACGTGCAAATCCCATCAGGTAATTGTACATATTCTGGCTGCCGGCCACGTAGCCGCCCTGGCCGCCGAGCGCCTTGGAGAACGTCCCGACATGAATGTCGATCTCATCTTCGAGACCGAAATGCTCCGCGACTCCCCGGCCATTCTCGCCATAAACGAACGCGGAGTGCGCCTCGTCGATCATGATTCGCGCGCCATAGCGCTTGGCGACCTCGACAAGCTCGGGTAGCCGGCACACATCGCCGTCCATCGAGTAAACGCCTTCAATGGCCACCAGCTTCTTGCCGGTCGCCTGCTTCAGCTTCTTTTCCAGATCTTCGGGCTTGTTGTGCTTGAAGAAACGCACATTTGCCTTGGACAGAATCGCACCGTCAACGATGCTGGCGTGCGAATTCTGGTCAGCAATTATCCAGTCCCCAGGCCGAAGCAATCCCTGTATAAGTCCCAGGTTGGTGCTGTAACCTGTGGGAAACACCATCGCCGCTTCCTTTTTCTTGAACTTGGCGACCGCGCTCTCCAGCTCGCAGTGGATGCCCATTGTGCCGCTGAGGATCGGGGAGCCGGCCGCTCCGAGTCCGTATTGATCGAGGGCGCGCTTGGCGGCAGCGATCACCTCTGGCCGGTACGACAGCCCAAGGTAGTTGTAGGAGGACAGGTTGAGCAGCGAAATGCCGCGGTGGTGCAGCTGTTCTTCGAGCTCTATCCGTCCCAGAGGCGGAGTGAACATCGGCTGGGCGAAGAGGTAGTAGCCTTCGCTCCGCGCGGGTCCATACCACTGGTTATAGGGGTCGAGAATGGCGAAAATATCCTCGCCAGATGAATAGTAAAAATTGCTGTAGTCGTAGTCGGAGACGTTCGTCATGCTTTGCTCTTCGACTCGTGCCGCCATGATTACCTCCACGTGAATATCAACCACTCCGCCAGTCCGCCAGCGAGGCTCGGAAGCGCGTCGTCGCAGCTATCGCGGCTGGGACGCGCCGTACGAAGTAGTACCTTTATCGTTACCTATTTCCTGTATCTGACGCTCGTGATGGGGTCCGGACAGAGACTTCTCATCTGGCCGGCTATCACGCTTTTCCCGCGTCGCCGGCGCGAAATTATCCGCGCATGGCTAAGCATTCAAGCTCGAGCAACGCTCGCGATAGCCCGCCGCCTGGCGGGCGTTCGCGTTTCTGTTCGTGGCGCAATTCCGCCGGAAGCCTGCATCGTGGTCATGAATCACCAGTCGGTGCTCGACATTCCGCTGGGAATCGCGCTAGTCCCAGGTCCTTATCCACTAATTCCAACCCGCGACCGCTACAGCCGTGGTCTTCCCGGAATCTCCCCGTTAGCGCGTCTTGCGCGTTTTCCCTTCGTATCTCAAGGTCGCACCGCTACGCGCGCGGAGCTCCTGGCAATCCGTGACGCCGCCGATCAGGTAGCTCGCGGGGAGCAGTCACTCATTATATACCCCGAAGGACACCGAACTCACGACGGGCTTATCGCCGACTTCATGAAACCTGGCCTTAAGCTCATACTGTCGCGAGCCAGGCATCCGATATATTGCATCGTTGCTGACGGTATGTGGCACGCAAGAACCTTCGCAGATGCTGCGCTTCGTTTCGCTGGAACCTCCGTCCGTGTGACGGTGCTCGGACCTTTTCAGGTTCCGGAGCCGAAACAAATCGACTCCTTCATAGATGAGCTGCGAAACCGCATGATCGAGGCACTCGCTCAGATTCGAATGGAAGCCGAGTGATTTGAACCCGTCACTGAGTTCCGCCTTGCCCGATTTGAAATATCTTCCAGGCAATCCTGCACTACTTGAGGCGCTGAGTTATGGCCTCGATTCGCCACCTACCCCGGAAACTCTCCGATTGGTGGCCTACATTGCCAAGGTTTTTGGATCGTCTACCATAGCTATCATCCATTACGGCTCGCATGCTCAGCAGTCCGGTGCCAAACCTGAAAGTGCTCATGACTTTTTTGTAATCGTCGACCGGTATGCTCCGGCTTACCGGTCATTTCGCGCCGCCATCGGTCACGGCTTTCGCGCATCTACCGCAATAGTGCTTGCACGCGTACTGCCGCCCAACGTTGTACGACTATCGCTACCGCACCAGCCTCTTCAAGGAAAGTGTGCAGTCCTTTCCCTCGCGCACTTGCAGGATCTTACCTCGCCGCGCTCACTAGATCACTTCACGCAGGGAAGACTGTTCCAGCACGTTCAACTTGTGTGGACTCGAGACGCCGAGTCCCGCGGTGCCGTGCGAGAGGCTCTCGTGAACGTTCGGGCAGGCACATTTGCCTGGGGGCGCCCGTACCTCCCAGGGAATTTCGACGTCGAAAGCTACTTCAGAATCCTGTTGGAAACATCCTTCGCCGGTGAAATCCGTCCCGAGGCGAACGATCGCGTGGCTCAACTACTTGCTGCACAGCGAGATACAATGCTGCGGGTGTATACCGAACTGCTTCAACATCTTGCCGCCTCTAGGATAGTCGTCCAGGCCGGGAAAGTCTACAGTCAAATCGAGCAGCCTTCACGGATGGACCGCCTGCGCGTTCGAATGTATTTCAAGCGCAGCAAGGCACGCGCGACCTTGAGATGGTTCAAGCACGTCGCTCTGTACGACAACTGGCTCGACTACATCGTGCAGAAAATTGCCCGCCGGGCTGGGCAAACCATAGAGTTGACCCCGCTCGAGCGGCGTTGGCCCCTTCTGTTCCTGTGGCCCAGAGCCGTGAGATTTCTCATGTCGCGTCCCCAACGCCAAGGCCGTCAACACGATGCGCTCTGACCTTGTAGCGCTGAGTCTGGCTGCGGCGGTCCTCGCAACCCTGCCGGTCTATGCAATCGTGTCCAGAGGAAAACCCCTGGATGCAGAGGTCGCCAAAAGGCCAGCGTCCGTGTTGCTCGGCTACTGGATTCGCGACTGGGTAATGTGGCTGATTGGACCGATCGAGCGATTTTTCATCCGAATCCGAGTCTCACCGGACGTATTCAACTATGCAGGCGCGCTCTTCGGTGCCGCAGCCGGCCTTGCCTTCGCGAACCGTTCGCTCGCGCTGGCCGGCTGGCTCATTCTCCTCGGCGGCTCCGCGGACATCTTCGACGGACGAATTGCGCGGGCCAGAGGGATCACGGACAAACGCGGTGCCTTTCTGGATTCAACACTGGATCGCTTCTCCGAGACTTTCGCGTTCATGGGAGTCGCGCTGTACTACGCAAATCGCCCCTGGGAGATTCTCGCTACAGCGCTCGCGCTGGGTGGATCAATGCTCGTGAGCTACGCGCGGGCGCGCGGCGAGGCGCTGGGCGTCAGCTGCAAGGAAGGCATCATGCAGCGGGCCGAGCGGCTGGTGCTGCTCGCCCTCGCTTCGCTGCTGGACAACACTGTAACAACCTGGCTTGCGTGGGAGCCAGGGTCGCTGCTGTTCGCTGCTATTGCCCTCATCGGTGTAGGAGCGCTTGGCACTGCGATCTTCAGAACTGTTTACATCGCGAAAGAGCTCAGGGGCGTTCCATAGCCTGGCTCACCCGAATGCGCGTCCACCGCCGAGTGGAAGTCCGCCAGCATCGCGCCTCCAGTCCCGTTCCACCGGTACCGTAGCGGAAGCCCACGCGATGGCACACGTCGTCCGGTCGGACGGATGGGCATCCGGCCAGTAAGGCAGTGCGAATGCAGGGGTTACGAGCAGCTATTCAAGCGGGGCCGCGACGGTGACATCCCTAGTCTGCGGCCGAAACTTCAACCAGATTGTCGTAGAATACTGGCGCGTGGCCCATGTCGGTTTCACGCTGGGACGTGGTGTCGTTCGCGTTCTTGCCGTCCACTGAATATTTCCCCCACCAGATGGACGGTGCCCAGACGGTCGCCTCCCGCACTGTTTCCTGCACTCGGGCGACAGCCAGAAACTCCCCGCGATCGTTGTGAACCACTACGCGCATTCCACTCGAGATTCCTCTCGGCTCGGCGTCCTTCGGATGAATAACGAGCTCCGGCTCGCGTGCCGCACGCCGCAACGAATCCACATTCACAAACGTCGTGTTGAGAAACTGGTGAGCCGGACTTGATATCAGAGTCAGCGGGAAGCGCGCCGCCAATTCCGTAGCGGTATCGGGGAATTCGAACGGCGGTGTAAAAGTGGGGAGCGGATCCAATCCCATTTCCTTGACGCGTTGCGAATAGAACTCGCACTTTCCGCTGGGAGTCAGAAAAGCGCCCTCGGCGAACGGCAGAAACGGAGTCGGGACGTTGATTCGCTGCCAGCCCTTCTCGAGCAGCCCGTCCATGGTCACCCCGCGCATCTTCTCGTGACTTGTTTCGAGTGCCTGTTTGATCAGCGCCAAATCGTCATCCAGCAGCACCGCGTGTTTGAGGCCCATACGGTCCGCGAGCAAGCGGAAGATTTCACTGTTCGGCTTGCACTCACCCATTGGCGCGATTGAAGGCCGGTTCAGTGTGGCGTAATGGTGCCCATAAGCAAAATGGACATCCCAGTGCTCCAGCTGGGTGGTAGCGGGAAGCACGAAGTCGGCGAAGTCGGCCGTGTCCGTCTGGAAGTGCTCCAGCACCACTGTAAACAGATCTGGGCGGCGCAGACCCCGCAGCACTTCGCCTCGTTCCGGCGCGACGGCAGCCGGGTTCGAGTTATAAACGATCAAAGCGCGCACGGGGGGTCCGCCAACGCCGCCGTCGGGGCGGGTAAGCGCCTCACCCAACCTGATCATGTTGATCGTGCGAACCGGGGGCGACAGATCGGCCCGTTCGAGTGCGGTTGTGTTGAACTTGAAGTTCGCGCTCGTGCTGAGCTGAATACCGCCGCCGGCGCGCCGCCAGTGTCCCGTAACCGCAGGGAGGCAGGCAATGGTGCGAACGGCCATTCCCGCTCCGCCGTGTCGCTGCAGTCCGTAGTTGATTCGGACAAAGGCTGCCTTCGCTTTCCCGTACTGCCTCGCCAATGTCACGACGCGCTCGGCTGGAATGCCGGTGATCTGAGCCACCCGCTCCGGCGGATACTCTCGAACGCGCTCGCGGAGGGCGTCGGCACCGAGAGTAAAACGTTCCAGGTAGTCGCGGTCCTCCAGTCCTTCCGCGAAAAGGACCTGCATCATGCCCAGCGCCAGCGCCCCATCCGTGCCAGGCCGAATGGGAATCCACTCGTCGCACTGTTCCGCGGTACGCGTCTTCAGAGGATCGATGGCGATTATGGGTGCACCACGTTTGCGCGCCTCCAGAACAAAGGGCCAGAGATGCGGGTTCGATGTGAGAGTATTGGTGCCCCAAAGCAAAACGAGGTCGCTCTCAGGCATGCCTTCGGCGTCGGCACCGACGTTTGCACCGACAGTCATTTGCATGCCGACGCTTCCGGCTTTCGAGCAGATCGTACGATCGAGCTTGGAGGCGCCGAGAATATGGAAGAACCGCCGGTCCATCGATTGCGATTGCACGTAACCCATCGTGCCCGCGTACGAATAAGGAAGGATCGCCTGCGGGCCATCGCCAGAAGCCCGAATTTCGTTGAGGCGCGCGGCGATTTCCCCAAGCGCTTCGTCCCAGCTAACAGCAACGAACTTACCCTCGCCTTTTTCGCCAACGCGCCGGAGTGGATGAAGCAATCTGTCGGTGTGATAGGTGCGATCTACATACCGATTCACCTTGGCGCAGAGAAAACCTTGAGTGTACGGGTGGTCCGGATCTCCTGCGACCCGCACGGCACGGCCGTCTTCTACAGTCACAAGCATGGCGCACGTGTCGGGGCAGTCGTGCGGGCAAGCTCCACGAACGATGCCGGTCACCGGGGGGGCCATGAGCGATGTCATTTAGAAACGGGGTCCATGAGTAGTAAAGATACGATGCGAACTGCGAACTGCGAACTGCGAACTGACAACTGCGTACTGACAACTGCGTACTGCGTAATGCGTACTATCACCTGCCAGCTCCATTCGCCCGGCTTCCCTTCGAGCGTGTTTCTGCTTTCGTAATTCACCTGCCACCTGCTAAACCACTTCTCCCGCCCTTACGATCTCATTACCTGACGGGCTATTTCAGCTCCGCGATCCATGCCTTGAGCGCCGAGGAGCAGAACAATGTCGTCCTTGCCGGCCAAGTTCAAAGTATGCTCGATGGCTTGCTTCAGTGCTGGCTCAAAATGGAATGGTGTTCCCTCGGAACGCAAAACCTCAATAACAGCGTCGCGCTCAGCGTCGGTTACGCTGTTTCGCTCGTCAGTTGCATCTTCGCTGGAGGTAACGGTGAGGGTTGCGGCGCGCTCGGCTACGCCGAATGCAAGGGCTTTTGCGTTCGAGGCGTTTATGCTGGTGCCGCGAGCACCGCGGATAGCGTACACGATTCGGACGGGACGCTCCTCAAAGGTCCGCAACGTCTCGAAGATAGCGACAATGCTGGCGGGGTTTCCTACGGTGTCGTCCAGGATAGTCGGAGATGCGTTGTCGAGCAGCTCCATCCGGCGCCGGAGAGGCTTCACGTTTTCAAGAGCCCTGATAGACGCGTCGGGAGACGCGCCTGCGACGAGGGCCGCGGTCAAGGCGAGTGCTGCATTCAACATCTGCTGCCGCCCTGGAATGGGAAAGCTGCCGACAGATATATCGCCACTTTTCAGCTTATCGCCCGAGAGCCGCGGAATGGGGCGATGGATACGAAGAGAAAAGGCAGAGGAGCGAATGTCCGCTCCTCCAATCACAATTTCGACGTTGGGGCTGCGCTCCGCGGAGCCGGACACTGAAACAAGAGGCCTATCCAGCGCCTTGACGACGTCTCGAACAGTTGCGTCATCTCCGTTGTAGACTAACGGGGCGTCGGGCAAAAGCATGTCGAAAAATCGGGCCTTGGTCCGCACGTAGTGTTCTGGCGTGGGGTGGAACTCTAGATGTTCATCGGGAACCAGATTCGTCATGATACCCAGGGCGAATCGCAATCCCGCTACCCGATGGTGCAGAATAGCGTGTGTCGTTACCTCGACGATGGCCGTTCGAATGCCGGAATTGGCCATGTCTCTCAGCGCTCCGTGGAGAGCCGGAGATTCCGGCGTCGTCATTCCGGTATTCGCGGTCTTTCCCCCGTGAGTTATTCCAAGAGAACCTATGACGCCGATCTGTGACCCCGAGCTCTCAAGTGCCGTCTCGAGAAAGCGAGCCGTCGAGGTTTTTCCGAGAGATCCCGTGATTCCGATCAGGATGATCTCCCGGGCGGGGTAGCCGTGAAAAGCCGCCGCCAGCTCCGCCATTGCGCGTCTTGGGTCAGCGGCTATCAACGTGGGCGTGTGGGCGACTGGAGCAACAGCGCAGACCGCGGCAGCCCCGCGACGGACTGCTTCGGGAATGAAGGCCATCCCATTCTGGCGCGTCCCGGGAATGGCGACGAACAAGTCACCTGGCACTGTGGCTCTGGAATCAGTCGAGATGCCGAAAATCTCCGAATCGCTTCCTTCGAGAGGTATTCCGGTCAGGAAGGACAGGCTGCTCAGGCGCAGCATGAAACACCCAGTTGCACTCTTGACACCGACGTAGCTGATGCTACACTTTGTACCGCCACTCCCACGCTTCGCACTTCGCGGGCATGGACAAAGGCTGGAAAATTATATCGCCCACTAACTAGGAGATCGTAAATGAAGCGTCTGGCCATTGTCGCCGCCGTGCTCGTGATTACCGCCTGTAAGGCCAAGGACGAGGGCATGGTTGATAGTTCTGCCGCCATGTCTCCCGCCCCGATGGATTCGAGCATGATGATGAGAGACAGCATGATGATGAAAGACAGTATGATGATGAAGGACAGCATGATGAAGGACAGCATGATGATGAAGAAAACGCCGTAATTAGCGGACTCATGACGACTTCCAAGGGCGCAACCACAGGTTGCGCCCTTCGTGCATCAGTCTGCTTTGTTATCTCGATACCAGCGAAACGCCTCGGGTATTGATGCTTGGGGCCGGTATGGGGGATCCCATCCAAGCTCCCGGCGGGCTCGCTCTGAGGAAAAAGGATTGTCGCGCGACATGAAGGACAAAGTGCTGTTCGCGTGCGACGCCATCTCCCTTCCGCGGACAAGCGAAACCGCTCCCTTTACCACAGCCATTCCCGCCCGTGCGAGGCTCAACGGAATACTTACAGTCACAAGCTTCTTTCCCAGCCCTTCGGAGGCAAGCCGCACGAAGTCAGCTACCGTGACGTCGAAGTCATTCGCGAGATTATAGGCGTTGCCCCCGGCCATTGGCGCGGCAATCGCGCGAACCGCGCCATCGGCAACGTTTCCGGCGTGAACTATGGCCAGCCTGGAGCTGCCTCCGTTTATGAGTGGCATAACTCCGTAACGCATCAGCCCAGCCACCCGTGGCACGAATTGACGGTCTCGCCGACCGTAGATGACGTCCGGGCGGACCGCACACGCCCAGAGCTTCCCGGCGTGGTGAGCGTTCAGAACCATCTGCTCCGACTCACGTTTGGATCGTGCGTAGTATGCACCCTCCGGCAGAGTGGGAAGCGGCACATCTTCGTCCGTCGGTGCCTCGCGATATCGCGTTCCCGAGCCATAGACGGCCACGCTGCTGATCTGCACCAGCTTGGCGCCGGCGGTAGCGGCTGCGTCTATGGCTATCTGTGTGCCGTCGATGTTCGTTCGGCGGAAAGTCTCCCAGCCGCCCTTCGGTGTGATGGCTGCGGCCGTGTGAAAAATGGCGTCGCATCCGGATGCGGCCCTTCTGAAGCTCTCTCCATTGAGAACATCCCCGGCGTGCAATTCAGCGCCGAGAGGCTCGAGCCAAGAGGCGCGCGCGGGATCGCGAACCAGTGCGCAAACACTCCAGCCATCGGCAGCCAGTCGCTCGACAATGTACGAGCCAACCTGGCCGGTGGCGCCGGTTACCAGCGCGCGCACTAAAGGGGGAATGGAAGCCTGGTCACGTCGGCGCGGCCTTCCGCGCCATCTCCCTGTACCTTGAGCGTTGTCCCCGGCTCGACCTCACGTCGCACCATACCGAGAGCGATCGAGCCGAGCCGGGGGGAAAGAGCGGAACTGCGAACGTCGCCAACTGTCTTCCCCTGGTCGTCGACCAGTATGGCCTTTTCAGGTAGCGGCTCATTCTGACCGCATAGAAGGCCACGCAGCAGCTTGTTTACATGTCCGCGGAAATGCACGCGCGCCACAACCTCCTGGCCCACGTAGCACCCCTTCGTATATGAGATCGCGTGCAGCTCATCCAGATTGGCTTCCTGCGCGATGGTCGTGTCATCCATCTCGATGCCCCACTCCGGGCGGCCGGCTTCAATGCGAGCGATCTCCCAGGCCATTAGTCCACCGGGACAAGCGCCTTCGGACACGAGGCCGTCCCACAGTTCATCGAAGTGGGCTGGATCAACAAAGATCTCGAACCCCTCGATCTCCAGGTCGGGAACCCGGGCAATCGTGATCTCTCCGCCGGAGATCGTGTGGCCAGGAAGGTGCGAATATGCTGGAAGAGCGCCAAGCACCTCAGAATCGACGCCCGACACAGCCGAGATCAGCCGCCGTGCGCGCGGACCAAAAACCCCGATGTCGCGAAGCTCATCCGACACATCGCGGTGCGGCGCGATGCGCGGATTTACGTACTTCCGCAGCATCTCGCGCCAACGCAAGGAAGAGCGCGGAGGGGTGTCAACGAGCAGATGATCCGCCTTCGCATATATACGCAAATCGGAAACGACCTTTCCCTTGGGGGTCAGTGCAGCTGCGTACTGTCCATGCCCGGGCGCGAGTGCATTCACGTCGTTGGTGACGAGGCCCGTGAGAATCTCGCTGCGCTTGGGACCTTCGATTCGCACCCGGCCACGTGCGCTCCGGTCTACTAGCATTGCCCCCGTGCGAAGGGATGCATATTCGGCAGCGACGTCGCCGTAGTGGAGCACCATTGGGCGACCTGCCACATCGGCCTCGGCTGGGGAGGCGGTCCTCAAGACGAGAGGTATGCTCACGGTGCACTCGCGTAATTAGAGACGCAAAGCGTGTGAGCGCCGTTCTCGAGTCCGGTCCGTGCCATGCCATGCATATGCTGCAAGCTAAACAGGTCTCTCGTGACCGCGCTACCCACGTTCCAGCGCGGCGTATGATGCGTCCAGCAGATCCACAGGATGGACCGCGCGCGCCGGAATGCCGGCAATCGCCAGGCCGGCACCGATCTGCATCAAGCATCCAGGGTTTCCCGTCGTGACATATTTTGCCCCAGTGCGCGCGATGTGCTCGAGTTTGGGCGCGAGGACAGCGGCTGAGGCTTCAGGTTCCAGTAGATTATAAATTCCCGCCGCGCCACAACACTGATCCGCGTCTTCCAGCGGAATGAGATTCAAGCCTGGAATGCCTGCCAATACATCGAGAGGTGGTCGCGCCAGGCGTTGAGCGTGCAGCAGGTGACATGGCGCGTCGTAACAGACATCCAGGTCATACTCGGTTTCAGCTCCCATGGACGGTCCCGCCGAAGCGAGGAGCTCACTAACATCGCGTACTTTTCCCGATATTGCCGAGGCACGGGAGCTCCAGTCCGGATCCTCGTGCAGCAGGTGCGCGTAGTCCTTCATCATCGCGCCGCAACCAGCCGCATTCACCGCTATTAATTCCGCGCCGCTATCCTCAAACGCCGTGATGTTTCGACGAGCCAGATTGCGTGCAACGTCAATGTCCCCTGC
>JACMME010000065.1 GCA_014379205.1 Gemmatimonadaceae bacterium
ACGCGTACCACCGCGCATTGCGCCCGTTGCGGTGCTCGATCCGCAGGTCGCCTTCATTGTGCGCGACATGCTGCGCGACGCCGTTGACCGCGGCACAGGAGCCGCTGTTCGCCGGTTTGTACCCGAGCGAATTCCGGTGGCGGGCAAGACGGGAACGCCGAACGACAACACGGATGTCTGGTTTGTCGGCATGACGCCGGACATCCTCGCGGGTGTCTGGCTCGGCTTCGATGCGCCCAGGACAATAACGCCGGGCGCCGCGGGTGGGTCTCTCGCTGCACCGATTTGGGGGGAAATGATCGGGCGATTCTATCAGGGCCGCGAGGTGGGAGAGTGGACTGTACCCGAAGGCCTCGTTATCGCGGAGCTGGACCGCTCGACCGGAGAGCAGGCGACAGAGCTCACGCCCACAGAGCAACGCTACACCGAGTACTTTATTCCGGGAACCGAGCCCAAAGCGATGCGGTTGAATCCCTGGGGTGTATTTTCGGCGGGCCCGATTCTCCCGTAGCGTTCAAATCCGCAACACGCAAAAGATATCGGAACGCGTAGTCATCGGGTCGATCTTGCGAAGTCGCCCTTATGAGTGAATGATCGCTCCGGTGCGCGAACTCCGTTTCGATATCCCCACCGTCGAGCTGCTACGCGAGCTTCTCTCAGCCCCTCTCCCGCTCGGCTTCCGCAGCTCCGCGACCGGGCGCTCACTCCACCGCGATATTTACCTGGACACCGCCGACGCCACGCTACAACGACGGGGAGTGATTTGCCGGTTCAGATTCTGTGCGGACGACCGTCGCATCCTCACGGTGGAGATGGGAAATCCGGAAGAGGCTGACGGCAGGAACGCCCAACGCTTTAGCGCCTTCACCGAACAATCCGATCCGCGGGTCGCTCTAGGCGTAGAAAGCCCCCCGGTGCGCAGGCTGCGTGGTGTTGTGGATCCGGCATCCCTTGGCGTGGTGCTGCAACTGGAGACCGAGCGCTGGACCCGCCGCGCCAGACGAGGTTGGTTAGAGGCTCAGGTCGCGTTTCTATATGACATAGTCACGGTTCAAACCGGCGCTGAGGACAGATCTTTCCAGGAGCTCGTCGTCTTTCCGCTTGGAGCCACGCAACTGGTCCTCGACAAACTCGGGAGCGAGCTGGGTAAATCACGCGGCCTGAGAGTCAGCCGTGCATCACAATACGAGCGGGCGCGGCTGCTCCTCAAGTGGATGCGCCGAGAGCAGGAACCAGGAACCGGGCAGCAGGAATCGGGGAACGTGCGGACAGGGGCTGGAGAAACCGGAAGCCGCACATCCGTGGCCTCCGTGGTTCCTGGTGCCTCGTCCCCGGGCCCTCACTCTACACGCGCGCTCGCCTCCCGCGCGCGGGCGAGCGTGGCTGTAGCAACAGCGAGCGTTGGTGGCGGAGGCGCATCCGAGTTTCTTAACAGCGAGCTCAGTTTGCTCGAATTCAACGCACGTGTTCTCGCCCTCGCTGAGGACCCTGCCATTCCGCTCCTCGAACGCCTGCGCTTTCTGGCAATCGTCAGCGCAAACAACGACGAGTTCTTCATGGTTCGCGTGGCGGGACTCAAGGACGAGGCAATCGAGACGTCGGAGGAGCGCAGCCAGGATGGATTGACAGTCGATGAACAGCTCATGGCCATAGCGCTTCGCGTACCGCCTTTCCTCGAGCGCCAGTATGGTTGCTACACCCGGTGCATGGCCGATCTCGCGAAGCATGGTGTTCGTGTCGTTGCGTGGAACGAGCTAAACGAAGCGCACGTCGAGTATCTCCGTGAGTATTTCCGGGACGAGCTGTACCCCGCGCTCACGCCGTTTGCAATGACGCTGAGTCCAGGACACCCATTTCCCACAATTCCGCATCTTTCCTTGTCGCTCGCTGTACTGGTTCTCGATCCCCGTCACCCGCCAGCGCACTTTGCAGAAGTAGAGTTACCCGAGAGAATGCCGAGGTTTGTAAGACTGCCTGGCTGTGGCCATGTGATCGCCATGGAGGAGATCGTGCGCGCTAACCTCGCCGCGTTGTATCCCGACGCACATGTCGAGCAGGCCTGGATGTTTCGAATAACGCGGAGCGGCGAGCTGATGCTGGAGGAGAAGAGCGCCGACAACCTGCTGGAAGCTGTTCACAACGCCACCACGCGCCGGACACGAACCGCCGTGGTGCGTGTGGAGGTCGAGCGTGGTATGCCGGACATGCTACGCGACTTGCTCTTGCAACAACTGAAGGCGGAGCGCGGAACGGATGCGGACAGTCTCACTCTCGACGATGTATATGAAACGCCCGGCCTGCTCGATCTGCGCTGCCTCAATGAGCTGGCCTCACTGCCGCTACCGCAGTTGCGATATCTGCCCCTCGAGTCTCGTGGTGCGATCCCGACGGGCGACTCGATGCTCGATCAGATCGCTGAGCGCGATTTGCTGGTGCATCACCCTTTTGACGACTTCGCGCGCACTGTGCAGCGTTTCATCATCGAGGCCGCCGACGACGCGGATGTCAGTGCGATAAAGCTGACACTGTACCGCGCGGGTGAGCATTCGTCTTTGCTCGACGCGCTTATAAAGGCAGCGGTGGCCGGCAAGGAAGTCATAGTCCTTGTTGAGCTCAAGGCACGATTCGACGAGGCGCGCAATGTGTCCTGGGCCAGGCGTTTGGAGGAAGCGGGCGGCCGAGTCGTGTATGGAGTTGTAGGATTCAAGAATCACGCAAAAACCACTCTCGTCATCCGGCGACAGTCAGGTACTGTCCAACGCTTCGTTCACGTTGGAACGGGCAACTATAATGCGGCGACCGCCCGCCTGTATACGGACCTGAGCTTCTTTACCTCGGACGAGGACATCGCATCCGACGTGTCGGATCTCTTCAACGAGCTGACGGGCGCGTCGCGCCCTCCGCAGCGTGCCTCACGCCGGTGTCTCATCGCACCTACCCACATGCTGGACGAACTGGTGCGCCGCATTGAGCTTGAAGCGCAACATGCGGCCGCGGGACGCGAAGGGCGCATTCGCATCAAGATTAACGGTCTGTCCGACGCGAGAATCATTCGCGCGCTGTACGACGCTTCGGCCTCAGGAGTGGAGATCGATCTGATCGTCCGCGGCATATGCACCTTGCGGCCTGGCGTGCCTGGCCTGTCCGAGCGTATTCGCGTTAGGAGCATATTAGGCCGGTTCCTCGAGCATTCGCGCATTTATCACTTCGCGAACGGGGGCGCGCCGGAATATCTGCTTGGCTCGGCCGACTTGCGCCCAAGAAACCTGCGTCACAGGGTGGAGCTGCTGGTGCCCGTACCCGACCCGGATTGCCGCGCGGAACTCGAGCGCCTGCTGGATCTCTACATGAATGACACAGGCGCGTGGTACCTCACGCCACACGGTGAATACATTCAGCCGCGCAGTGGTGGAGGATCTTCCGCCCAGGACAGTCTGATGAACGCACAACAGCAATCAACCTCCTTGCGAGGAAATGGCGAATGAAGAGTTTCTGTCTAGCCCTGCTAGCGATTGTTGCCTGGAGGACCGCATCGGTGGCACCCAGCATCCGGCCAGTCCACGATGTCACACAAGCACTCCTCGCATCACCGAATGCAACTGGTGCTGATGATCCGCAATCCGCAATCCGCAATTTACTCACGCATCGCGTCCCGCCAGGAATAGACGAGGCGGGCCTTCCCGCAGAAGAGTCAGCTCTTGGCCGGTATGACATGTCGCGCGACCCGCAGCGCCGCGTCCTTCTGCCGGGAAAGCTCGCGGAGATATCCGGGTTGGCCATCTCGCAGGATGGACGCATGTTCGCACACGACGATGAGCGAGCCGTAATCTTCGAGCTGAACGCCAGTGGCGAGATCGTGAAGTCGTTTGAACTCGGTGACCGCACCGTTCGGGGCGATTTCGAAGGTTTGGCCATGGCGGGGGGTCGCTTCTACATGATTACCAGCGACGGCATCATCTATGAAGCCGACGAAGGGGACAATGGCGAGCGTGTTGCGTTCGAGCG
>JACMME010000066.1 GCA_014379205.1 Gemmatimonadaceae bacterium
AGTAGGCTAGTGCGAGGTCGCGCTGATTGTTGAGCGGCTTGGTCGGGACTACCGCGATTTTGCCGGGGCGGCCGGACGAGTGGTACTCGAGGGCATCTTCACGCTTCATTGAACGTGGAAAAATGCGTCAGGCCCGCGCCTGGGGCTACCCTGCTGGAGCAGAGATCCTCTCACATACGACGAGCCGTTTGGGCAGGCATCAATGACGGAAGACTTAACGCGGAACACGCGGAGTAGGCGGAACACGCCGAAGCGTTCTGCGGGGGCGATAAAGCTCCATCTCGCGGGGCTGTGATCTTTGGTAACTGCCCTCGGAATGATGAGCCGAGCGACAGAGATTGGTTGCGAGATTACGAAAAGACAATTCCGCCTTCTTCCGCCGATTCCGCGTATTCCGCGTAACACCTTCGGTCGTTGATGCCGGCCCGTGGGGTAGTCGGAGGAACGCTATCTGCGCTGCCTCAGTCGAACCAGGAAAGCAACAAGAACGAGCACACCCGAAACGGCTATGATCGCCGGGCCCGACGGGAGGTCGAACGGCACCGACAGGGAGAACCCGATCACGGCCGCAGTTAGCGCGGACACGATGGACCAGAAGAAAGTTCCGGCCATGCTGCGCGAGACCAGGAGACCAGTGACCGCGGGAAGGACGAGGAAATTGAACACCAGCATCACCCCCGCGAATTGCATCGCGAACGCGATCACGAGTCCGAGGGTGAGATAGAGCAGGAGGTTCCAGAAGTTGACGCGATAACCGAGTGTGCGGGCGGTCTCCCGATCGAACGAGACGAACAGGAACTCCTTGTAGAACAGCGCATGCGCCAGCAGCACCGGAATCGCGACGGCGAGCAGAACCATCGTATCCCCGCGCGTGATGCCCAGAATGTTGCCCTGCAGGAAAATGTCGTGTGCCTCGCCGGTTGTCGCCTTCGAGATGAGGATGATTCCCACGGCGGCCGCAACCGCATAGGTGACGCCGATGGTGGCGTCGGGCGGAACTTTTCCGCGGCCGCTACCGGCACCGAAGAAGAGAACGCCGGCGATCGTGAGAATAAGCGCGAGCGCTATCGGGCGCGTCGAAATGCCGAGCATCCATCCGTTGCCCGCAAGCCACAGAGCGAGCGCGATTCCGGCAGAAGAGAGTTGGGCGAGCGCTGCTCCGACAAAAACAATTCGGCGCAGCACGACGTAGACACCGAGTACAGAGCAAGCCAGGCCGATCACCACCGCGCCGTAGAGCGCATCCTTGAAGAGCAGTACGGCTTCAAACATCGGAGACAGGCAGGGTCTGGCCCTCGCGCCGCGCGACGACGACACGGTGGCCGTTTATGTTGGCCACGTCGACCGGAATCCTGTACATGTCGCTCAGCACCGATTCGTTCATGATCTCGTCCACCGTGCCGATGCGGAATCCGCCGTTTACTACGAGAGCGATGCGCTCCACGTAGTTCGCGACTTCATTGAGGGCATGGCTTACCATCAGCACGGTCAACTTATCGCGCTCGTGCAGCTCGCGAACGAGACCGAGTATCTGGGTAGTTGAAACGAGATCCATGCCGCTGGTTGGCTCGTCGAGTACTAGAACGTTTGGCTGACCGACGAGTGCGCGGGCTATTAGAGTGCGCTGCTTCTGACCACCGGAGAGCGCGGTTAGAGGTTCGTCTGCCAACTCGACTATTCCGACGTGATCGAGCGCCGCCCGCGCGAGTTGCCGATCGTTGGCGCCGGGACGACGTCCCAAGCCGATGCGATCGTAGCGGCCCATCATCACGACGTCGATCACGGTGAGTGGAAAATTGTAATCGACCTGATCGCGCTGTGGCACGTAACCAAAACGGATGCCGGGTGCATGCGTGACAGCTCCGGACAGCGGCTCCAGCGTGCGCAGAATTGCGCGAAGAATAGTGGTCTTGCCCGCGCCGTTGGGACCCACCATTCCGAGGAAGTCTCCTTCGGGGATGGTGAAGCTCAGATCAGAAAGAATCACGCGACGCCCGTATCCGAGCGTCGCGTGATCGAATGAAACCAGATCACCCATCAGAGGGCGTCTGCTAGCTGCCGAATGTCGTACTGCATGAGGCTGATGTAATCGGTTACACCCTTTATCGCACCCACTGACGGCGGCAGAATCAGGACCTTGGCGCTAGTGCGTGCCGCAACGAAATCTGCGGTCTTCCGGTCATAGAACGGCTCCATGACGATTACTTTGACACCGGTTCGTCTCATCGTTTGAATCAGGCCAGCAAGGTGGCTCGGCGAAGGGGGAACGCCGGGTTTGGGCTCCATGAAACCGACGATGTTGATCCCGGTGTATTGGGCAAGGTACCGCCAGCTGGTGTGCCAGGCGACGACCGGCTTGCCTTTCAGCTTCGCGAGCTGCGGTTTCCACTGGTTCTCCGCGGCGTTGAGCCGTGCCTCGAAGGCTCTTGCATTCGCGGCATAGGTAGATGCCCCGGCCGGATCCAGCTCACTGAATTTGTCACGGAAAAGGCGCGCAATACGCCGCCCGTTCTCGGGATCGAGCCAGTAGTGGGGATTACCCTGCGGGTGCACGTCGCCCTGGCTCCTGTCCACGTTTCCCCGGGCTACATCGATCACTCGAACTACGCGAGATACGTCGAGGTAGCCGCTCCCTCCCTGGCGGATCTTGGGATTTCTAGCTCCGTCAATGAGCAACGACATCCAGCCGATCTCCAGATCCAACCCGACAAACGCGAAAACGTCGGCGTTCCGGAGTTTCAGAATAAAGCTTGGCTTGGCCTCGACGAAATGCGGATCCTGATAGCCTTCGCTGATATGGATCGCGGAGACGCGGTCACCGCCGACTGCCTGCGCAATATTGTCGAGGTCAGTGGTACTTGTGACGATCCTGAGTTTGGGCTGAGCCAAAGCTTGACTGCTCGCCCCCAGCGTGAGCGCCATCACGCCGGCGCAAAAGATTATTCGAATATTCATATGAAATCTCTGATTGATCCTAGAATGGGTGTGGACGATGCGGACCGACGGCAAACGTGGTCTGGAGGAGTATCCTGTTTACGGACTTGAGACCGGTTCCCGGCTTGAGTAGTTCGTAGGACACTACGAATTTCGAGAATTCGCTTGGGAAGAACTGCAGGTAGGTTGACCCGGCTTTCGTGCTCCCTTCGCTTGCGGCCGGATTCTGAACAAAGTCAAAGCGCGTTCCGAAAAAGGACCGGCGGGTCAGCTGGTACCTGGCGAACACATAGCCACCCGTCAGGCTCCGGCCGAAATCCGGGAGTGGGCAGGTCGGTGCTGGAGCACAAATAAGTGGAGCGAGCGGCGCTACCGCGTCTGCATTGAGCTGATGGATAACCTCGCCCTGCAAAATGAACGATTTGTACAGCGCGCGCTCGAGTGGCTTCCATCTATAGGTGAAATCGATCCCCAGATCGGATTGCCGCGCCGGGACCGCGTTCGCAGTGACACTTCCAAAAGAGAGCTCGATCCCGAGCGGTTGCTCAACCTTGCCCGTCATCGCCGAGAACGACAGCTCCAGGTTGGCCGCCTCGCTGAGATCCCAGTAGTTGCGGAGTCGAGCCGAGTAGCCTAGTCCTGACAGTCGCTTGTTCAGCGGTTCGGCGAGAGTAACGCTGTCATCAGGCGCGTCGCCCAGACGGTTGACGGCCGTTGCCTGAAGCTCCTGGTAAAAACCGAACGGAGCGAAGATCTTGCTCACCCAGAAACCGCTTCCTTTCAACCCTTCCGGCGAGAAAAACCGCTGAATCACGTGCGGGTACTCGACGGTCTGCAGCTCGGCGCGGTGGGTCGTGTTCTGCTTTCCGAACGGCATGTGGAATCTGCCAATTCTGGCTTGCAGAGCCGCCGGCAATGACAATGCGGTTAGATACGCTTCTTCAATCGCGATGCCTTCCAGATCCGACAATCCAAGGATGAAGTCCGCGCGGAAATAGGGATCCACCGCGGCTCCAATCGCCACTTCGACTTCACGAATGTCGAAGCGATTGCCGCTCTCCTGGGTGCTACCATCGGGCGATAGATCCGCCACCAGATCTCCAATCGCGCTGATATCGGGTATGAGGCGCGGGTTGGACGGCCCCGCCACTTGAGTGCCACGCGTGGTATCCGCCGCATTGCCCCGCTGCATCTGTTCAAGTTCTCGTATTAGCGCTATCGAGTCGGCAGCGATGCTGTCGGCTTTCGCTTTTGCGCGCGCCGCGCTGTCACTCGGCGTTGTTGGTACCTGCGCATGGAGTGCAGACGCCATCGTAATCGACGCCCACAATACTGCGATCGTTCGCATTGTATTCCTCGTCAGAAGTGACCTGCCGGCCCGAGTGGTCGGCAAGCGTGTCTCTTGCGAAACGTGCTGCTGGTCCCCGAACAAAGGTTCGGGGAAAGGCTAGCTGACGAGTTCCAGCGGCGGCGCGCGCGAGCGCCTGGTTACGACCTGGTTGGACGAGCCGTGCTGTGGGGTGGGAGGCAGGGGCAATACGGCCCATCTACCGTCCGCGGGCAAAGCTCGGTTGCCCAGCTCCGCACCGGCAAGAATGCGGTGCGCGGTGCACGCGATGCAGTTTGCTTCATCGTGTGTGTTATGGAGTTTTGTCCCACCCGACTCCATGTGGGAAAGCGGACTGCCTCCGCCACTCTCGAACAATGGAGCGGTGCCGAGAGCGAGTTGCGTGGCAGCCAAGAGCAGCGCGGCCCACCGCATCATTGATCTTGTCCGGCCCAGGATTATGCGCACGCAACTCATACCCGAATAATACACATAGTTTCCTCGGACTGGTGATCACAGTCTCTTTCGGAGCAGGACACCCCACCGCCCACCACCGCAAACGTTCATGATCGAGATACCACGAGAAACCGTCGCGCAACTGCTCTATCTGGTGCACAGCGACCCGGAGGAGCTCCAGGAAGCGCTCGGCGAGCTTCGACCCCCCGACATAGCTGAAGCGCTGCGCGAGCTTCCGCCGGAAGCAGCGGCAAAAGTGATGGCGGCGCTGCCGTTCGACCTGGCGGTGCAGGTGTTCGACGAGCCGGAGCTCAATCGCCACCGCTGTGCGATCATCCAGCACATAAATCCGAAACGCGTCGGTCCGCTCATCGAGGCGATGTCGTCGGACCAGCAGGCGGACCTGTTCAGAGAAGTCGCTGAGGAGGATCGCCGGCGTCTCATCGCATCGGTCAGCGAGCCGACGCGCGCCAACCTCAGGAAGCTGCTGCAATACGCCTCCGATACCGCGGGTGGGATCATGACGACGGAGTTCGTGAGCATCCCCGCCGATTGGACGGCCAGTGAGGCGCTGGTTCTCATCAGCGAAGTCGCCGGCAGAAAGGAGACCGTTTACGCCGTCTACGTGCTCGATCCCAAGACTCAGGCGCTGGTTCACGTGGTCTCACTGCGGGAGCTCATTACGGCCCCGCGCGAGGAGAATGTTCTGGACATCGGCAGCCGG
>JACMME010000067.1 GCA_014379205.1 Gemmatimonadaceae bacterium
GGCCATCGTATCTCGTCGCGGCCGTGGCGTCGCTGCTCATGTTCGCGCTGTACCTGCTCACACTCGCTCCCTCGACGGCGATGTGGGACACGAGCGAGTACATCGCCGCGGCCTACACGCTCGGCCTGCCACATCCACCCGGCAATCCATTTTTCGTTCTGCTAGGCCGCTTCTTCGCGATACTGCCGATAGCGCCCAACGTGGCGATGCGGATCAACATTCTCGCGGCGCTATGCAGCGCCGGCGCGGCTGGAATGTGGTTTCTCATCACCGAGCGCGTGCTGGTTGGGTGGCTGCCGGAGCGCTGGCAGAGAATCGTGGGCGGCTCGCTCGCGGCTCTTATCGGCGCGACAGCATTCACCGTCTGGTCCCAGTCGGTAGTCAACGAAAAAGTCTACACGGTGTCGCTGCTGGGGCTCGCGCTCGTGTCGTGGCTGATCGTGCGCTGGTGCGACGATCCGGATGGACCAAGAGCAGATCGGCTGCTGGTGCTGATCGCTTATCTGAGCGGACTCGGCTACGCAATCCACATGGCCGGCTTCCTCGCACTGCCGGCCGTCGCTGTCGCCATAGCCATTCGCCGGCCGGCAACGCTTCTTCGCTGGAAGCTTCTCCTCGCTGCAACAGGCGCGCTCCTGCTCGGCATGACGCCTTTTCTGATACAGCCGCTGCGCGCCGCCCACTTTCCCGCTATCAACGAGGGTGAGACGACCGGATGCGCGACGCGCATCGGTGTGGGCTGCACCTTCAGCAAGGCGACCTACGATCGCTTCATGTACAACTTCAACCGCAAACAGTACGGGAAGCCTGCGCTGACAGAGAGACAGGTGCCCTTCGAAGCCCAGGTCGGGATGTGGTGGCTGTATTTCCGGTGGCAGTGGCTGCGGGATCCATTCGACAGCCATCCCGATGTCCAGAAAATGGTGGCGACTCTGTTCCTGCTGCTCGGTGGACTGGGCGGCTACGTCCATTGGAAGCGCGACCGAAGGTCTTTCTCGTACTTCGGGCCGTTGATGCTGATGGTGACGCTCGCGCTGATTTACTATATGAACTTCAAGTACGGGTCGTCGCAGTCACCCGACCTTGGCGACAGCGTGCCCCGCGAGGTGCGCGACCGCGACTACTTCTACTTGTGGAGCTACTCGGCGTGGAGCGTCTGGGCGGCTCTCGGTCTCATCTTCGTATGGGAGACCGTGGCCGTGTTGCTTGGAGCGGAGAAGGTCAAGGTCGGAGACAAGACCCTGGAGCTTCCACGCCGGCGGAGCTGGCTCCTGGCGGGCCCGGTGCTCGCGATTGCGCTCGTCCCCCTGTTCGGCAACTGGAAGTCGGCGTCACGGGCAGGACAAACGGACACCGCGGATTTCGCCGCGGACATGCTCAACTCCGTCGAGCCATACGGGATCCTCATCACGGCCGGCGACAACGACACATTCCCCCTTTGGTACGCGCAGGAGGTCGAAGGAATCCGGCGCGATGTCATCGTCGCCTGCCTGTCGCTCCTCAACACCGATTGGTACACGCGCCAGCTGCTCCGGCGCCCGACATCCGAGTACGACTCGCTGCGCGGCCCGGCGATCTATCGAGGCAAGCAGTGGAAGAAGCCATCGGGCCCGCCGCTCAAGCTGACCATGGACCAGGCTGATGTGGTGCCTCAGGCGATAGAGCTAACCGCGCCGCAGACATTCCGGAAAGAAGGAACGGACATTGTCGCCACGATTCAGCCGCGTTCTTTCGGGGATTTCGCCGGACTCGAGCGAGTGGATCTCTTCGTGTTGTACATGATTCGCGACGCCTACCCCGAGCGACCTTTCTTCTTCGGACGCACGACAGCTGGATATCCAGATGAGATGGGGTTCGCTCCGTACACTGTGACGACCGGGCTCGCCCGGAAGCTGATGCCCCGCGTCCCAGAACCGGGCAACGGGATTGTCGCGGTGGGAAGTGGGGGATGGTTCGACCTCCAGACGACGCGAGCGTTGTGGGAAACGGTGTTCAAGGCTCCCGCGTCGCTGGCAAAGCGCGAGCTGTGGGTAGACCGGCCATCTGTTGGAATCCCCTACCTCTATTTGAGCACGGGTTTGATGTTGAGCTCCGCGCTCGCGCAAGCGGGCCGCACCGATGAAGCCACGCGCGTACGCGCCCAGGTGGAGCGAATCGCGCGCGCCACGCAACTCGAGGATGTGCTGCCGAGTACCGCGAGATAGCGCGTTGCCGGAGGTGTTTGGCGCGTCTATCTTGAGGATGGAGGGTTGGCAGAACGGCTATTGCACCAGTCTTGAAAACTGGCGCCCGCAAGGGCTTGGGGGTTCGAATCCCTCACCCTCCGTGAACAACCCAGGACGCTCACCTCAGTATCTTCAAGAAATGACAAGAGGCCCGTGCTCAAGCACGGGCCTCTTGTTTTCCAGGAACGATCGAGCAATCGCCTAGTGAAGCGTTACAGCGATCCCCGCCTGCCCAACGTTCGCGTCAGTATTCGCGTTCTTCATCGCGAAGCCATTCCAATACGGCGTGATGCTCGTATTTCTTGCCACCCGAATATCCCATCCGAGCCCGAAAATCATTCCGAC
>JACMME010000068.1 GCA_014379205.1 Gemmatimonadaceae bacterium
CTCATCACTCCCGATTCCCGATTCCCGATTCCCGATTCCCGATTCCCGATTCCCGATTCCCGATTCCCGATTCCCGATTCCCGATTCCCGATTCCCGCGTAGCTTTGCGTCATGCCTACTTCCCCTTTACCCGAGCTCGCGTGGCGTGAGCTCATATCTCAGCATACGGAAGGATTGCCTGAGTTGCTCGGCCGCGAATCAGTCAGCGCTTACTGCGGCTTTGATCCCACTGCCCCAAGTCTGCACGTGGGAAGCCTCGTGCCCATCATGGGTCTGGTGCATCTACAGCGCTCGGGTCATCGCCCAATTGCGCTGGTAGGCGGAGGCACGGGTCTCATCGGCGATCCCAGCGGCAAGGCATCCGAGCGTCCCCTCGCCGATAGCGAGGCTGTCGCAGCCAACGCAGAAAAGTTGCGGACGCAGCTGGAGCGTTTTCTGGATTTTTCCGGACGCGCGGGTGCAAGAATGCGAGACAACGCTGACTGGCTCACCAAGTTGCGCGCAGTCGATTTCATGCGCGACGTGGGGAAGCACTTCACGATCAACTACATGATGGCGAAGGAAAGCGTCAAGGCGCGGCTGGAGGAAGGCATCTCGTACACGGAGTTTTCCTACATGCTGCTTCAGGCGTATGATTATCTGGAACTGTATCGTCGTGAAGGAGCCACCCTCCAGATAGGCGGAAGTGACCAGTGGGGAAACATTACCGCTGGAATGGAGCTGATCCGGAGGTCCGATGGAGGCGATGCCCATGCGCTCACGCTTCCTCTTGTGACGACCGCGTCGGGGGTCAAGTTCGGCAAGACGGAGGCTGGTGCAGTGTGGCTCGACGCGTCGCTCACATCGCCGTACAAGTTCTACCAGTTCTGGATCAATGCAGACGATCAGGACGTGGGACGATACCAGCGTTTTTTCACACTTCTTTCGCGAGAGGAAATCGAAGCGTGGGACGAGGAAGTCCTGCATCAACCGGAGCGGCGTGAGTCCCAGCGAGTGTTAGCGAAAGAAGTGACTACGATCGTGCATGGTGCCGAGGCAGCGCGGATGTGCGAGGAAATGTCAGGGTTGTTATTCGGGGGCGCCGACGCAAAAAAGCTGTCCAAAGCGGCTCTGGTTGCGCTCGCAAACGAGATTCCCTTCGTGCAGATGGCGCGTCCCGCTGACGGGAGCCTCGATGTGCTGGAGCTATTTGTTGCGGCACGCCTGGTTCCATCCAAAGGCGCGGGACGACGGCTGCTGGAGCAGGGCGGCCTGTACGTGAACGGATCGAGGCTCGCCGCCGAAGACCGCGCCATACTGCTCGATTCATTGCTCGAAGGGGGACATCTCCTGCTCCGGAAAGGGGCACGCGAATACTGCCTCATATCAGTATTACAGGGGTGACATCGGGAACGATTACTTCACATGCACCTGAGACTGTCTATTCGGCGCCGAGGACCTCGAGCGCTCGCTCCATCTCGGCCTCGGTGTTGTAGCAGTGCGGGGACAATCGTATCGCTCCCTCACGCAAGGAGTGGGAGATGCCGAATTGCTTGAGCCTGGCTGAAGCTTTCGGCGGATCGGCCGGCGCTATCGCCACGATTCCCGCGCGCCGTTGTGGATCCATGGGAGTTACGAGCCTCACGCCTGTGCGTTCTCGTGTCCATGCCACCGCCATATTCACCAGGCTCGCGACGTACGCCTCCACGCGCCTGGGCCCAAGCTCGACGAGCAATTCCAGACTGGCATTGAGTCCCGCGAAATCCTGAAACGGGAGCGTGATGACTTCGAACCGCCGCGCGTCGTCCCAGTAGGTGAAATCATAATCCACCAGCCGCGTGAAATCTTCCGAGCCGCGCATTGCGAGCCAACCCACCGAGCTTGGCTCCAGAGCGGTGACCAGCTCGCTCCTTACGTAAACGAATCCCGTTCCCCAGGGCGAAAGCAGCCACTTCTGGCCGCCGCACGCCAGCACGTCCACAAAGCATTCTCGTACGTCGAGCGTCAGAGCCCCGAGCCCCTGCATGGCGTCAACTATGAAGTAGATGCCGCGGTCCCGGCACGCGCGCCCGATCCTCCCCAGATCGACTCGATAGCCGGTTGCGAACGAAACCCAGCTCACCGTGACCGCACGCACATCAGGTCTGTCCAGCGCCAGCAGCAGAGCCTCTTCGTCGGCCAGACCGTCGCGGCAGGGTATGCGCTCGAGCGTAACCCCAAGCGGTGCCAACGCCATCCACGGATAAATGTTGGCGGGAAACTCCCTGTCGAATGTCAGCACGGTGTCCCCTTCTCCCAGCGGCAAAGCGCGCGCAGCGACATTAATGCCATACGTGGTGTTGACCATGAGGGCAATCTCGTCAGGAGAGGCGCCAATGAGCCCCGCGAGGAGAGCTCGCGAGCGCGCTATGGTGCCGAACTGCAATTCGTCGCTCATGCGAAACGGCTCCGCACGCAGCGCGGTAAAAGAGGACTGCGCCTCCACCGTGCGTACAGGAAGCGGACCTGTCGACGCGTTATTCAGGTAAATGGCATCACCGCGAGCTGCCCAGGGAAATTCCTTGCTCCTGAGCTCCCAGACGTCATAGCTCACGCCGCTTTCCTGGCTTCCGCGTTTGCCGTTACAGCAAGCAGACGCTTCGGATCCAGCGCATCACGCAAGGCATCGCCGAGGAGGTTGAAGCCTAGCACCGCGGCCCCGATAGCGAGACCTGGGAAGACGGAGGTCCATGGTGCATTGCGGAGCTGGTTGAGATCGCGACCGTCCGCGATCATGGATCCCCAACTAGGCGTCGGCGGCTGCACGCCGAGTCCCAGGAACGACAGTGCTGCTTCCGCCATGATGGCGCCCGCCATTCCGAGCGTCGCGGCGATCACGACCGGAGCGACCACATTGGGAAGAACGTGCTGTATCATAATGCGCCTGTCGCGCACACCGAGGGCACGCGCGGCGTGCACGAACTCGAGTTGCCGAACCACCAGCACCTGCCCGCGCACGAGACGCGCCATTCCCGCCCATCCCACGAGACCAATCGTCGCGAACACGACACCGAGCGATGGCTGTAATGCGGCGACCATGGCGATCAGCAGAAGCAGAGTCGGAAACGCCAGCGTCACATCAGCCAATCGCATGACGACGTCGTCCACCCATTTTCCGTAGTAGCCCGCAATCAGGCCCAGCGTCACGCCGAGCAGGAGTGCGATTCCCTGCGACACTAGACCAACGGTGAGAGAAATGCGTGCGCCATACACCAGTCGAGACCAGACGTCACGCCCCTGGTAGTCGGTACCCATCCAGTGGCTGAAGGATGGCGCAGCAAGCTGATTCACGAGCTCTATCGAGGTCGGATCGTACCGCGCAATGAGGGGAGCCAGAATTGCGGCCGCCACAAGCAGAAGCACAACTCCGAGGCCGATGATCGCGCGCGTGTCGCGTCGCAGGCGGTACCAGAGGACAGCGATCACGCCGTCCCCAGCTGTTTCGCTTTCCCTGGTTTCTGCTGACGCCGCCAGCGACGGTGATGCCAGAAGTATTGCTCGGGCGCGAGACGGACGTACCGCTCCAAAATTTCGGTAAATCGTGCAACCAGGCTATCGACGTCCGCATCCCTGTCGCCTGTTCGCTCGACCGGAACGGCCTCCAGACTGAGACGATACTTGCCGCTTGCCTGCCTGAGCGCTGTGCCAAAGACAATTGGAATGTTCCATCGAAGCGCGAAGACCGCCGGTCCGCGTGGCGTTTTTGCCGGCCGTCCGAAGAACGGGACGTAAGTAGACGCTAGATGCTTGACCCCCTGATCGGCGAGAAACGCGACCGCATGCCCTTCCCTGAGAGCGTGAGCTGTTCGCCGAACGGCTTCGCGATCGTAAATAACCGTCATACCCATGCTCTCCCGCGTCTCATTCAAATACCGATCGAAGAGTGGGTTGGACATCCGCCGTGCAACCACGTCGATTGGAATGCCACGCGCCGCGAGATACGCGCCAGCGGCCTCCCAGTTACCTAGATGACCGGTGACGAGAATGAGTCCGCGGCCCGCGAGCATGGCGGCGTCTATGTTCTCCCAGCCATCAACGCCCTCGAAAAGTTCGAGTACGCCGTCCTTGCCAAGCGCGGGAAGTAATGTAGCCTCAGCCACTACTCGTCCCAGGTGTTCGTATGCACCGCGGGCAACACGGGAGACCTCTCGCTCATCATACTCGGGAAACGCTGTCCGGACCTGACGTTCCACAACTCCGCGGCGAACACCAAGCGGCCGATAGCCAAGTGACGCTACATGCGCACCGAAGCTCGTTGCGCGCGAGAAGCTCACCAGTCCGAGACCACGAACAAGCGAGCGCAATCCCAGATATTCAGCGCGATGAGCAAGCGTGACGCGCATCGAGTCTACTTTGGCCGTTCTGCAGGATCGCCGGTCACCATTGCAGCGCGCTCGAATCCGTCGATCAGCGCGTCCAATGTGAATTCGCGCGCGACCCGGACTCGTGCGGCGTTTCCCATGGCTTCACGCTCGTCGTCGTGCGCAAGCAGGCGCGCGAGCGCAGCGGCCGTTCCGGCCGTGTCTCCGGGAGCGAGAAGCAGTCCCGTAATGCCGTTAGCTACATATCGCTGCGCGATCGCGTCCCGGACCGCGAGCACGGGGACACGCAGTGCAAGGAGATCAAGATATGCATACACGGCATCGTCCCCCGAACAGACTACCCAGCCAAGCTCGGCCGCACGGAGGATGGAGATGTAGTCATCCCTCTCTCCGAGAAAGCTGACGCGGTTGGTAATTCCCAGTGCAGCCGCATGCATTTGCAGATCCTCACCGTCCGATCCCGGGCCGACCATCACCAGGTCAAGATCGGGGTGAAGCGGCGCGAGCATCGCAATGGTACGGAGGACCACTGCTGCCCGCACCCTGCTCTCAGCGTCATACATACAAACGATCGTTCTTGCGCTGCCGTTTGACTCCGGCGTAAGCTGTGTCGAACGTGGATCCTGGTATTGAGCAGAGTCGATTCCCGGAAGGGCGAGCATGGGTTCCGGCAATGCGCTCGACAGGTGCGGCGCCTTTCGGAGATCGTCCTCGAGAGCAAAGAGCCAACCTGTCGGCGCCAGCCGCATCGCGATGCGAGTCTTGGGCCCTACCACAGCCGTATCTCCGGCGCCAACTCGCCGTACTACCGCCGCCCGCACCGACATACGTGATGCAGCCGACGCGATGATCTGCTCGCGATCCGTGTGCACGAAAATCACCTCGACCTGGCGCAACGTCAGTACCTCGCGAAGCCGCAACGCGGAGCGAGGCCACGGCCGCCGGCGCAGCATCGGCAGCACTTCATACGCGGCGTGGTCGAGCCGGTGCTCCACCTGGCTATCGGACGCGCATGCGAATGACACCTGATGGCCACGCGCGGCGAGCCCTCGCGCCGCATCGGCAAAGGCACGCGCGCCCCCACTCCAACCGCGCGCAGCGTGGTAGAACAGGATGCGCACGTTCAGACTGGTACGCCCGAGACGTCTCCTGGCTGCTCCTGATGCCTGAACTGCAGTGAGTGCAGCCTGAAGTAGGCGCCACGTCGACCGAGCAGTTCGGCGTGCGTTCCGCGTTCGACTATGCTGCCGCGGTCCAGCACCAGTATCTCGTTCGCATGTACGATGGTCGACAAACGGTGTGCGATCACGAAGACGGTACGGCCCTCGAGCAGATGATCGATCGCCTCCTGAACCAGACGTTCGCTCTCCGTGTCGAGGGCGGATGTCGCTTCGTCGAGGATCAGTATCGGCGGGTCGGCCAGGAGTGCGCGGGCGATGGCTATCCTCTGGCGCTGCCCGCCACTCAATCGGGTGCCGCGTTCGCCGAGTGATGTGTCATAGCCGTTCGGCAGCTGCACAATGAAGTCATGCGCGTTGGCGGCCCGCGTGGCGGCGACAATCTGTGCTTCCGAGTACTCCTTCGCGCGTCCGTACGCGATGTTCGCTCGCACCGTGTCGTTGAAGATCACGGTCTCCTGGCTAACGATGCCAGTGAGAGATCGCAGCGATCCGAGCGTGATCTCGCGAGTGTCAACTCCGTCGAGAAGAATGCGGCCGGATACCGGCTCATAGAACCTGGGAATGAGATCGACCAGCGTACTTTTCCCCGCGCCACTGGGTCCGACGAGAGCGATGACCTCTCCCTTTCGCGCCGTGAAGCTGATGTCCGTCAGTACGGGCTCGTCTCCGTACGCGAACTCCACATCCTCGAAGACGATCGTCGATTTGAAGCCTTCCACCGCGATCGTTCCCCGGTCGGCGGCTGTCTCCGTTGGCGTGTCCAGCACCTCGAACAGCCGGTCCGAAGCAGCGAGTGCGTTCTGCGCCGATGTCGGAATCTGAGACAGCTGCTTTATCGGCTGCAGCAGCCTGAGAACGAAGGTCAGAAAGACGAGAAACTCAGCCGCATCGAGCGTTTGCTCCACGAGCACCAGCCGCGCGCCAATCCAGAGAAGAAAAACGGTCATGGCCGTGCCGAGCGTTTCCGTGATGGGCTGCCCGAGAAGCGAGAGCCTTGCCATTTTCACGAGCCCTCCCGAATACCGGTTGCTCGCGATCTTGAAGCGTCCCTGCTCGTACCCTTCAGCTCCGGATGACTTTACGAGGCGAATTCCGCTGACGCTTTCCTGCAGGACGCTCATCATTTCACCGTGATCATTCCGCAACGTGCGATAGCCGCGGCGCAACCGTCCGAGAAGCGGATTGAGCGCCAGCATCAGCAGCGGCGCTACCACGAGCGCGATCAGCGTCAGCTGTTTTGAAATTCCCGCGAGAAAGACAACATACGTGATGGTCAACGCGGCGTTCTGCAACGCGTGCGTTACCAGTTGCGTGATCAACTGCTTCGTCTGATCGGTATCGGACAGAACGCGCGACAGAATCTGCCCCGTTCTGGTTGTCGTGAAATAGCTGAGCGGCAGGCGTTGCAGATGCGTGTAGATGGCGTCCCGAAGATCACGTACGACATACTCCTGCAGCTGCACGCCGAGCATTCCGCCGACCCAGATAAAGACATTTTTCGCAACCGTCACGACGAGGATTACAAGGATCACGTTTCGCAGCGATCCCATGGCATCGCCGGGCTCCATGAGCACCCCAACGGTCTGCTCGAGAAAGCCACTAACCCACCCCGCTTGCTCCGGAATAGGCGACTGGCGACCGAACAGCGAGTTCAGGAACGGGATCAGTAGCGCGAGTGCGTATCCGTCGAGCGCTGCCGCAACGATACTTGCCGCTATGGCTCCGGCCATCCGCCACCGATGCGGCCGGACGAACCGGAACAGCCGCCGGTAAAGCTTCACTTACCGCCGTGGAGTGAGAAGCGCTACTGGAAGAATTACTTCCTCAGGTGTTACGCCACCGTGCAGAAAAGAACCACGGTAGCGTCCCTGATATTCGCGCAGCTTGGTGGGATATACGAAGAAGGCGTCGCCCGCGGCGAGCAGGGTGTTGGATCCAAGGCCACGGTGGGGCAGTCTGAGGTCGTCCTGGTTGCGGAATTGAAGCGCAAGATCGGAGCGCTCGGCGCGCAGGTCTTCTCCGAACTTGTAGCGCAGATTCGCCGTGGCGTCGCGCTTGGCAAACACCGTCGCCGGGGTCTGACAATGTATGGAGCCGTGATCGCTTGTGACCAGAACCGTTACTTTCCTTCGCGACGCCTCGATGAGCAGCGCGAGGAGAGCTGATCGCTCGAGCCATTGTTTGGTGATCTGGCGAAGCGAAACCTCGTCGCGTGCAACTTCATACAGAATGGCGGACTCGCTGCGGCCGTGAGTCAGCAGATCCACGAAATTGAAAACAAAAGCACTGACACCCTCTGGAGCGATAGCCGAACCGATGCGCTTGGCCAGATCATCGGATTCGTGAGAGGTGGATATTTTCTCGTACCGTACGTGCATCTCACCACGCTGCTCGGTCAGATGCGATACGAGTAGATCTCGCTCATGTGCGTTGAGTGTCTCGTCCTCCTTCTCACGCCACCAGTCCGGGAAGCGCGCAGCGATCTCGCACGGAAAGAGGCCGCTGAAGAGCGCATTCCGAGAATATGGCGTCGCGGTCGGAAGGATGGAGAAGTGATAGGTGGTTTCGATCTCGAAGTATGGCGCGAAGAGCGGTTGCATGATGCGCCATTGATCGAGTCTCAGACAATCAATCACGACGAAAACAGCCGCCTTGCTGCGCTCGAGCACAGGCAGCAGAAATTCGCCGATAACGTCGATTGAAAGTGGTGGACGCTCGCCCTCGAGATTGCGCAGCCACTCGGGGTAAGCTTTCCTCATGAAATCGGCAAACTCCCGCCACATCTGTGGGTAGAGCCCTTGCAACGACTCGTGCAATCCGCGCTCGCCGGCTTCGGTAAGCTGAATGTCCCAATCGACCATCTCGGAGTAGCGCGACACCCAACCCCGCCAATCGGTGATTGGTTCTCGCTCGAGCTCCATGGCGCGAAAACGCTCGACGAACGAGCGGGCAATCGCCTGCTGACGGATTCGTGTTCCTTCCAGAAGGCGGGTAACAGCCGTGAGTACCTGACGCGGGCTTACAGGCTTGACGAGGTAGTCGCGCGCATTCACCCCGATCGCTTCACGGAGAGTAGAATCATCCTCGCTCTTCGTGACCATGACGATGGGAAGATTCGGATCGATCTCACGCATTTCGCGCAAGGCCTCGAGTCCCCGCTTGCCGGGCATCTGCTCGTCGAGCAGTACGAGGTGATACGTACGTCGGCGCAGCATCTCTACCGCGTCGTCCGCATTGGTGGCGGAGTCTACTTCAAAGCCTCGCTCACGAAGGTAGATGCGGTGCGGCTCGAGAAGATCCGCTTCATCGTCAACCCAGAGAATGCCCTTAGGAGATGGTGCCATAGGCGAAAAGTACACCCGGCACGGTATAGCAGGCACTAGGAACCAGGAACCAGGCACCAGAAACCGCCCCCGTTCCTGGTGCCTTGCTCCTGGTGCCTTGTTCCTGGTGTATAGATTCCCGTGCGGCCGCTACCAGGGATTTGCAAATGCCCAATCCAGACATCTCGGAAATTCTTCGACGCGTTGACGCGGCCGGCGATGGCGGTGCGCCTTCCGCCAGCATCGCTACGGGCTTTCCAAGCCTCGACAAGACGCTGGGTGGTGGTCTGCGACCTGGCGATCTGGTGTTTCTGGGTGGCGATGTCGGCTCCGGCAAGTCGGCACTCGCCCTGGCCATTGCACTCCGGGCCACAGCGCTCGGCGGCTCGGCGATTTTTCTATCGGGCGAGATGGGTGCGGACCGTTTGCTGGAACGCATCCTCGCAATCGAGGGCAGAGCCTCGATCGACGATCTCCGGAGCGGCTCGATCGACGACACGGCGCGCGCTTCGTTGGGCGCGGCCGCCCACCGGTTGCGCGATCAAATGCCCCCTCTTGATCGAATTCCTTATGGTGGCGTGAGCGAGCTGGGCATCATGCTTCGAAGCACGCCCGATCTCGAGCTGGCTGTGGTTGACTCGCTCCAGGCGGTTACGAAGAAGGGTTCGTTGCAGGAGGAGGAGCTGGCGGTCGCGGTGCGGGAGCTCAAGACGCTGGCGATAGACTCGAGCCTGGCAATTCTCGTCACCGCCCACGTGCAGCAGCTCTTGCGCGGCCGCGCCGATCCGCGTCCGACACTCGACGACTTCGGTGCCCTCGGCGCTGTGAAGCACCACGCCGATGTTGTGCTGGCACTGTATCGTGCGGAGATGTACGATCCCGGCTGGGGAGCGCAGGGTGGCGCGGAGCTCATTCTGCTCAAGAACCGGAACGGCCCAACCAGCTATATCGACCTATTCTTTCATCAGCGCTGGCTGAGGTTCGAGGACGTTATGGATCCGGGGTAGGAGGCGGACTGACGACTGAATTGCGGACAGGATTGCGGAGACGATTGCGGATTGCGGATTGCGGATTAACGGACTGCGGATCATGCTCACGCAGAACGACCGAATGAACGGCCGGTGCGGGCGAAATCAGTTCGCAGTTCAGTCCGCAATCCGCAGTCCGCAATCCAGTTGCAATCCGGTCGCAATCCTTCCTATACCTGAAATCTCCTCACCGTCCCCAGCATTTCGGCCGCTACGGCCTGAAGGTCCTTGAGTTCCCGAGTGACGGCATCGATAACGGCGGATTGTTCGTCCGAGGCGCGCGACATCTCCTGGGCGGCTTCCGAATGATTGTGCGACAGGGACGCGACCTGGCTCGCCTGCTCCTCTATGCGGCGCGATGCTGAGCGTTGCGCTTCGGCGAGACCCGCGACGTGCCGCAGGATCGCGGCGGTTGCGTCGACGCGCTGCTCGGCTACGCGAATAGCCTCGCCTGTTCCCGCAATCACGCTGCGAGTGGCAAGCACCGCTGCGTTCGCACGGCCGAGGTCGTCGCTCGTCGCGGTAACACCCGTCTGAATGCTCTTGATCTCATTGCGGATCTCCGTGGCAAGCTTCTCGGAGTCTGCGGCCAGCTTTCGGACTTCGTCTGCGACCACAGCGAAGCCACGACCATGCTCGCCGGCGCGGGCCGCCTCGATGGCCGCGTTCAGCGCAATAAGATTTGTGCTCTTGGCAATCGCGGCGATCTTGGTTACCGCCTGAGCGATCGCCTGCAGTCCGCGCTCCAGGCCCGCGAAGCTTGCTCGTGTTGCTTCCGCGGCCACTACGATGCGCTCCACTGCCTCATCCGCCTTGGCGACTCCTTCGAGACCGGCGCGCGCCGCTCCAAGCGTCTCGGAAGAGCGTGCTTCGGCCGCTCCCACACTCGCGAGCACTTCGCCCGCGGCCGCGCTGGCAGATGCGGCAGCCTGGCTCGCTCGCACGGCGGACTCGGACTGCGCCGCCGCATCGGAGGCTACCCTTCCAATAACATGCTCGAGCCGCTCGCCAGACACTCTCAGCGTATGTGTGGATGAGAAAATATCTTCAGCACGCCGCACTACCTGCTCTGCCGCGGATCGTGCCAGTGAAACCAGGCCCGCGAGCTCGGCGATGAAGTGATTGATACCGTCACCAAGCTCGCCGATCTCATCATTTTTTGTGTTGTTGACGCGGGTTCTCAGGTCCCACTGCTTGCCGGACGTAAGCCCGCCGAGCGTGTGTGTAACCGCTTCAAGCGGGCGCGTGACGGGACGAGAGAGAAGTAGTGCAGCGAGCGCAGCCGCGAGGATTGCAGCCAACGTCGCTCCGGTAAATATCAGACGCGTGCGGTACCAGTCGGCGCTGGCCTCATCGAGCGACCATGCGAGTACGACTTTCGCGCCTGCGGCAGCCGGTGTGACCACCCAGAGCTCCCTGAAGTTGCGGCGTTCGCCCTTGAGCTCACGCATATCGGATATGTCGGACGGGACGCGTATGCTGTCTCCTTCCGCCCGCGTTGCCACTGACCTGCCGTCCGAGCCCACCAAACTGACGAAGAGAATCCTGCCTCGCGTCGCGGTGAACGCGTCGCCTACGGACTCCGCTGAGGGCCGCTGCGCAACCATCGCGGCAATCGCCGCAGCGCTCTCGCGCGCCTGTCCCAGCTGCACGTCCCAGAATACCCGCGGCAGCTCGTGCCAGCCGAGAAAAAGGAAGACCGGAAGCAGTGGCGCGACCGCGAGCGCGATGATCTTGGTACGCACGCGCATGCCGCGACGCCGCGCATAACCGTATCGCGGGGCGGATTCGTGGGCGGTGTCGCCGCCTGTAGCGGCGGCTGGCTGCACTAGCTCGATGATGCTTGCCACGTGTGGCGCAGTGTTGTGAGAGTAGCGTGCACTGAGGGAGAACGTCACTGGAAGGACGACCGCCCGTCCCTCATGCAACCGAGCGTCCTTTGCTATCGCTGGTCGAGGAGCGCCTTATATTGATGCCACTTATCTGCCGCTTTCGCAGAAGATCCTGGCGGCGACACACCCAAGTGCGGATTGTCTATGGCCGGCCACAGTAAATGGAAGCAGATCAAGCACTACAAGGCCGCTACTGATGCCAAGCGCGGTGCAAAGTTCACCAAGCTCATTCGGGAGATCACGGTAGCTGCGAAGGCCGGTGGCGGCGACCCGGCTGGCAATCCCAGGCTCAGAACCGCTATTGAAATCGCTCGCGCCGCCTCCATGCCAAAGGAGAACATCGAGCGCGCCGTCAAAAAGGGGACCGGGGAGCTCGAGGGCGTCGACTATCAGGAAATCACGTATGAGGGGTACGGGCCCGGCGGTGTCGCCCTGCTGATATTGACGGTAACGGATAATCCGACCCGCACCGTCGCCGAAGTACGTCACAAGCTGTCACGCGCCGGAGGAAGTCTCGGCGCGGCGAATTCAGTCGCCTGGATGTTCGAGCGAAAGGGAGAGTTGTATACGGACGTCGCTCTCCGCGATGAAGACACCGCCATGGAAGCCGCTCTCGAAGCGGGCGCCGAGGATTTCCGCCGCGAGGGCGATCAGTATGTCATCACGACCGAGCCTACGCAGTTTCATGCGGTAAAGAGCGCTCTCGAGGCACGCAATTTCTCCTTTGCGGAAGCGGAGATCACCTATATCCCGAAGAACACGGTGCGCCTTGAAGGACGGCAGGCGGAATCACTTCTCAAGCTTCTCGAGGAAGTCGAAGATCTCGATGACGTGCAAAAAGTGGCGGCGAACTTCGACATTGACGTGACGGAAATGGCATGAGACTGGGGAGTGGGGGATGGGGGATAGGGGATGGGGGTGCGCCAGAGTGGCGAGGGTTAGGGGTCGGTATTTCCTTAAGCAGCCCCTGGTCCCTGGTCCCTGGTTCCTGGTCTCTACCCCTCGGCTACCACCCCCCACCCCCCACCCCCCACTCCCCAGAATGATTGTTCTCGGTATCGACCCGGGCACCGCAGTTACCGGATACGGTGTTGTGCGCGGGACGCCGCTGGGGCCGTACAGTCTCATCGAATGCGGTGTGATTCGCACGGATCCTCGCGATTCGCTCCCCCGTAGGTTGCTCGACATTCACCATGGAGTCCGAGAGCTTATTGAGCGGCATCAGCCGGACGCAGTGGCAGTCGAAGACGTTTTTTACGCCCGCAACGTTCGTACGACTGTGGTGCTCGGCCACGCCCGTGGCGTTGTGCTTCTTGCAGCCGAGGAGGCGGGTATCGGCATTGCGGAATATCCCCCGGCAGCGATCAAGAAGGCAGTGGTCGGGACCGGAGCGGCAACCAAGCATCAGGTGCAGTTCATGGTCGCGCGCTTGCTTCAGCTCAAGACCTTCCCGACTCCTTCGGATGCCGCTGATGGCGTTGCCGCGGCGCTGGCGCACGTCATGAGCGGCAGCCCAACGCGCGCGCGCGTGTGATCTCCAGAGTCCACGGTGCGCTGATATCTCGTGAGCTCGATCGGGTAGAGATAATGACTTCGAGTGGCCTTGCCTACGAGATTTCTATTCCGCTAACGGTCTTCGAGCATCTCCCCAGCCTTGGCGCCGACATTTTGCTGCATACATATCTCGTAGTGCGTGAGGATGCCTGGCAGCTGGTTGGCTTCATAAATCAATTCGAGAAGCGAGTTTTCGCCCGGATTTTGACCGCGAAGGGGGTGGGTCCCGCACTCGCGATCGGAATGTTGTCAACGCTGTCGGCTGAGAGGCTCGTGCGCGCCATTCGGGACAAGGACGTCGCGACTTTGCAGAGCATTCCGCGTGTCGGAAGAAAGAAGGCCGAGCAGCTCATCCTCGATCTTGCCGACAAGATGGATGAGATTCAGCCGGAGCCCATGCCAGGTGCGCGCAGATCCGACAGCGTTGCTGCCGATGACGCGGTCCGCGCACTCGTATCGCTTGGCTACACGGCAGGTGAAGCGGACAAGGCTGTCCGCCACGCTCTCGAGGAGGGCGGGCGCGGCGGCGCTGTTCCCGAGCTGATTCGGTTGGCGTTGACAAAGGTTGGTAACAGGAGCTGATCATGCGAGCTGATCGAACTGCTACGTTCACCGAGTCTGTAATTCGCGAAATGACGCGCATCGCGAATCAGTACGAGGCGATAAATCTGGCGCAGGGTTTCCCGGATTTCCCAATGCCGGCGCCCATGAAAGACGCGGCTTGCGCGGCCATACATGGCGACATCAACCAGTACGCCATTACCTGGGGGTCGCCGCCTCTTCGCCTGGCCATCGCGGAGAAATACCGCAGGTGGTACGGCATGGAAGTCGATCCGGAACGCGACATCACCGTGACCTGCGGGGCGACAGAGGCTATGGCGGCCGTCTTTCTGGCTCTTCTGAACCCCGGAGACGAAGTCATCGTCCTTGAACCGTTTTATGAGAATTACGGCCCGGATGCGATTCTGGCTGGCGCCCGGCCTGTATTCGTTCCGCTCGAAGGCAAGGACTGGCAACTCGACCCAGCCCGCCTCCGGGCGGCATTCTCGCGCAGGACCAAAGCGATCATAGTCAACACACCGCAAAATCCCACTGGCCGGGTGTTGACGAGCGCGGAGATGTCGCTCATTGCCGAGCTGTGCATCGAGTTCGACGCATGGGCGATTACGGATGAGATCTACGAGCACATCCGGTACGCCGGCGATCATCACGTCATGGCAACGTTGCCCGGAATGGCCGAGCGCACTGTTACGATCTCGGGGCTGTCCAAGACATTCAGCTGCACCGGCTGGAGGCTGGGATACGCGATAGCCCCAGCCGCTGAGTCCCAGGCGATCCGCAAGGTGCACGATTTTCTCACGGTAGGCGCGCCCGCGCCACTTCAGGCGGCTGGGGCCGTCGGAATGGCGTTCGACGCCGACTACTACAACCATATGTCCCTGAATTATCGCGCCCGGCGCGACCTGCTCACATCCTCCCTCAGCGAAGCGGGATTCGCATTCTCCATTCCGGAAGGCGCGTACTACGTGCTAGCGGATTTCTCCGCTTTGAGCGACCTCCGGGACGTGGACTTCGCCAAGTGGATGACGAAGGATATCGGCGTAGCCACGGTGCCCGGTTCGAGCTTCTATCACGATCCCGCTTCGGGAAGCAAACTGGTGCGGTTCGCCTTCTGCAAGCGACTGGAGACGCTCGAGCGAGCAAGAGGCAGGCTGGCGCAACTTGCGACAGCTGGACGGTCTTAGGCGCGCCCGCTGACGCCTCGTCAATCGCGGGGATTCCCGATCCTCCTGTCGGCAATCCGCTAACTTCCCAATGCCGCGTTTTGCCACCTGCCAACTCGCACCCCGCGCTTGATATGGCTCGCACCGAGATCACCACGCCTGAAGTGCTCCCCGACGAATCGGTCGTCGAGTTATCTCTGCGTCCACAACGCCTCTCGGAGTTCATTGGCCAGCAGAAGGTCAAGGACAGCCTGAGGATCTACATCGACGCGACTCTCGCGCGCAGACAGCCCCTCGATCATACGCTTTTCTACGGTCCGCCAGGGCTGGGGAAGACAACACTCGGAGAGCTGATCGCGAGAGAGCTCGGCGTCAACATTCGCACGACGTCGGGCCCCGCCCTGGAGCGCCCGGGCGATCTCGTTAGCACGCTGACCAATCTGCGCGAAGGAGACATTCTCTTTATTGACGAGATCCACCGGCTCCGCCCGATCATCGAGGAGTTTCTGTATCCAGCGATGGAGGACTACAAGATCGAGATCCGCCTCGGCGACGGACCCAAGGCGCAGAGCGTCACGATGCCGATCCTGCCCTTCACGCTGATCGGTGCGACAACGCGTTTCGGGATGCTCACGCCACCCATGCGCGCACGCTTCGGAATCATCGAACGGCTCAACTACTATCCGCCGTCCGACCTGGAACAGATCGTCATGCGCTCGGCTGACGTAATCAGCGTTCGGATCGATCCGGGAGGGGCCGCCGAAATTGCGCGCCGCTCGCGCGGTACCCCTCGCGTCGCGAACCGTCTGCTTCGGCGCGTGCGAGACTACGCGCAGGTCAGGGCGGATGGCGACATAACCAAGGCGGTAGCCGATGCCGCGCTCGCGATGCTGGATGTCGACCAGTTCGGTCTGGATGACATGGATGCACGTGTACTGAAGGCCATCATCGAAAAGTTCGACGGCGGACCCGTGGGAATCGGGACAATCGGGGCAGCGATCGGCGAGGACGTCAGCACGATCGAAGAAGTGTACGAGCCATATCTGGTGCAGAACGGGTTCCTGCAGCGCACGCCCCGCGGACGCGCGGCAACTCCTCTGGCGTACAGGCATTTCGGCTACGCGCCGCGGATACGAGGCAACGGTGAGCAGCCCAGCCTGCTCTAATGCGATGAGTCCGAAGCGTTTGCACCGAGTTAACGCGCGGGCGCATAGCGCAGAGTCATTGCGAGAACACTAAGTGTTCGAAGCAATCTCTCCGTGATCGAACGTGGTAGCCGCACCGCCGACTATGATTTTGAGCTCCCCTCAGCCCAGATAGCGCAGACTCCGCTCGAGCAACGTGCATCGAGCCGCCTTCTCATTGTAGACCGACAGTCCGGGCGTATTACGCACGGCGCTTTCACCGACCTCATCGGCCTCGCCGCTCCCGGCGATGCCCTCGTGCTCAATACTACGAAGGTGATTCGCGCCCGGCTGCTCGGCAAGCGATCCTCAGGCGCGGCGGCGGAAATACTTCTGCTTCGTGCGCTCGGCAACGATCGCTTCGAGGCAATGGTGAGTCCGGGCGGAAAACTCCTGCCTGGCCGAGTGATTCACGTCGCACCCGGTTTCGACGTGGACATTCTCGAGACTACCGAGCGTCGTACTCGAATAGTGCAGGTTCGATGTAGCATACCCGTCCAGGAAGCCATTTCGCGCTACGGACACGTGCCGCTTCCCCCCTACATCTGGCGGCGAGATGATGACGCTGACGCCGAACGGTACCAGACCGTATACGCGCGCGAAGAAGGATCGGTGGCGGCCCCTACTGCGGGGCTACACTTCACGGACGAGGTTCTCGAGAGCATTGAGTCTCGTGGAGTGCGGCGAGTAGACGTCGTCCTGCACGTAGGCGCCGGCACCTTCAAGCCGGTTGAGACTGCGGATCCCGCGGACCATCACATGCACGAGGAGTGGTACAGCGTGGGCGAAGAGGCGGCGTGCGCCCTTAATGAGACACGATCGCGAGGCGCGCATGTCTGGGCGGTCGGCACCACCAGCGTGCGCACGCTGGAAAGTGCCGCTAGTGCTGATGGCTCTTTCGCCGCGACGGAAGGTGACACGCGGCTATTCATTCGTCCGGGATACCGCTTTCGCGCCGTGGACAAACTCGTAACGAACTTTCATCTTCCCAGGTCGACACTGATAATGCTCGTGGCGGCGTTCGCCGGTTACGATCTCACTACGCGCGCATACCGGGAGGCAATACATGCTGGATACCGGTTCTACTCGTACGGCGATGCTATGGCGGTGGTGTAGTTTCGCCCTGTCCATCAGTATGGCTGCGTCGTGCATCAGTTCGACGCAGCAGTACTTCGTTCCGACAGCGGGGCAGGAGCGCATTGACAGCGGCGGACTGCGGAGCCGGGGTGACGCATTGCTTGCGGCTGAGTGTCCCAGGCTGCGAGGCGACAAGGAATCCGACAACGGTGCCGCCGACTTTACTATTACCGTGGATCGCGAGGGCTATGTTACGCGTGCACGTCTCGATCGCTCATCCGGCGATGAGCGCATCGATCAGCTTTTCGGCGGCCTGACGGCTGCGCTTCAGTTCGACCCACCGGCCAGCACGCCCGGCGTCAGTTTGGAATCGGCGGTAACGCTGGCTTATGCGTGCTCGCCCACCGTCGCCGCCATTACCTTCCAGATCAAGCAGCCAGGTGGCGACTCGGTTTACGTGGCTCCTCCCCCCACTGACGCGCCGCAGAATCCAGCTTCGTGATTGACGGAAGTTTTCGATTCATCGTGGATGCCACCGCCGGCGCCGCGCGCGCCGGCGTTTTCACAACCCCGCACGGTAGCGTGGACACGCCTGCCTTCATGGCTGTGGGCACCCTGGCGACCGTAAAAACACTGGACCCACGCGAGCTTCGCGAGGCCGGCTGCGGGATGATCCTCGCCAACGCGTACCACCTGCATTTGAGGCCCGGAGAGAACGTCGTTCGAAAAATGGGAGGGCTGCACCGGTTCATGGCGTGGGATGGCCCGATCCTGACGGACTCCGGCGGCTTTCAGGTTTTCTCACTCGAGACATTGCGACAAATCAGCGAAGAAGGCGTGGAATTCCGAAGCCACGTCGATGGCTCACAGCGCAACTTCACACCCGAGTCTGTCATTGATCTGCAGATTGCCCTGGGTGCCGACGTTATGATGCAGCTCGATCACGTGATTCCGGGAAAATCCGATTTCGAGACCGCCCGCGACGCGAGCGAGCGAAGTGTGCGATGGTTGGAGCGGAGCAGAACCCATCTGGGGAGCAGGGGTTGGGAGATCGAGAATCGGGAATCGGGAATCGGGAATCGGAGAACTCTCGATACCGGTAGGTTTTTCGCCCCCCCAATCCCGCTGATTCCCGATTCCCGATTCCCGATTCCCGATCCTACCCCCCAGGCTCTCTTCCCCATCGTCCAGGGCGGAATCCATTCCACGCTCCGCGAAAGCGCCGCGAGAACGATCGTCTCGATGGCAGACTGGGCCGGCTACGGAATTGGCGGGCTTTCGGTGGGAGAAGCCAAGCCCGACATGTACGCGATGATCGAGGTCGCAGATTCCGTCCTTCCGCGAAACCGGCCGAGGTACTTGATGGGAGTTGGCTTCCCCGAGGATCTCATAGAGGGAGCCCGGCGCGGTGTGGATTTGTTCGACTGTGTAGCGCCAACCAGGATGGGGCGCACCGGCACGGCGTTCACGAGTCACGGACGGGTTAACGTTCGCAACACAGCCTTGCGCGAAGATGCCGGCCCGCTCGACGCGCATTGCGATTGCTCCACCTGCACACGCTTCAGCCGCTCATACATCAGACACCTGTTCGTGAGCGACGAGGTTCTAGGCTTGCGCCTCCTCTCCCTGCATAATGTACATTTCCTTGTGTCGCTGATGCGGTCGGCGCGCGCCGCAATCATCGACAGTACGTTCGAACAATGGAGCCAGGACTGGCTCGGCCGCTATCACTCCAGACCAATGCCGGTACAATGACTGCTGCTCTCTACGCCGCTGTTCTGTTCGCTCCCTCCGAAGGGAATGCGATGTTGCAGCCGCTCGTGATGTTTCCTCTCATCTTTCTGATCTTCTATTTTGTCATTATGGCACCCCAGAAGAAGCAGAGGCAGCAGCAGGAGGCGACACTCAAGAGTCTGAAAAAGGGGGACGAAGTAGTCACGGCCGGTGGTATCGTCGGTGAAGTAATTCATATACGGGACACCATCAAGGATGGCGCCGCCGCACCGGGAATGGAGGACCGCGTCACGATCAAGAGCGGCGAGTCGCGGCTCGTCATTGAGCGTGGCCGCATCACACGCGTGGTATCGAAAACCACCACCGCCGCACCGGCGTGAGCTTGCTGGACATATACGTACTCGGCGCACCGATTCTCCGCCAGGAAACCAGAGTCGTCGAGAAGGTTGACGACGGTGTTCGCCGACTCATCGACGACATGTTTGAAACCATGTACGCGGCCAAGGGGATTGGACTCGCCGCCCCTCAAGTGGGACGCAGTGAGAGAGTGGCGGTGATCGACATCGACCAGAAGCCGTATGTCATAGTGAATCCGGAGATTCTGCAACGCGAAGGAACCCAGCGTGCTGAAGAAGGATGCCTGTCCATTCCCGAGATCTACGGAGATGTGGATCGTGCAGCGCATGTGCACGTCAAGGCCCTCGACCGCAACGGCGAGGCTTTCGAGTTGCAAGCCGATGAGCTACTGGCTCGCTGCCTGCAACACGAGATCGACCACCTGCACGGCCGGTTGTTCATCGATTATCTGGGGTTGCTCAAGCGTCGAGCTGCGATCAGCAAGTGGGAAAAGCTGCGCAAGGGAGACAAATCTCTAACGCGCACGATATCGCCGCGCGAAGTGGCGGAGCAGCATACCCGCGACGAGGAGCTGTAGCGAAATGCGCGTCCTCTTCTGGGGGACGTCGGCATTCGCGGTGCCGTCGTTGCGCGCACTGTCGGGGGAGGGGTTTGAGGTCGTGGGTGTCGTTACTCAACCCGATCGTGCTGTCGGCCGCTCACGGTCGCGGGTTGTGCCGCCGCCCCTCAAGGAGGCTGCCGTCGAGGAAGGGTGCACACCGATACTTCAGCCAGAAAAGCCGCGCGGACCCGAATTCATCGACGCAGTCCGCGGCCTCGAACCCGATGTCTCCGTCGTTATCTCATACGGTCATATCCTGCGGAAGGAAGTCATCGATCTCCCGCCGCTGGGAACTCTCAACGTGCACGCGTCGCTATTGCCTGCGCTTAGGGGCGCCGGGCCAATCCAGGCGGCCATTCGCGATGGATTCGTGGAGACAGGGGTTTCGATCATGCGGATGGTTCCAGAACTCGATGCGGGACCTATCATTCTACAGGCGCGCACGCCTATAGCTGAAGACGAGACATACGGCGAGTTGCACCTGCGGCTTTCGGAAGTGGGGGCGCTCGCGCTGATTGAAGGCCTCACTCTCCTGAGCCTTGGCAAAACCGAGGAACAGCCGCAGATCGACTCTCGTGCCACATACGCAACGAAGATCGACCGGGCAGCGACGCGGGTGAACTGGAGGGATGGATGCGGCGCGGTAGCTCGTCACATACGCGCGTACGACCCTGCGCCCGGCGCCGTGACGACGCTGAATGGAGGGGACGTCAAGCTCTTCGGGGCAATCGCTGTGGAGGACGGAGCGGGCCCGCCAGGAGAGGTGTTGCGCGTTGACAGCGAATCCATCGTCGTCGCCTGCGAAGAAGGTGCCGTGGGTTTCACTGACGTTCAGCCAGCTGGCAAGAAGCGCATGACCGCAGGAGATTGGGGGCGCGGCCGGGGAATCAGGCCTGGGGATCGGTTCGCTTGAGCGACGCTTCGGCACCGCAGTCCGACAGCGGCACGGAGCCCAAGGCTTCGCTTGACACCGGCGCGGAAATTCCGCGCGTACACGCCGTGACCGATGATACGATTGTCGTTCGCGCTGATTTCGTCGAGCGCGCCCGTGCGGTCATGCGTGCACTGGGCGCTCGCGGAGCCGTGCACTTGCGCGCGCACATAGTTCCCGCCGCCAGACTCTACACACTTGCTCTGGAACTCGCAATCACCCAGCGCGAAAGCGGTTGCTGGTTGGTGATGAATGATAGAATCGACATCGCCCTGGCCGCTTCCGCGCGTGGCGTACAGCTCACGTCGCGATCGATGGGGGTCGCGGATGCTCGCACGATAGCGTTGTCGCTCATGCTGGGCGCCAGCGTGCACGCGCCAGAGTCAGCGAAAACCGCTGAAGACGAAGGCGCCGACTGGGTCGTCGCGGGTCACGTCTTCGACACAAAAAGTCACACCGAGGGAAACGGCCGCGGAATGCCCTTCATCCAGACTCTTCTCGCGGCCACGCGGCTCCCCGTAATTGCCATCGGAGGCGTGAAGCCACATCACATCGCGGCACTGCGCGCCGCGGGCGTTTATGGGATAGCCGCGATCACGGGCATCTGGGGAGCAGAGAATGCCGAACGCGCCGCTACCGACTATCTTTCGGCGTATGACACACTCGGCGGTACAGCAGGCTGAAATCAAGCTCACTGTCAACGGCGAACCGTTTACGCAACCCGCCGGCTCCACGCTGGGCGACCTTCTCCGCGCGCACTCGCTTGATGCCAGAATGGTGGTCGTCGAATACAACCGGCAGATCCTGCGCGACCGCACCGCTTACGACACTTTAGTGCTTGCCGAAGGCGGAGCCGTAGAGATCGTACACTTCGTTGGAGGGGGCTGACGTGGCCACCACTGCCCTTCCCTCTCTCGACACCCAGTTCGCTATTGCCGGCCGCGAGTTCCGGTCGCGACTGATGGTCGGCACCGGCAAGTACGCTTCGAATGAAGAGATGCTGAGCGCCATCGAGGCCAGCGGCGCGGAAGTCGTCACGGTTGCTGTGCGGCGCGTAAGTCTCGACCGCTCCAGAGATGACGGTATTCTGCACCATCTCGATCCTTCGCAGTTCTTTCTGCTGTCGAATACTGCCGGCTGTTATTCCGCGGACGAGGCAACGCGTTATGCTCGGCTTGCGCGCGCCGCGGGCTTCAACGAGTGGATCAAGCTCGAGGTGATCGGCGACCAGGAGACGCTGCTCCCCGACGTCGCTGGCCTCATAGACGCAACACGCGAGCTGGCGGCTGAGGGATTCAAGGTGATGGCTTACACCAACGACGACCTCGTGAGCGCGCTTCGCCTGGAAGACGCAGGCGCCGTCGCGGTGATGCCGCTGGCTTCTCCTATTGGATCCGGACTCGGTCTTCTGAATCCATTTTCCATTCGGACCATCAAGCATCGGCTCAGCGTGCCCGTGATCGTCGACGCTGGCGTCGGAACCGCCAGCGATGCATGCGTGACAATGGAACAGGGTGTCGATGGGATCCTGATGAACACCGCACTCGCGGCTGCGCGCGATCCAGCCCGTATGGCCATGGCCATGCGGCTCGCCGTAGACGCGGGCCGGCTCGCCTATCTGGCCGGACGCATGCCAAGGCGTGAGATAGCTGTTCCGTCGTCGCCAACTGCGGGGATGCTGGGATGATGAACGAATCCGGTCCCGGCTTAGCGCATCTTGCTCGCTCAAGCGCGGTAACCGCTTCGCGCCGCATCGCTGCCGACCTGTGTGCCGACATGCGGCACGGCACGCTGCTCGATCCGGCTTTCGAGCATCGCACCGCGGGGCTGGAGGCGCGTGACCGGCGCTGGACTCAGGAGCTCGTGTACGGAATGCTCCGCCGCAGAAGCATGCTCGACGCGCAGCTTTCAGTGCGTGTTCGTGGCGGACTTGCACGGCTCGACCCCGATCTAATCGATCTTCTTCGGCTCGGCGCCGACCAACTTTTGCACATGCGCAGCGTACCCGCATATGCGGCGATCGCCCAGACTGTTGAGCTGGCGAAGGAGCGGCATGGTCTGGGCGCAAGCAAGCTTGCGAACGCTGTACTGAGACGGCTGGACCGGGAGAGAGACAGCCTGGAAGTGGCCCCGCAGTCCGATGCCACCGAGGCCCTCGCCCTGGAGCACTCACACCCACGCTGGTTGGTGGCGCGCTGGGTAGCACGCTGGGGCGCGCAGGAAGCAGCGCGCCTGCTCGCCGCAAACAACACCGAAGCGCCCGTCGTACTTCGGCCGTACGGCATCGTTCGCGAACAACTCGAAGCGATGCTGGAGTCCGCTGGAGTTCACGTTCTAGACGTCCCCCTCGTGCGCGACAGTTTGCAGCTCGCTGGCGGCGCGTCGCTCACTTCGCTCGGAGCGTATCGGCAGGGGCTTTTCTTCGTGCAGGATCCTGGGTCAACACTGGTCACCAAATACGCAGCCATTCCGAATGGTGCAGTAGTAGCGGACTTGTGCGCGGCTCCCGGTGGTAAGACGCTCGAGCTTTCCCGCTCAGCCGGCTCGGTGCTGGCGTGCGATCGCTCCGCGGCCAGGATAGAGCGCATGACAGCGAACATTGCGCGCGTCGACGCGAAGTCGGTGCACACCATTGTCGCGGACGCCAAGTATCCCGCGATCAGGCCGGTCGATGCGGTTCTTCTCGACGTACCTTGCACCGGCACGGGCACGTTTCGGCGGCACCCGGACGCGCGGTGGCGGCTGAAAATGTCGGATCTCGCGGTAATGAGTGCTCTGCAGCGCGCCATCCTCCGGTCGGCGGCTACGGTGGTCAAGCCCGGCGGGCTGCTCGTCTACAGCACCTGTTCTCTGGAGCCCGAAGAAAATGACGAGCAGGTCGAGAGCTTTCTCGAGACGCATTCGGAGTGGACGCTGGAACCGCCGCCTGATGGCGCGGTTCCTTCACAGGTGCTCGACGCCGGCCGACTGCGCGTCCTTCCACAGCGTCATGACGTCGACGGCGCCTTCGCGGCCCGGCTCAGGAGAATAGCGGCTTGAGTTGGCGCGGCGTTGCTCGCCGCTCGCTGCCATTTCTCATCACCGGCACCGTCGGCTTCGTCATCGCGTATCTGATCGTCGCATTCTTTATTTTTCCGGCGACGATCATTCCGACGGACATAAAAGTCCCGGCAGTCATAGGACTAACCGAGTACAACGCAGAGCTCCTGATAGTCCGGGCGGGATTCCGGCCGAAAACCCGTGAGAAAACTTTTCACGCGAGCGCGGCGGAAGGCACCGTAGTGCGGCAGAGCCCAGCCCCAAAATCGGTCGAGCCGAAGGGCTCGGTTGTGTCACTGGACATCAGCCTCGGCCAACGCGAGGAGGAAGTTCCCACGGTCGTTGGCTTGACGTTCGCACAGGCGGAGCTCGCCCTCGATAACGCCGGACTGGATATCGGACAGCGAAGGGAAATCGGTAATGAAGCTCCTCGGGGGCAGGTTTTGGCATCCGATCCTCCAGCAGGAACACGCGTACCGGTCCCAACCGCTGTCAACGTCATCGTGAGCACGGGGCCGGCGACGATAGAGATGCCCGATGTCACGGGACAGACCGCCAGCCAGGCAAGATCACTTCTCGAGCAGCTTGGCTTTCGCGCGGGTGTCAAAGTTGATTCCTTCAGCACAATGCCCTTGAATACGGTCGTCGCGCAAACGCCTGCGGCCGGCAAGAACACCAAAGCCGGCACGAGGGTGGTCATCACCGTATCGGGAGCCGTTTCTCCTTGAGTGTGCGCATAGCGCCATCGATACTCAGCGCCGACTTTGGGCGCCTCGGCGATGAGATTGCTCGCATGGAAGCTGGCGGCGCGGACTGGGTGCACGTCGATGTAATGGATGGGCGCTTCGTCCCGAACCTTACATTCGGCGCGAAAGTGATTGAAACTCTTCGGCGCAATACGAAACTGCCTCTCGACTGTCACCTGATGGTTGTAGAGCCGGAACGCTATTTCGAAATATTCGCCGAAGTGGGCGCGTCCGTGATCACCATCCACGCTGAAGTTTCACCGCACATGAGCCGGCAGATCGCCCGTATTCATGAGCTCGGCTGCCTGGCAGGTGTAGCACTCAACCCATCGACATCGCTGGAGCACGCACGCGAAGTTGCCGCGGATCTCGATCTTCTGCTTATCATGAGCGTAAATCCGGGCTTCGGCGGGCAGGCTTTCATCCCCTCGTCCGTCGGCAAGGTGCGGCGGGCACGCGCCTTACTCAGCGAGACCCGCAGCCGTGCGGTGCTGGAAGTGGACGGTGGCATCTCTCGCACTACGATCGGAGAAATGTGGCGGGCTGGAGCGGACACATTCGTAGCAGGAAATGCGGTGTTTGCGGCCTCGGATCCAGCCTCTGAAATCCGGGCGTTGCGCGCTGCGTGCATGGAGAGCGCGTGACTGTCCGGGGGCAGTGGATGGTTGTGGGCGCCGTCGTCACGAGCATGGCAGCCGGTCTGTTCGCGGTCACCCGCTTCCTGGGTGACGAGATCTTTCAAGTCACCATCGGCTCGCAGGCTCCGAATTTCGCAGCGGTTACGCTGGACGAAACACCCACTCCGCGCGACATCGAGTACTACAAGGGTAGCGTAGTGCTACTCAACATCTGGGCGACATGGTGCGAGCCATGCCGTGTCGAGATGCCGAGCATCGAGCGGTTGCACTCGGAATTCGCGGGCCGCGGATTAAAAGTGGTGGCGGTCTCCATCGACCAACCGGGAATGGAGGAGCAGATTCGCGGATTCGCGCGCGAGTACGGGATCACATTCGAGATTCTGCACAACAGAACCGGCGACATTCAACGGCAGTATCAGCTGACCGGAGTTCCGGAGACGTTCGTGATCGGGCGGGACGGCGTGATTCACAAGAAAGTCATTGGCGCCGACAGTTGGGATTCGGGAGCGAATCGGGCGCTCATTGAGGGGCTGTTGGGGGAGAAGCTCAGGTAGTCGCAGATGGTCGTGAGGTCGGACCGCAACGAGTCCGGTGCCCAGTGCCAGGTGCCCGGTTGGCAAAGCGCGGTGCCCGATGCTCGGGCATGCAACCGCGCCTCCTCAGATAGTCAGCCGTTCTTCGCAGTTCGCAGTTCAATCCGCAGTCCGCAATCCGCAATCGGCTTCCTACATGCGCAATGCCCCAAACAGCGCCGGTATTGCGCCGCATAACCAAACAATCGCGCCTGCAATGGCGGCCTGACTGGTTGTCATTTTGCCTGTGACTCGCAAACCAATGACTATCAGGGCTGTCACCCAGAGCGTGAAGACATCCACGCGGCTCAGCAGCGCGATAACAACCGGCGAAGTGGTGTCAACGTCCATGAACCGAGTGGGACCGAGCTTGATACTTTGCAGTGAAGTCATACTGTCGGCATCGAGCAGCAATCCCTGAATCGCATTTACAATCGCCTCGATGATCCTTGGGAAATAGGAATACGTTGCCACAACGAACCCCGACCGCAGAGTCTGCTTCGAGTCAAACGGTTTCCCAGCGACCCACATTACGAGCGCGAGAAGGCACACGATGAGTGGGACACCTAACGCCACGAACAGACCCCCGAAGACCCCTTCTGTGAACTTGCGGCCCATTTCCATCTGTTCCGCAGTCAACTGAGGATTCTCTCTCATCATGCGCGCGGTGTTGCGTGAGAACTCGCCGTCGAACACCGGCTGCAACAGAGATCGTGTACCGAAGTAGAGCGCGGTCAGAATAGACGTGAGAACCAGCAACGCGATTCCGAATCCGTTGTTCTCACGCCGGGCAAACACTTCTGACGGCGAGGCAAAAATGTCGATAAAGTCTTCCCAGACGGACGGACGCTTGGCGGCAGTGACGGGCGAGACTGGTGTGGTCATCGAGGGCTCGGTGAGCGGTGAGAAGAGAGCTGCGAAGTGCGAAGTGCGAAGTGCGAACTGCGAAGTGCGAAGTGCGAACTGCGAACTGCGAACTGCGAACTGCGAACTGCTTTCGCGACTGTCGCTTGGCCGCCAAAAAATCACTCAATGGGCGCTTGCGTCAAGGGGCCTGTCGCTTGGGAACTCGGTCAAACGCCCATACGAGTGAAACGACACCGTTTGACATCCCGGTTCGGTGATCGCGCTCGTCACGCAGTACGCAGTACGCAGTTCTCTTCGCAGTTCGCAGCTCCCTTCGCAGTTCTTAGTTCTATTCGCAATTCGCAACACAACGCCTCCCCCGCGGTATAATTACTGCCTTCCTGCTGAACACTTATCGCTTACACGGAGTTCGCTCGTGCTGCTACGCTTCATGTTGCCTGTCTTCGGGGTCTTGCTGTCGGCTGACTCTACACCGGCGCAAATCCCGCAATCCGAGTACGCGGCCAGACGGGCCGCAGTTGCGGGCAAAATGCAGGACGGCGTGCTGTTGGCGTTCGGCGCCGCGGAGCCTCAGCACGATTACCTGTCCTTCTATCAGGGACCGCGGTTCATGTACCTCACCGGTGTGGAGGAAGCCGGAGCCGCCCTCATTATCGTCAAGCGTGGCAGTGTCATCGATGCAACGGTTCTGGTCCAACCGAGAGATCCTGCAACGGAGACATGGACAGGCACCCGGTTGGGAGTCGACGGCGCCGCTCGTCTGACAGGGCTTCGCTCTCGAACGATCGACGCCCTTGAGCCGATGCTCGACTCCCTGGCGGCTAGCGGCCTCCCCCTCTTTGTCGTTAGTGATCTCGTCAGCAGCGAGACGGAGGTGAGCGCGGACCAGCAATTCGTGCAGGCGTTGATGCGTGAACGGCCAGGGCTCCGTGTCCAGAACGTGGGCGCCCTTGTTGATCAGGCTCGCGGGAAAAAGAGCGCAGCGGAGCTTGCCCTGATTCGCAAAGCCGTCGAGATCACCGTGCTGGCGCACCGTGAAGCATTGCGAAGCATGGCGGCCGACAAACACGAATACGAGATCCAGGCCGTCGTGGAGTACACCTTCAGGCGGAACGGCGCCGACCGGCCATCCTTCGCCACGATCATCGGATCCGGGCCCAACTCCACCACCCTGCACTACAACGTGAACGATCGCCAGATGCGAGCCGGCGAGGTCGTCGTGATGGACATCGGGGCCTCATACCAGGGTTACGCCGCGGACGTCACCCGCACGCTTCCCGTGAGTGGTACATTCACTCCGGAGCAGCGGCAGATCTACCAGCTGGTGCGAGACGCGCAGTCCGCGGCAGAGCGCCAGGCCAAGGCGGGCAATGCGCGCAATTCAATGAGCGATTCCTCCAACAGCGTACTCGCGAGAGGTCTCGCGCGTCTCGGTCTCATCGAGTCGGCCGAAGCAACCTACGACTGCGGCGAAGGGCAACAATGCCCGCAGCTCGGTCTGTTCTATATGCACGGCCTCGGCCACGGTATCGGACTGGAGGTGCATGATCCCCAAGGCGGCGCAAGAATCGCCACAGGCGACGCCTTTACAATCGAACCAGGCATCTACGTTCGCAGCGACGTGCTCGGCGTCATCCCCGATACACCCCGGAATCGCGCCATGCGGCAGAAGCTTCAGCCGGCAGTCGAGAAGTATCGCAACGTAGGCGTGCGAATCGAGGACGATTACATAGTGACGGACAAGGGCGTCGAGTGGATTTCCAGAGCGCCACGCGAGCTGAGTGAAATAGAGACGGCGGGAACGCAACCATAGTAGAAAATCGGGAAACGGGAATCGGTACGACTCGAGGAGGTCCATTCGACTAGCTAGTATCCCCGATTCCCGATTCCCGATTCCCAGCTCCCTACCCCCCAGCCTTCCTGCACAACCGCTCGAGCACACTGTCAGGAAGAGTATCCCATTCGTCCGGTAGCGGGCAGAACTCGCGCACTTCCGCCGGCGACTCGAAGCGGAGGCAATTTGAGTCGCCGTGCTGTGCGAGGAACTCGCGCACTTCCCACCGAACACCGTGGGAGTCGACGAACGCGCGAACAGTGGTCATCGCCGGCTATTGGTTACTGTGCCCTTGAGAATGCCGTTCCGTATGCTCGAGGCCTTCGCCGAGGCATTGGCATCCGCTTCTATGCGCACTGCGTAACGCTCGCCAAGTCTGATCTTTCCCGTAAGCGCCAGCAGATCACCTCCACGTCGCACGCGCACCGTAACCGGAGCACCCTGGGTCTTGAAGCGTGTGCGGAATTTGTCGTTGAACTCGGGATCGCTCACGGCAATCTCGCCGATGGCGACCAAGTAGTCCCCCGATTTGACGCCGGCTTCCGACGCAACACTTCCGCTTTCCACCACTGTCACAAGAACGCCCTTGTCATCCGTCAACGCGCTGAGACCGAGCTGCGCCGGCTCACGGATAGTGTCCGTTTTCAACGCCATGCCCGCAAGCGGTAGAACAGCAGACCAGGGATACGGCTCACGTCCATCGATGTATTTCGCATTGAACTCCTCGAACGACTTGCCTCCCGCGGCTTGAGACACGGTGCGCCACCAGTCTTCGGCGGTAAAGCCGCGCGCGGATTTGTAGGTGGTTTGATACAGGGTGCGCATCACATCGTCGAGCGACTTCCGGTTTTCGCTTGCGTCCCGGATCATGATGTCGAGCATCAATGCCGCGAGCGATCCCTTGGGGTAGTACAGGTAGGCGGTACCGTCCGTGGGATGAACCCAGGTCGACAGCGAAGCGTCCTCGAGCGCGACCGGGCCAACAGAGCCCACCTCCTCGATCTTCCCCGAAGTCAGCGCGAAGAATCCGGCCGAGTCTACCACTCCTCCACGCACTTCGGCGAGATCAGCGTAATAGTCGGTGACTCCCTCGCTTACCCACAGCCACTCGGTCGGTTGTTCGTTTGCATACTGGTAAGGCCAAAGCGCGGCGGGACGCAGCCGCTTCACATTCCACGCGTGAAAGATCTCATGTGCGTACAGCGACGGCATGAAGGGACTGCCGATCGCCAGAGGTGAGACGACATCGACGTGTGAGTTCTGGTGCTCCAGCCCACTTGCACCGCCGTAAGATGAATCGGTTATCTGCATCACGGTGTACGTGCGGAACGGCGTCTCGCCGAACACGGCGATCTGCGGGGGAATCATGCGTGTGAGCTGATCCCAGATCTCCTTGCGTGATGCTGCGGCGACACTGCCCACGGGATACGTCGCGAGTCTTACCCAGATGTCCGAGATGCGCATTGAATCCAGATCGAACCGACCGACAAAAAAAGGCATGTCGGTGAGATCGTGATAATTGGACGCCGTATACGTGCGCGGTGCGCTGCCCGGCGTCATTCCAGTCGCAACGAACCATGAGCCAGCGGTGCGCACCGAGACCGTGGCGGGGAAGTCGAAGCCCCGGCCCTCCGGGTACATGAAGACGTTTGTCCCATTGAAGAACAGAAAATTCGCGGTCGACCACGCCATCGCGTTGTCGAGTGAATCAGCCTTGTAATCAAACGTCACACTGATTCGCTTGGCGCCTTTTGGCCGGATGCGCCACGTGTCGAAATCGGCCTTCTCCCACTCCAGCGGCTTTCCGTCGCCCGTCGGTGTGAAGTTTGAGACCCATTTGGCGAAATAGCTGAGCTCGTACGCACCGGGAGTCCATGCCGGTAGTGAGAGTACCACAGGGGCACTGGACGCAGCCGAGAACGTCATGCTCATCTTGATCGTTCGTGATGGCGCGATGGACTCGTCGAAAGTAACGGTGTAGGCTATGTCGGATATCGGAGCTGACGCCTCGACCGCCAGTGATGGGGGAGCAGCACGCTGTGCGGCGAACGAGGCCAATGGAAGAAGGCACGCGAGTGCCAAAGCGATGAGGCTGGAATGCGGCACGATCGGCATGGGAGGCGGTGCTGAGGAGGGGCTTGAATCCTTTCGTCTGTGAACATAATCGATGAGTAGCATACCGCTTGTACGTCGAGGCCGTTCATCATGCACATTCACTGACCGGTCTGTTTCACACTCACCGAACACCCAGCGGCGGGATTTCTCGACTCTCGCCCCAGAGTCCCCCGTCACCGTCACCGTTGGCGGCCCTGCTGCTCGGGATGCCCCGGTCGTAATCTTTTCGTCATGCGAACGCAATCGATCGTTAACTACAGAGTGTGCACGGAAGCAGCTCCTTCAACGTCTACATCTTACGGAAGCGGCAGCAGATACGAACTGTCTCGTTGGAGAACAACATGAAAGTCTTTGGAAGCTCAGTACTCGCCTTGCTCGCGGTGATCGTAGCATGCACATCCCAGGGCGACGGCACGGAATCGAGGGCCACGGCGACTTATTCGGCAGACGTGGCCGAGCTGAAGCAGGCTGCGCCGCCAATGGCGCCGTCAAGAGACGAAGCGTCCAACGCGGCCGGCGTTGAAGTGATGGCGCGTGCGCAGGAAGGCGGCGCGCCTCGCCCTAATGCACAAAGCGTCAGACCGGGCGCCGATTCGGTCGCTCCCTCGATGATCATCCGCACGGGCAGCGCGAACATTGAAGTCGACTCACTCGAGCTTGCGATCGAAAAGGTCCGGCTGCTGGCGCAGCGCGTTGGCGGCTACATCGCAAATACTTCAATTCAGTCCGGGGGCGAACAGATGCGCGCCGCGACACTGGAGATCAAGCTTCCGGCGAATCGGTGGGGTGAGGCCATCAGCGGACTCCGGCCAATCGGCAAGGTCGAGGCGGTCAACGAGAGCGCGGAGGATGTTGGCGAGGAGTTCGTGGATCTCACTGCTCGCGTCACCAACGCCCGCAGGCTGGAGGAGCGCCTGGTCGTAATTCTCGCGACGCGGACCGGAAAGCTCTCGGATGTGCTGGCCGTGGAGCGTGAGCTGGCGCGCGTGCGCGAAGAGATCGAGCGACACGAGGGCCGCCTTCGTTACCTGCGCACCAGGGTGGCGGTGAGCACGCTTTCGGTAACAGTACACGAGCCCGCCCCCATAGTTGGTGAGTATCGCGGCTCCAGCGTTATCGGCGAAGCATTCAAGAATGCATGGCGCAACTTCGTCGCGTTCATGGCAGGACTGATTGCCTCCCTCGGCTTCCTGATACCTCTGGGCGTGATCGTTCTGGTAGCCGCTCTTCTGGCGCGGCGTTTCTGGAGGAGGCGGCCTCCCCGTGCGGGCGAGAACGCAAAAGGCGATACCGGTTCGTAGACCGCCACGAGTATCGATGCGGAAAACAGCTTGACTGGAGAGGGAGGCCGAAGGCATCAGCCAGCCTTTCGCCTCCCTCCTCCGATCGGGCTTCCCGCCGCTTATTCGTGGCGGATCGCTTCGATCGGGGACAATCGGGCCGCTCTGAGCGCGGGATATGTTCCGAACACGAGCCCGACGACTAGCGGCGCCGCCACCGCCACTGCGAGTGTGCCTAACGAGAAGCCTGCATGAATCGGGGCACCGGTTCGCGCCCGCATGACAGCCGCTACTGCGACCGCGACGGCAACGCCGAGTACTGTCCCGAAAACTCCACCAATGCCGGCAATTGCCACCGATTCCGCGAGAAACTGCGCGAGCACGTCCTTGTTGCGAGCACCAGTAGCCTTCCGAACGCCGATCTCACGCGTCCGCTCGGTCACCGACGCGAGCAGCACATTCATGATGCCGATGCCTCCGACGACGAGCGACACGCCCGTGATGGCCCCCATCAGCAGCTTGAAAAGAATGAGCGCTGTGCGCGCCTGATCACCTTCCTGCTGGTAGCTCGCTACGGTGACCTCTTCCTTCCATTTGGGATACCGTTGCGCAAGCCACCGCTCGGCATTCGCTCGAACCGCGCCCACGTTTTCAACTTGCCGGGCGACAAGGAGCATTTCCGGCGCGGGCGGACGAGGCGAACGCGCTATCGCTTCCCGGGCAGAAGTGAATGGCACGTACAGGGTCAGGCGTCGAGGTTCCTTGGAGTCTGACTCAGGATCCGCAGCCATGACGCCGATCACCTTCCAGATTTCGCCGTTCAACAGCAGCTGACGCCCCACGAGTGTCGCAAGCGCACCGCCCGATCCTGCCAGAGCCGCCGCCAGCGGAGTGGAAAGCACAGCTACGCGCAGCGAATCCCGCACTTCGCTATCGCTGAAGAAACGGCCGGCCAGCACCGACAAGCGGCGGCGTTGCGCACCGTTCGCGAGCGTCGCCACGAGCGCGACCCCTCGAGCATTACCGCCTGGCGCGAGCGCAACGAGAGCGGGGACGCTCGCTCCCATGTACAAATCGGCACTCTCGGCCAGCGACCCAGCGAGCGAACCGGCGTCAGCCACGGTAAAGGTTGGATACGATTTCCGTGGAATCGGCTGACCATCGACGAAGTCCTGGGTGCGCGGCGCAATCGATACCGATTGGAGCCTGCCATCCTTTTCGATCTGGTCGCGCATACTGCGCTCGAATCCGTCGGAGAGTGCCAGCACGGAGATTATCGATCCAACGCCGATTATCACACCCAGAGCTGACAGGGCGGTCCGCAGAAGATTGCTGCGCAGCGCGGCGAATCCCGCGCGGGTGGAAAGAAGCAGAGCTGAAGAGAGCATTTTGCTGGTGACAGGTAGGGGATAGCGCGTACTCGCCGCCGACTTCAATACGACACCCGCACAGCGTGAGATTCAGAGGCGGGGGGTAGGCCGTACAGCAGTACTACAATGTGGTTCGGGCCCCCGACGACTGCGCACGCTCTCTTTCGCCGTTCATGGTACTCCGATGTGTTGCCCACGACCTGTGCCTTCTCTATAATCCGATCGACAATGACTGAAATGGATGCGAGTGACAGATGAAGAGCGTGCACGGGATTCATCACGTCACAGCGATCGCCAGCGACCCTCAGCGTAATCTGGCATTTTACGCAGGCTTTCTCGGTCTGCGGTTCGTCAAACGCACGGTCAACTTCGATGACCCGCAGACCTATCACTTCTACTTCGGAGATGAGGTCGGCGCTCCGGGATCCATCCTGACGTTTTTCCCATGGCCGGGCGCACGCCGCGGTCGTCAGGGAACAGGCCAGGTGGCGGTTACATCCTTAGCTGTACTTCCCGGTGCAATCAGCTTCTGGATTGAGCGGTTGGTGCGCTACGGAATGAAGTTCGTGGGACCAAACACGCGACGTCATGGTGGGTCCGACGCGGAGCACGTGATCGAGTTCAAGGACGACGACGGATTGCTGCTGGAGATCGTCGGGCACGAGGGAGCTGAGGCGCGGTCCGCATGGCGCGGAGCGCCTGGCATTTCCGCCGAACATGCCATCCGCGGATTACACGCAGTAACCATCTGGGCGGATGCCGGCGCGAGCACAGAGCGAGTTCTCGTTGACACACTTGGCTTTCGCCCCCTGCGCGAGCAGGATGGCATTCGGCGCTTCGCTTCGGGTGACGGTGGCCCCGGTACGCTTGTCGACGTGCGCAGCATCGGCGGGTTTCCCGCGGGAGTGAGTGGTGCCGGCACAGTCCATCACGTGGCGTGGCGCGTGCCCGACGACGACGTGCAGCTCGAGGTTCGAAGCCAGGTTGCCGCTGCAATGCTCCAACCGACTCCGGTTATCGACCGCGACTATTTTCATTCGGTGTATTTTCGCGAGCCTGGTGGAGTGCTGTTCGAGCTCGCAACCGATTCACCTGGCTTCGCCATTGACGAGCCGGTCGAGCGACTTGGTGAGCGACTTATGCTGCCATCGCAATACGAGCGCATGCGCACGCGGATCGAAGCGACCCTCCCGCCAATCCACCTTCCAGCACCAGTGTCCGCTCCCAATCAAGCAATGACGATAGACGATTGAAAGGCGTGAACCATGCAGAATGGAGCTGAGACCGGATGAGCATGCGTGTGCTGGGATTTGCAGGTAGTCTGCGGGAACGATCGCTCAATCGCGCGCTTCTTCGCGCAGCGCTCGAAGCCGCTCCCGAAGGTATGAGTATCAGCATCTTCGAGCTCAACGACATCCCTGTCTACAATGGCGACGTTGAGGCCCGCGGTGATCCCAAAGCGGTGGCTGATTTCAAGTCTGCCATCCGCGATGCGGATGCACTTTTGATTGCGACCCCGGAATACAATCACGGCGTGCCCGGCGTGTTGAAGAATGCGATTGACTGGGCTTCGCGCCCGCCCGCCAGTTCCGCTCTCAGCGGCAAGCCGACGGCCATCATCGGTGCGAGCCCTGGCATGACCGGCTCGGCGCGCGCTCAGACCCAGCTTCGCCAGGCGTTCAACTTCACCAACACGCCGGCGATGCTCCAGCCGGAGATTCTCGTAGCACGCGCGCATGAAAAGTTCGACGCGGAGGGACGTCTAACTGACGACGTCACGAGACGATTTCTTGGGAAATTCCTTGTGAGCTTCGTGACCTGGGTCGCGCTATTCGGCGATCGGCCGAGCTGATAGTCTCGTCGTGGGCTGCGTTTCAGTGGCGGTGCAGTTCAAAACGCAAAGCAAGGAAAACGATCTGGCATCAATGTTCAAAGGTTGTACGCATGCTGCGGATGAAACGGATTGGACGGATGGATCGCGGCAGAGCTAAGCGGCGGTGGCTCAAGTCGGGTCAGACTTTTTTTTTGGACTAAAACAGTGCCGCGAGAGGCACATCCAGCGTACGATTTCGTCGGCGCACTTCGCGTTTGTTGGTCTCGTCCAAAGCAAAGCGTATTAGTACGAGAGCCTCGCGCACGCTGTGAAACTCAATGCAAAAGCGATCAATCCGTATGATCCGTTCCATCCGCAGCATCCGTATAACCTTTGAACATTGTTGCCAGATCGAAAAGGCGTCCAACGTGGCAGATCGGGTAAATGCGGAATGGGCTTTTGCATGAAAGTGTGATCACGGATGCTACTCAAGCGCCACCGCGCTTCGCGAAAGGCAAACCGCTAATCCGCAATCCGCAATCCGCAATCTTCCCGTCTCTCGCTGACCAACCTATTTTTCTCCAAGCAAAGGCAACGTGATACGCGATCCGTGCTCTCCGAAATGCAGGGTTATTCTCGTCGCTGATCGTTTCGCCGGCTCAGGCGAGCGTCCTTCGGCCGCCAGATTGGGTGCGAAGTGTGGGAGGAAACTCGGCATAACCACAGCACGCAGGCGATGACCGGCACGGAAGAGGTTACCGGTCAGGTGCTGGCCGATCCTCACCTCGCTGCGCTGGCCGGGAACGAGCGTGCGTCCGCCTGCGCGCTCGCTGAGTCGCGTTACCTCGAGGCCTGGACTCATCAGATTCCAGGCGGTGTCGCGCGGTGAGACGTCGAAGAGGCGTACGTACAGATCGGCGTCAGGGGCATCGACACTTACCGTAAGGTTGACCTCGATGCGGCCCAGCACCCGAGTGTCATGCGCGAACGGCTCGGTCTCGAAAACCATTACGTCGTCGCGTTCGGCCAGAGCGCGGTAATCGTGCGCTCCGTATGCGGCGCCGTACGGGTCGACGATCGGCTTGCGCGGGTCGCTGACGATCGTCCAGCTCCCCTCGCTGGGGATTCTGGCACTCAACGTTCCCTTCCCTCTGGCCGCGCGCCCCAGCGACAGGCGCATGTGAGTTGACCATCCAAATGGCCAGTCGTCGCTCGAGTGCCAGCGATTCTCTCCCATCACGAACGCGCGCACGCGCGGCTCGCTATCCACGCCGTTGTCGACACCTCGCACATAACGGTCGAGAAACCGCAGCACCAGCTCGTCGTAGTCCAGTCCTGCCGAAGCACCGAAGACACGTTCTCCCGACGCCGCTGTCGCGCTGCGATCGTCAATCGCCCCTGAACCATGCTCCCACGGTCCGAGGACGAGAAAGGCGCGCGGGTGACGCTCCCCGGCGCGCGATGCCAACAAGCCCTGAAAATTCGTTATCGCCCCTTCGGGTCCGTAGGCCTCGTCGTGCCAGCCGGATATGTTGAGAACGGCGGCGCGGGTTCGCGCGTAGCGAGTGCGCAGGTCGGCCCAGCTCCACCATGGGTCGTTGGGGCCATGACTCAGCCATTCCTGATACCATGGTGCGACTGCGGCGAGCTCCGGAACGTCGGTAACGGGGAGGCGCGCCAGCAGCGCCGGTGCCAAGGTATCCCACGCAGCGCGCGACTCGCGACCTGTGCGCGGGCCGGGCAAGTTGAGGCGGCGACGCTCGTCCGGCGCGATGCTGAACCAGATCCACGAATTCCAGGACAGGTCGAGCAGGCCACCGGCATACCAAAAGTTGTCGGGGCGAGAAAAGGTCATCGCCGGAACCATGGCTTCCAGATGCGGAGGCGACTCCACCGCGGCAAGCCATTGTACGGCACCGGGGTAAGACAGCCCAAATGTCCCTACTTTGCCGTTCGACCACGTCTGCGCCGCCGCCCACTCGATCGTGTCGTATCCGTCGAGCCCCTCCTGCCTGTAGGGGTCGAAGCGTCCGTCGGACCGGTAGCGCCCGCGCACGTCCTGCACGACGACTGCGTACCCGCGCGCGACAGCCTTGCCGAAGGTCGCGTAGTCGCGCACCGCCGACTCCGCTCCATACGGTGTGCGGTACACCAACGTCGGGAATCGTCCGACCGTGCTCGGCCGCATGACAATCGCGCGCAGGGCGACCCCGTCGCGCATTGCAACGACGACGCTGGAGTCGACTACCTGCGCCTGTGCCAATGGCGCCAGGACGACGCCGAGTGGAACGATGGCGGACGCCAGCGCGATGAAGGCGAATTTCACCGATTTCATAGCGGCAGCCGGGCTTCCTCAGTGGTCACGCTTGAATACTACGGAAGCCAGAACCCTTAAGCCACACGCGAGTAGTGCCGCGTGCTCACTCCTGCCGCAACGCCACAGCCGGATCAACACGGGTCGCCCGCATTGCAGGGATGAAGGTTGCCAGCATCGCTATCGCTGCGAGGAGCAGCGGCACCGCTACGAAGGTGACTGGGTCGGTGGCGCGTACGGAATACAGCTGGCTCTGCATCAGGCGAGTGAGCGTAAGCGCGCCCAGCACCCCAATGCCCACGCCAACCAGCGCCAGCGTCATCCCCTGACGGATGACCAGCCGCAATACGTTCCCGCGCGCGGCGCCGAGCGCCATTCTCAGACCGATTTCGCGCGAGCGCTGCGTAACCGAGTACGACATGACGCCGTAGATGCCGATCGAGGCAAGCAGGAGCGCTATTCCGGCGAAGAAGCCGAGGAGCATCATCGTGAATCTGCGTTGGCCAACAGATGACTCCACCTGCTCTTCCATAGTCGAAATGCCCGATAGCGGGATGTCGCGGTCGAGCGAGTGTACGGCGGCCCGGACGGCCGGCAGCGCAGCGAGCGGATCGCCGGCGGTCCGGACTGCCAGGGACAGCGCGCCACCGAAATTCTGCCCCGTCTGGGCGTAGGCGAGATACATCTGGACACGCGCTTCGGCGTCCAGCCCTTCATGCATTGTGTGTCCTACGACGCCAACCACGGTGATCCATTGCGTGGAATCGCCGGTCGGCGAACCGAATGTAACTCGCTTCCCGATGGGGTCCTGGTTGGGCCAGAAACGGCTGACCATTTCGTCGTCCACGACCGCAACAACGGGTGCACTCGGACCGTCCTGAATAGTGAATCCCCTGCCCTTGAGCAGCGGCACGCGCAACGTCTTGAAGAAGTCCGTGCTTACGAAGCGAATGTCGCCCCACGGCCCTGGCTGGTTCGCTGCTGTCTGGTAGCCCTCAACGGTAAAGCTTCCGGTAGACCAGTTGCCGCTGAACGGCAGAACCGATGTCGCGCCCACAGATTGCACGCCCGGCACGGCGGCGATCCGCGGAAGCAGCTGGTCGTAGTACGCGATTTGTGTGGTATCCGACGTGTACTTAGCGCGTGGCAGGGAAAGTCCGAATGTCAGCAGGTTTCGCTGATCGAAGCCAGGCTCCACACCTTGCAGCCGCCCTACACTCTTGATGAGAAGACCGGCCCCGATGAGGAGCATCAGCGCGAGCGCCACTTCTGCGACGACGAGGACTCGTCGCACCGTCTGCCCGCTTCCGTCGGCTGCCGAGCTGCGGCCGCCCTCCTTGAGTGTCTCCTGCAAGTCTGTCCTGGATGCCTGGAGTGCCGGCACGAGCCCGAACAGCATGCTCGTTACCAGCGACACAAGCAGGGTGAACACAATCACCGTCCCATCGATTCGCATCTCGTCCACACGCGGGATGTTGGCCGGGTTCAGCGCTACGACGCTTCTCACCCCCACGTAAGCCAGCATGAGCCCGAGCGTACCGCCTATGAATGACAGAACGACGCTCTCGGCGAGGAGTTGACGGATGATGTCCCAGCGCTTGGCGCCGAGGGCGCTGCGGATAGCTACTTCCTTGCTGCGGCTTGCGGCGCGAGCGAGGAGCAGATTGGCGACATTTGCACACGCAATGAGCAGCACGAATCCAACCGCGCCGAGCAGCACCAGGAGTGCCGGCCGAATTTTTCCGGTCGCCCTTTCGAGCATCGGCGTGACTTTGAGCGTCCAGTCGGGGGAGTACGAACCGGTATACTGCTGCTTTAGCTGATCGGCAAAAGCGGTCATGTCGGTGCGCGCGCGCTCCACGGTGACTCCTGGCTTGAGGCGCGCGACGAGCGCCAGAAACTCGTTGGTACGCCGGTCGTCGCCAAATGCTTCATCGCTGAGCGCCAGCGGCACCCACATCTCGACCCTGCGATTGAAGAAGTCGCGGAAGTGCGGCGGCATCACCCCAACGACGTCGTAGCTTTCCCCGTTGAGCGTCATCTTTTTTCCAATCGCGTCGGCCTCCCCTCCGAACAGGCGCTGCCACAGCCCGTCGCTGATTACAACCACCTTGTCGTTGCCAGGCTTGTCCTCTTCGGGGAGAAGGGGACGCCCCCTGGCAACAGGGACACCGAGGGTCCGAAAGTATTGCCCTGAAACCCGTGCGGCGTTCACCCGCTGCGGATCGCCCATTCCTGTGAGCGCGGGATTCCACCCTGTCTGCACCATAACGCCATCGAAGCTGCGTGCCTTATCCCGAAGATCGCGGTAGCCAGGCGCGGAAGCGCCGGCCTCGAGGTTGTTGAGAGACGGGTAAAAGTGATCCACCAGGATGAGGCGCTCGGGCTCCCGGTACGGAAAGGGGCGCAACAGGACGGTGTTTATGACGCTGAAAATCGCCGAGTTCGCCCCAATGCCCAACGCCAGAGTGAGCACTACGATGAGGGAGAAGCCGGGACTCTTGACGAGGCGGCGCACGGCGTAGCGCAGGTCCTGTAGCAGCGAGTCCATGATGCAAGGATGAGGGTCGTGGATCGGCGTAACGGAATTTCGGGACGCATGAGTCAGCGAGGCTCGGCCTCACGCTTGTGCGTTGATATGTTGGATACTGCGATCCCCAGGATGGTTGGACCCGGAACAAATTCCGCTCGGCGCTGGGTGGGACCCGCACTGGCACCAGCCGAGCGATGTGTTCTCCACCTTCAGCGACAAGGACTTCCGGCTCGGGCTGAACGCCGCGCAGACGACTCTAAGCGCCGTCGCGCAGCCCGCAGGGGCAACTTTTACGAAGTAGCCGGCACAAATTGGCGTGTAAGCAAGCGGTCGACTGAATAGCGTCACGCCGCTCTCGCGCCAAGCGGCAATCTTCCATCACACCCTACCAATAACGTTGAAGCCGATCAGCGTGCGTTGCTGTTGGCCGCCAACCCCTGGAGGACGTTTTGCCCCTCGGCGGCCGGCAACGAGAGCCCAAGGAGCGCCGCGAGCGTCGGCGCCACGTCGCGCATGTCGATCTCGCCGAGCGAACGCCGCGCTGGTATCGATCGGCCTGATATGAAGAATGCAGAGCGCATGTCCGGTAGGTCAGGCAGATAGCCATGCATTCCGCCGGTCTTCACCGGCACGACGAGCGGGCCACGCGTTCGGGCTCCAAAGATGTAGCCGGGCTTGAGACTCACCAGAAAGGCAGCTTCCGGAAAGCCACCGAGCTGGCGGAGGTCGTCAGCGTTCAGCACGCGGTCAATCCCGCTCGCCGTGTCGGCGGCGAGTCGCGTCAGCAGATTGCGTACGACTGAGCGCGTCGCCGCACTCGCTGTGTCGTGGATGATCACGGCCGCAGATGCGCCAGACGCCCACGCCGTTGCCCTCCATCCGGATGGCTTTTCCGCTGTGTCCCCGGCGAAGTGGAGCAGCCCCGCTTCGCGAAACGCTCCCAGCAGGTTGACTGAGCGATTCGTCCGCACGAAGCCGTGGTCGGACACGACGCAGATCACGGCGTTCCCAGGGCTGACCCGCTCGGCGGCTTCCGCGAGCGCGCCAACGATTGCGTCGATCCGCTCGAGCACCGTAAAGCTCGATGGGCTGAATGGCCCTGTATCGTGCTGCTCGTGGTCGAGCGCGGTGAAGTAAGTCGTCATGAAGCGTGGCCGCTTCAGCTCGAGGAGCTTTACAGCGAAACGAGCGCGGCTCTCGTCGGCGGACATGCTCTCGTCAATCCCATCGGCGAATGGCCCGAGCGCGCGCTCCATCTCGTCGTACAGACCTGGCGTGGAAAGCGCGCGGAGCAGCTTCCGGTCGTCGGCAGTACCGGTGCGCCAGTACTGCGGCAGGTTGTGGGTGACACGCGCACCGACGCTCACCGGCCAGTGGACGCTGGCGGTGACCAGCCCCGCATCGGCTGCCGCATCCCAAAGTGTCCGCGCGGTGATGTCGGTCGCGTACCAATACCAACCGCCCTGATTTCGGCTGAGCGGGTCGAATGTGGTGTTGCCGTGGATGCCGTGCCGCGCGGGCGCGACGCCGGTGAGTAGTGTAGTGTGGCTAGGGTATGTGACCGTGGGAACGACGCCGCGCACGCCGGTCGCGTAGCTCCCACGCTCGACCAACCGCCTCAGGTTGGGGATCCGAAGTCCGTGGCGATCCGCTTCGAGCACGTAGTCGGGCCGCAGGCCGTCGATCGAGATGAGCACCACCGTGGGGCGCGCGGAGTCTTGCTGCGTCGACGCGCGCTGTGCGGCGATGGGAGCTGCGACGGAGGCTGCGCCCGCCGCGGCGAGCGCAGCCAACCCGACAGCCTGTCGCGTGTATCGCAACAAGAGCATCAGAAGCTCGTCCCCACCGTGAAAAAAACCAGGCGGCGCGCGCCTGCGTTGAGTGTTTGACTGTCGCCAGTCACAGTGAAACCGCCAGTTCCCATGGTCGAGATGTGCGACTTGTCGAAGAGGTTCCAGACGTTTAGCTGAACGGAAACCTCGCGAACGCCGCGGACTCCCGTGAAGCGGTAACCGACATTCGCGTCGAATAGAGTGTAGTCCGGCACGGAGATGTCGTTCATGATGCTGAAGTATCGCTTGTCAACGTACCGTCCGCCAAACCCCGCCGTGAAGCCGCGCTTCAGGTAGCGCAGACTCGAGCTGACCAGCACGCGCGGCGCGTCGACCACGTCCTTGCCCTTCGATTCGACCTCCGACGTCGGGTCGTCCTCCGTGGTGCGGTAATTGTCGTCGATCGTCGAGCGATTGTACGAGGCGGCGGTGTGCAACGCGAGTGCCGGCGCGAGACGCACGATTGTGAGCGCCTCGATGCCGCGCGTGCTCACGTCGCCGACGTTGGCGAACGAGCTGACGCACGTCGCGGTGAGCGGGCATACGGCGACGCCGATGAGGCGGTGCCGGTAATTGATAGTGTATGCGGCGAGCGACGCTTCCACGCGCGCCCGCCGCGTGCGCACACCGAGCTCGAACGTCGTAGCGCGCTCCGGGTCTGTGGCGTCGTTAAACCGTGCGAACGCCGTAGGGCTGGTGTTGTAGACACCGGATTGCGGGCTGTACGGGAAGGCGTTGACGTTCTCCGACAGGTTCGCGAAGAGCTGGTCTGTCGGGCTCGCTGCGAACACGGCACCGAATTGAGGCAGGACTTGGCCTTTGACGGGGAATGAGGCGTCGGGTCGGGCTGTGTCGGGCGCCGTGGCGGCGTTCGCTATAGTAATGCCGTTATTCTGAAAGTCGGCGTCGATCTTGAGATATTTGGCGCCGTAGGTCAGCGTTAGCCTATCGCTGAGAACGGAGTTCGTATTCTGCAGGTAAGCGACGGTGGTGCCGATGTCGCCAGTGCGGTCGAAGAAAAGCCGCAAGACGTTGTCAAAGTCCACATCCGGGCTGCTGCTGAAGTCGCGCAGCCGCCAGCCGACGCGCCGGATGTTCGCTGTATTGCTCTCGTACCAGAGGCCCCCCTCGAGCCGGTTAAACGCGATGGTGGCGGTGGCCCTGGCGACCACACCACGACGCTCGGTGTCGTATTGCGTTTCGCGGAAGTAAATCGGGTCCGGGCTCCATGTTGCGCCATAGTTCGGTGCGTGCCAGTCGCCAACGCCATCGTTGGTATGGAAGTACGGCGTAACAACCAGGCGTGCGTCGCCCGGCAGGCCGAAGTCGGCGGCCAGGTAGCCGAGGTGGTCGCGGCGTGCGCCGATTGCCGAGTGGAAGTACGCTTCGTCGGGCGTCTCGCTCTGCGCCGCCGCCTGGGCCGCGCTCCAGCTGCTGAACTGGTCCCAATCGCGTCCACTCTGGCGGAAGCGCTGAAGCGAGAGATCGGTGTAATCGGCTTCCTTCCGGTCCGCGAAATTGTAGTAGGCGGTGAACTTGTGAGCGCCGATGAGGGCAACGACTTTGGTGTTTATGTGATCCTGCCAGTGCTCGGCGGCGTCGAAGAGGAAGCCGTCGCTGCCAAAGAGGGCCCCGCGCTCCGGGGAGAAGCGTTCGCCTGACCCTTTCCATTTGTCTGAATCGAGGCGCGAGAAGCTGACGAACCCCTTCACGGCCGCGTTGGTGCCGAGACTGCGGAGGCCGAGGTCGGCGCGAAGAAAGGTTTTACGCGCGTTGTCCTCCCCGACCATCTGCCGGATTGAGGCGGTGCGCTTATTGAACGGGTCCTCGGACTCATACTGTATCACCCCGCCGAGGTTATTGCTGGACGCGGTGCCAAGTGCGCCGGTGCCCTGGGTGACCGAGGTCGCATTGATGTTCTCGGCGTCCACCGCACGGCCGATTCCAAGTCCGTTGAAGTTGCCGTAGCTCATGTCGCCGAGCGGCAGGCCATCGAAAGTCTGGCCGATCTGGGGGGTCTGGAAGCCCCGTATCGTGACGCGATTGGACCACTCATACAGCCCAAGCGGCTCGGCGCTCTGGAAGTTTACGCCAGGGAGCTTCTCGATCACACGAAGCGCGCTAGTCCCGGCTGGCGCCGCTCGCAGGTCGGCCTTCGTGACGGCGTTCGCAGACCGCGTCACGCCCTGGCCTGACGCGGTGGCGACGACCTCCACGCTCGTGAGCGTACGCGCACTGTCAGCACCGCGCCGGAGTGTGTCTGCCACCTGCGGCTGCTGCGCTATGGCTGGCGCAGAGGCGAGCGAAGAGATGAGAGCACTGCTGAACACGAGTCGAGTGAGAAAAACTGGCTTTTGCATCGCTGCTCCCGCAGTTGGGGACAAGGTGCGCGGCGGTCGCCACGCTTCGCAGCGCCACGATATTTCTCTCGTGTCACGGAATGGCGGCGGCGCGCACCATGCTGCGGTAACGGTACGCCGAAGAATGCGTGACGGTGCGCGCGGGTCGCGGTGCTGCGGCCTATCACACGGTCTCAAAACGCCATGCGTTCACGGCCGCCAGCTCCGGATATCGATCCATAATGGGAACAAAGCGAAACTTTGTTACGCTGTAAGATCTGGCGCGGCCGTCACGCATCTCTAACTTATCGGCGCGTTGCCCAGTGTCCCGAGTACTGCGCTCCGCGTCCAAGCCGGCTCTTCCCAAGCAGAGGTCATGTCTAATGCAGAATCGCATCGTCGCAGCGTTGTGCGCGTTGGCGCTTTGCCTCGTCTCAGGTCGAGTGCAAGCGCAAGGTCAGGCGACCACGGGTATCGTGCGCGGTGCCGTGTCGGATTCGTCCGCCGAGAGCATTGTTGGCGCGACAATCACGCTGCGTAATGTGAACACCAACTTCGAGCGCGTTGTTCAGACGAATGCTCGCGGTGTTTTCGTGGCTACACTGCTGCCACTCGGGACTTACGATGTGACCGCGCGCTCTCTCGGCTTCAAGGCTGAGCGCCGCCCCGGCGTCCTGGTACGACTCGGCGAGACGGTGGAGCTGGAATTCATCCTCACTCGCAGCGCTGTTGAGATCGCCTCAGTCGAGATAACCGGTGACGCGTCCATCGTGGATGCCGATCGTTCGGCGGCGGCAACTCGCCTGAGCAGCGAGGTGGTTTCCGGTCTCCCGAACAACGGCCGCAATTTCCTGAACCTTACCCTGCTGACTCCGAACGTGGCGATCGTGCAAGGACCCGATGGTGATGAGCTGAGCGTCGGCGGCCAGCGCGGCATTCACAACAACGTCTCGGTAGATGGTGCCGATTTCAACAACCCCTTCTTCGGTGAGCAGCGCGGCGGGCAACGTCCGGCGTTCACGTTCAATCTCGACGCCGTTCAGGAAATGGTCGTCGTGAGCAACGGTGCGAGCGCGGAATTCGGCCGGTCGGGCGGCGGCTTCGTGAACATCGTTACGAAGTCGGGTACCAACGATTTTCGCGGATCAGCGCACTACTACGGCAAGTCGGACAAGATCTCATCCGATTTCGCGCGGAATGGAGGCAATCCGAACTTTTCGCAGCATCAGTTCGGCTTCACCCTCGGTGGTCCCATCAAGAAGGATCGCGCCTTCTTCTTTCTGGCGTACGACCAGCAGGAGTTCAACCAGACCAAACAGACAGACCCTGACCGCATCGACCCCGCTCTCCGGCAGTACATGGACTCGGCATTTGGGGGAGCCCTTGCCGGCGATTACGGATCGATCCGGAGAACGAACGACGCGAATGCTCTCCTGGCGAAGTTCGACTATCGGCTCTCCAACGAACACAACTTTTCGCTCAAGTACAACTACACGAACTCCAAGCAGATCAACGGGACATTCGATGTGAATGAGTGGGGCCGCAGCGCAAACGCTGTGGAAAAGGACTACTCCCACGCTGTGAATGGCAGCCTCTCTTCGGTGCTTTCACCGACGATCTCTAACGAGTTTCGCTTTCAGTTGTCTCGCGAGGACCGGCCGCGGCCTTACGAAGGGCCCACCATCGACGGTGAGCGGCCATTTCCCGACACGGGAGCGGATTTCGCGGCCGGCTATCGATTTGGCCAGCCATTTTTCATTCCGATCAAGGCGTACGACACACGGATTCAGGTGCTGGACAACATCTCCAAGGTTATGGGGACGCACCTGTTCAAATTCGGGGCGGAATGGAACCGAACGGAAGAAAAGCAGACGTTCGTCGGGTTCGCCAATGGGCGATACATATTCAGCAGCGTTGACGGCTTTCTGAACTATGCCGCGAATCCCCGCTTTGTGGAGTGCTTTGACATCGCGAACGGCAGCTTTGTCACATCGAGCTCAGTGGGAACGTGTCCGCAGGGAAGCAGCATCGGCGGTCCCCTGCTCTTCTATCTTCAATTCGCTCCCGTGCCTCCGTTCACTTCCGCAGAGGAAGCGGGCACGCAACGTCTCACGCAGCATGAGGTCGCGCTGTACGCCCAGGATACGTGGCAGCCACGAAGCGATCTCACGATTAACTATGGTCTCAGGTGGGAAGCGCAGATTCAGCCTGATCCGCTCACCCCGGCCAGCGAAGTATTTTTCGCTCCATACATCGGGGAATCCCGCATGGGACGTGAATTCCCATCTGATGGCGAGATCCCGTCGGACTGGAAGATGTTTCAGCCGCGCCTCGGAATCGCGTGGGATATCGACGATGATGGAACCAAGGTGCTTCGCGGGAGCGCGGGACTATACTACGCCCGAATTCCCGGTCTCGTCCTTGCCGGCACCAGGACAAGCAACGGGTCCATAGGACAGAACATCTTCCGGGCCAGTTTCTTCAACGACTTCGGCGTTACTCCGCCGAGCTATCCGGACCTTGTCCCGACCGCGAATGTATTTCCGGACCACCCAGGGGTTACCGTAACGGACAAGGACTTCAGAAACCCTCGCACCGCGGCGTTCAGCGCGGGCTTTGAATGGCAGGTCGCCGAGGGATGGGCACCGTCCATCTCATACAACTATTCCCGCACGGATTTTCTCACGCGCTTCGTCAATCGCAACGATCCCTTGTTCGGCAACGGTACGGTGGGGCCGTTCAGAACAGGTTTGCCGGCTCAGGCGAATGCGTCCACGGGAGTGGCGGATACGCTCAACGGAATTGATGTGCTCACGGTCGTTGAGAGCACCGCGAAGTCGCGCTTCCAGGGTGTAACTGCATCACTCAAGGGACGCGTCACCCAGGCGATCGACTTCCAAGCCAACTACACGATCTCGTGGGACAAGTCCGACGACGATAACGAGCGCGATCCATTCACCTTCCGGTACGCACGCGCGGACCGGCTGGACAGCGAATACGGGTACTCCGACCGCGATCAGCGCCACCGCGTCAACGTCTGGCTTCTGGCGAAGGCTCCGTGGGCATTGTACTTCAACAATCGAGTCAGCTACTACTCGGCGCAGCCGATTTCCGAGAAGTGCGAAAACAATCAGCCGTCAGGAGAGCGCGCCGCGAGCGCCGCGGAACGCATCTGCCAAAACGGAACCATCCTCGAGCGCAACACCCTTCGGAAAGACAACGAGTATTTCTCGTGGGATGTGCGAATTTCGCGTCCATTCACCATTTCCAATCGCGGATCGCTGGAAGCCGTGCTCGAGATCTTCAACGTCCTGAATACAGATAACTTCAGGGATCCGGCAGCGGTGGCGCCGCTCTTCAACTTCGACGGGAC
>JACMME010000069.1 GCA_014379205.1 Gemmatimonadaceae bacterium
ATCGGGTTACGTCGTTCTTTTGGGGGCGCGACTTGGTGCTCCCCGCACGGTAGTCCTGCGGATGCTCGGCAACGTTGCGCTGGACACCATCGTGTCGGCCGTCCCCGTGCTCGGCGATGCATTTGACGTGGGCTGGAAGTCGAACACGCGCAATGTGGCTCTTCTCGAGCGCTACCTCGCGCAACCGCGCTCAACCCACACGTCAAGCCGAACTCTGGTCGGTGCGGTGGCAATCGTGCTCGCCTTGTTGGCGATAGCCGGCCTTGCTATCTCGATGCTTGCTCTCTGGGCGCTCGTGCGTTCGCTCAGTTAAGAGGCGTTACTGATCTCTGCCAGACGGCAAAGCTCTCGTCGCCTCCCACGCCGCCTGAAATTTCTTGAGCATTTTCTTGCCGGGCTTCCGCACTTTGGCTTCGACTCCACCCATGATCACGAGGCCCGATATTCGCAGAATGGGCTGCGACGAATCCAGAGCGGAAGCGTCCCCGGCGTCCGCCTCAAACCCTCCCATCAGGGCCGAGCCGACGATTTCCACTCGCACACCCGGCGGTACGGAGATTTCCACTCCGCCCATCAGCACAAACACATCGATCTCGGTAACCCCGGGGGAGAACCTGGCCTCGCGCATATCCAGCTCCGCACCTCCCATAACAGCAACGATCTTCAAGTGTCGCGGAACGAGCCAGCCACCTCTGCGTCCGTTACCGCCCATTACCGCCATTAACACTCCGCGCGGCGGAACCACGCTGGACGGTGCGAGAATCGGAGCCAGCCCCTGGTCGACTTTGTCACGGGACAGGACCGGCAGATTGGCGACCAATGCCTCCAGCTCGCCCGCTGATCGCGCGGCGTAGGCGCGCTCGAGTCGGTCCTCAAGCTCAGTCATGCTGAGATGGTCGCTTGCGAAATGGATGCATAACGCCTGCACGACGCGTTCTCGCGCCTCGCCGTTTGGCGAGCCGAGCGAGGTTGCGATCGGTGCGAGACGGTCTGAATTCATTTGTGGCGTGAGATTATGCCGACAGTAACGTGGACGCGCCAGCCACTATTTATTGGGCGTCGCGACCGTCGCCTACAAGTGCTTGCGCGCCATGGCAAGCTTCTTTCGTTCAGCAGGCGTCAGCCGGGTCTTGAAGGGATTGAGGAGCTTAACGACGCCCTCGTAGTCTCGCGCCCGGAAAGCGGCCGCAGCAAGGCTGGCAGCGCGCCGATGATCTTCCGCCCTCATTTCCTCATTCCATTCCGCCTGCCGCCGGGCGCGTGCCGCTTCGAGGCGGACCTCTACGTCCGTACCGGCAAGTGCAATCCTCGGCGCGTACTCGCAGAAAACCGCTCCAATGCTATCCACCACGGCGCGAAGGCGTTCGACCGTCAGCACGAACTGATCTCCGCGCGCTTGCGGGTAAGTCCCGCCAAGCGCAGCCACCCATTCCCACAAGCCGTACTGGCCTGAGATTGCGTTGCCGCTTCTCACCCGACCAACTGTGAAATTTACCTCGAGCTCTCGGTCTCCGAAGGTGATCTCTCCAACGAGACTGCGAGTTCGAAAAACACGGCGCGCGAAAAAAAACCCGCGAACTTGCTCGGGCTCCACCTGCTCCAGGCCTTCGGAGGTAACCTGCTGAACACTTACCTCAAAGTGACTGTCCGCCTCCGCTCTGACACATTCGAGAGCTACCGCGGCAGAGTCGAGAAAAGCTCCAATAAGCAGCGGGGTTGGGTCGTGCGCTAAGTTCTCAGGCATGCGACACCTTTGCTGTCGTGCCGGTCATGGACCAGCCTAACGCACTTGGCCCAGTCATATTCGCACTCCAGGAAGAGGGGGACAACCGACATCACAATTCCGGGAAGCGCTCGTGGCCAATTTACGTTGCTCGAAACGATGACCGAGTTGCAACAATGGATCGCGCAGTAGCAATGCACTCGGGTGCAGCCGTATTGATGACCTGGCCCAAGGCGAGGGCAGCGATAGCGCACGGAACCCTAACATTGAAGGGGATGGACGCGCGAACATCCATCAGGTTGATTTGACGCGGATTCGCGGAGCCCAAAATGCTCTGGCGGTCGCGAGTGTAGAGGCAAGACTCGCAGCCGCGAGAACGAAGCTGCCGGAGAACACAAGAAGAAGAGCTGAAATTCAGAAATCGGCTGCCGGACACCGACGAGTCTGTGACGCGGCTTACATGAAAGCGAATTCCAGTCTCGCATCGTGTAGTTTTGGAGAACCACCCTATCAACGAGAGGAGATATCCATGCGCAGCCGTCACCATTCCGCCTTAGCCGCAGTCGCCATCGTGCTCGCCTTCGGAGCGTGCAGTTCCAAGGGCTCCAGTACCAAAACATCCGAAGGCTCGGTCGCTCAGCCGAGCGAAGAATCCGTAAAGGTGAGTGCGGGTGGCATATCCGTGCCTGACTGGACCGGCGCGATCGACGCCAAGGAAGCGGCGTCGGGACAGCTCTTGAGCAATGCTAAGCTCGGCATGGAGGGAGATGCCCTCCACGTGACAACCGGCCCCGCCGTGTCGTACTGGAATCCGAAGAACACGGCGAGCGGCAACTACACGGTCAAGGCGACGTTCAGGGAAGCAAAATATATGTCGATCAATGATCATCCCCATCCGTATGGAATCGTCATCGGCGGAAACGACATGGGGACAGACACGCAGAGTTACCTGTACTGCGCCGCGTACGGCAACGGGAAGTTCATCGTGCGGGGATTCGGCCCAGCCTCTTTCCAGATGAACGGACGCGGCGAGGAGAATCCGGCAGTGAACAAAGCGGCCGGCGCCGGTGAGCCTGTGACCCAGGAAATCGCCGTCACGGTAAAGGATGACAAGGTGGAATGCGCCATAAACGGCACCGTCGTCGGGAGCTACGACAAATCCGCTCTGGTCGGCGAGGGAAAGCTGAAGTCCACAGATGGCGTGTACGGAATTCGCTTTGCCCACAACACGGATGCAACCGTCACCGGCCTGTCCATGATGAAGCAATAGCGCACTGCGAGGGAGCAGGGGATGGGGAGTCGGGTCGCGGAATTCCGCCACTCCCCATCCCCATCCCCCACTCCCCTCGTATCATGCTGCCCGCAGCTATCGCGAACTAATCGCGCATCCAGTGGCAGGTGTAGCCGCCGGGATTTTTCTGCAGATAATCCTGGTGGTATTTCTCGGCAGTGTACCACGTTGAGGCGGCCGAGATCTCTGTTGTGATCGGCTTCTTCCATTTGCCCGACTTGCCGACCCGCTCCTTCACTCGCTCGGCGATCTCGCGCTGCTCGGGCGAGGTATAGAAGATCGCCGAACGATACTGCGTACCGGTGTCGTTCCCCTGGCGATTGAGCGTTGTCGGGTCGTGCAGGCGGAAGAACCACTGCTCCAGCAGAGTCTCGTAGCCCAGGATCGCGGGATCGAAGGTGATGCGAATCGACTCGGCGTGTCCCGACTTGCTGTCGTGGGTGTCGTGGTATGTCGGGTTCTCGAGCCAGCCGCCCGTGTACCCGACGTCAGTATCGATCACTCCCGGAATCTTGCGAAGAATCTCTTCCACACCCCAAAAGCAGCCCGCCGCCAGTACGGCGACTTCAGTCTGCTTTCCGGCGGTGACGGGTGCTTTGATCGTGGTGCTTTCAGTGCTCATTGAATCGACTCGTGATTGTAGGTAGGCGTGAAGGACTATCACATCGATATCACGGCCGCAATCGCCTGGAACACCCCTGGTCGCAAGCCGGAAGGAATTCTAATCCTCGTGCGGTTCGAACCGATACGCCCGCCATCACTAAGGTTAGTCCGCCCGGAGCGCCTCGCTCGGATGTACACGCGTGGCGCGCCAGGCGGGGATGAGGCTCGCCGCGACGGCCACCAAGAGCAGCGTCAGCGTCATCGCCGCAATCACAACCGGATCGCGAGGCGAAATTTCGAATAGCAGCGACCGGATCCACCGTCCGGTGAACAGCACGATGATTGCACCGAGCGCGATTCCCAGTCCGGCGACTCGTACTCCCTGCCCTACAACGAGAAGCAGCACGTCTGCCGAGCGCGCGCCAAGCACGATGCGAATGCCCATCTCGTGCATCCGTTGCGCGACGTCATATGCAATGACGCTGTAGAGCCCCAGCGCGGCGAGTACCAGCGCCAGCGCGCCGAACACCGTAAACATCGTGGCGCCAAGCCTCCAGGGGCGCATCGATGGCTCGATGTTCTGCGCCAGCGAATTCACGTCTGCGAACAGGATGCTCGGCACCATCTCGCGTACCTCGCGCCGCGCCGCGTGCGCGAGGGCTGTTCCGTCTTCTGTCGTACGCAGATAGACCACGCGCAACGGCGAGTCCCAAACCCTCTGCGCCATCGCGACGTACATTTGCATCGCAGGGTGTTCCTGCAGATCGTTCCAGCGCACATCGGCGGCGATGCCCACCACCTCGAGGCATGGCTCGCCCTCCGACTCGGTGATGATTACGCACTGTCCCAGCGGATTTTGGCCGGGCCAGAGCGTGCGCGCCATCATCTCGTTCACCACGGTCACGGGCGTCGCCCCCCTGCGGTCACGCTCGGTGAAGCCGCGCCCCTGGCGGATTGGCGTCCCCAGCGTCGGGAAGTAGTCCGCAGTTACCGCGTTGATGCGAGGTGGCCCAGTAGGTGGCAACCGAACGGAGTCGCGCCCCGGAAGCCGAATGCCCACGTTCAACAACGTCGAGAATGGGATCGTGACGCCGAGGCTGGCGTGCTGTACGCCGGGAAGGCTTCCCATGCGCTCCAGGAGACGCTCGTATAAAGCCAGCGACTCCTCGTTCGAATAGCCGGCGGCGGCGAAGTTGGCCTCGACGGTGAGCACTTTATCCGCCGAAAATCCGAGATCTACCGATCGTGCGTTGTGCAGCGATCGGAGAAAGAGCCCAGCACCCACCAGCAGCACCAGCGAAAGCGCTGCCTGCGCGACGACGAGAACGTTGCGCGTCCGCGATCGCTTTCCCCCGCCCTCGCGTGCCCCAGTTTTCAGTGCGCCAGCGAGCTCGATGTCGCTTGCCTGAAGCGCCGGGACGAGACTGGTGAGGGTCCATGTAAGGAGCACGGCCGCGCCGGCGACGAGGAGCATCCGCGGGTCGACGAGCGTGTCACCCCACGCCACATCGGGAATGACGATTTCGCGTACCAATACGCCCCCCCAATGCGCGATGAACACCGCGCATACTCCGCCGAAAAGAGTGAGGAGCATTCCCTCGGTTAGCAGATGGGCGACCAGCCGGCCGCGACCGGCGCCGAGTGCCAGACGCAGCGCGATCTCGCGGCGGCGGCGCAATGCGCGGGCGAGGAGCAGGTTGGCAACGTTCGCGCACGCGATGAGTAGCACGACGAGCGCCATCCCCGCAAGCCATACAGCGATTCGTGCGGTCGGGGTACGGTCGGGGCCGCGCTCGAGCAGCAGTGGTTCGAGCGCTGCGCGGGGTCGCATCGAATCGACCCTTGCAGTGCTCAACGTGGCCTCGAGCGCCCGGCGGAAGCCGCCGGTCGCCTCCGACGTCGTACGCGCGATTGTCGCCGGTTCGTTCACGCGAGCGATACCGCGCAGCCACTCGATGTTCTTCGCCTGGTTCCAGGGCTCCGGCACGTAGCGCGAGTTGATGATCTTGCTTGCGGCAGCGCTTAGCGGAACCCATACCTCGATGCGCTTGAGATCCACCCCAGTGAACCCCCGCGGCGCTACTCCGATAATCTCATAACGGTCTCCGGCGATGGTGACCGGGTTGCCGATCACTTGACGTTCACCGCCGTACTCACGCTGCCAGAGTTCGTAGCTGATTACGGCGACCCGCGCGCCGGCCGGCGGCGTGTCCTCCTCGTCCGTGAACGAACGCCCGAGCACGAGACGCACTCCGAGTGTGGAGAAGAAGTTCGCCGTCACAAGCATGGTAGGCTGCGGTCGGGCTGCATCGCCCTCGCCGAGTGTCAGTTCGGGAGAATAGAACGCCGCGACGCCAGCGGCAGACCGCATGCTCTCGCGCATGACGAGGAACTGCGGATAACTCATGTGAGGCTGCGTCGTTTCCTCGCCGTCGCTCGTGATGGTGAAGTAAAGCCTTCTCAGAAGGTCGGGAGCGCGCAAATGCGCCGGCGGTCGCAGGAGCAGTCGGTCGACGATCCCGAACATTGCGATGTTGGCCCCAATGCCTAGCGCAAGCGTCAGTACCACCGTCAGAGCGAACATGGGCTGCCGGCGTATCCCGCGGAGTGCGAGACGCACATCGCGCACAGTGTCAGCCCACCACTCGGCCCGCCGCTCCCGGCCGCGCACCTCGCGGCCCATGCGCTGGAGGCTCGCACGCACCAGCGCGACGTCACCAAATGCGCGCTCGGCCTCTGCGTTCGCGGCTTCGGGCGTCAGGCCCTTCGCGATGAGCTCCTGCACGCGCATCGCGAAGTGAAAGGACAGCTCGTCGTCTACCTCTCGCTCAACGCTCGAGATCTCGCGCGAGCGAAACATGCGATGGATTCCCGGAAAACGCGGCATGGGTTTTATCCTCTGGCTTGCTCAGACGGCGCGCAGGACGGTGAACACGGCCTCGGCATAAATGGTCCAGGTCGTAGTCTGGACGCGGAGCTGCTTCCGCCCACCCGGGGTAAGCTGATAGTACTTGGCTTTGCGATTGTTTTCGGAGAGCCCCCATTCACTTTCGATCCACCCGCGCTGCTCCATGCGGTGGAGCGCAGTGTATAGCGCACCATCTTCTACCCGAACCCGATCGCCCGTGGTGTCGCGGATCCAGCGCGCGACTGCATAGCCATGGCGCGGGCCCCAGGACAGGGTCTTGAGAACGAGGACGTCGAGCGTCCCCTGGAGCAAATCGAGATCGTGACGGCCTTGCATCGCTTCCCCTCAAAGGTTGAGGGGAAGAAATAAGTCACGGGGGCCGAGGCGTCAAGTGCACATCTCCGGCGGTCTCCTGTTGACTTTCTACAGAAGAAACACTACACTCCTGTCGAAATCCCACAGAAGATCCCGCCAACTCGTCTTTCCCGAGCTTCCATGCCACAGCCTCAACCCTCCACCGACGTTCTCCGGGGAACGCTCGACCTCCTCGTCCTGCGCACCCTTACGCTTGAGCCCATGCACGGCTGGGGGATCAGCCAGCGCATCCAGCAAGTCTCCCGCGGCGTGCTCGAGGTGAACCAGGGATCCATCTACCCGGCGCTTCAACGGCTCGAGCACAAGGGGTGGATCGAAAGCGAATGGCGAACAACCGAGAACAATCGCCAGGCAAAGTACTACCGGCTCACCAAAACCGGACGCAGCGCGGTCGGCTCCGAGACAATCAGTTGGCGCAGGTATGTGGAAGCGGTCGAGCTGATTCTGGGGACGTAATGAGGGCAGGAACTTCTGACAATGTTTCGGAGGACGGCATGGGAGTTCGACACGGAATCACGGC
>JACMME010000070.1 GCA_014379205.1 Gemmatimonadaceae bacterium
GCGCTTCTTCGGCGCTGCTTGTCGCCTGAGCACGCTGAGGGGTTCGCGCTCGATACGGTTGGTCAGCCGAGCGAGGTCATCGGATGCCTTGGAAAGATCCCGCAGAATAGCCTCAACGCGCTCTCCGCGGTCCATGGCATTACGAAGCTCCGCCACCAACTGCCGCGTTTCGTTCAAGGTCTCCACCATGGCCTTCTGCGTGCTCGCGATCTCGGGCCGAGCGCTGCGGACAGTGGTGTCGAGGGCAGCGACAAGGCGCTCCGTCCGCGCCAGTACGCTCGTGAGCTGATTATTGGCGGAATCGAGCCTGCTGAACAGGTGCTGCGATCCTCTGTTCGCGTTCATGAAAAGCGAGTCAGCATGAACCAGCGTGCGGTCAAGCCGCTCGAGCGGAGACGTTGCCGCTATCTTCTCCGCGCCAGAGAATAGTGTGTCCGCGCGGCCGAGAAAACGCGCCAGTTTGCTCATTGCATCCTGGAACGTGAGATTGTCCTCGGTCTCGAGAGTATTTCCCGGTGGTAATTCCGCGGCGTCGCTCTGGCCGGTTACCAGGTTGAGATGCGGAGCTCCGAGCAATCCTACCTGCGTGATGCTTGCTCGTGTATCCACCCGGACCGGCGTGTTTTTCTTGACGCGAAAGCTGATATCGATCCGGGTGGGGTCCTCGCTGTCCAGCTGCATCGCGGTGATCGAGCCGACCAGCAGACCACCATATCTGACTTCGTCACCGAGATTCAGTCCGGAAACCGAGCGAAAAACGGCGTGATACTCCTTGCCGCCCCGAAGTAGTGAAGGATATCGAGCGAACGCGACCAGGGCGACGAGAACCAGCGCAGTCGCTCCAAGAAATGCAAGAATGCCAAGTTTGGAATCGCCTTTCATGCCGCACCGCGGCGGTTGAGCAGCCGATGCACAACATCGTTGTCACTTTCACGCACTGCCTCTGGAGTGCCCTGCTCGATGATCGAACCATTCGACATCACATAGATCTGATCGGCGCGACCAAACGCATATCTGACGTCGTGAGAAAAGATCACCAATCCAAATCCGTTGGCGCTTTGTAGTCGCTCCAATATTTCGTCGAGCTCCGAGGCAGCATGGGGATCGAGACCCTGCGTCGGCTCATCCAGCAACATTACCGGGGGCCTGAGCGCCAGAGCGCGTGCAAGAGCGACCCGGCGCTGTGCCGCGCGGCCAAGTTGCGCCGGGTCGGTATCGTGATCCTTGACGAGTCCCGCTTCCGTAAGCAGCGCGTGCGCAGCATCGGATGCTTCAGTCGCGGTGGCGTTGGTGTGCTCCAGGAGCGGGAGCTCCACATTGTCCAGGGCACTCAACCTGGAGATAAGAGCGGCTCCCTGGAAAACGACGCCGATGCGCGCGCGCATACGGCGTAGAACCACGTCGGGCTCGCCTCGCGCATCAAAGGCTTCTCCATCAACGGTAATGGTGCCATGGGAAGCTGCTTCAAGGCCGACAAGGTGGCGCATCAGCATGGTCTTGCCCGCGTGGATCGGTCCAAGCACCACCGTTGTGCAGCCGGGGTCGACCGCCATTGAGACGTCAAAGATAGCCGCGGCTCCCGCAGGCCCCGTGAGCCGCTCGACTTTCAGAACGGGTGCGATCACGCAAGCACCGGAATGAAATAGAAAATAGCGTTCATCAATGTGTCCACACCCAGAACACCAATAACGGCATACACAACTGCCCTGGTTGCCGCCTCGCCGATGGCGGCAACGCGTCCCTCAACGTTCAAGCCTTCATCCGCTGAAACGAGAACTATAACGAAGGCAAAGATCAAACTCTTCGCGAGCCCGATGACGAGATCCCGCACCTCGAATGCGACGCGGTACTGGTCGAGAAAGAATGCAGTACTGTACTTCAGAATGAACGTGCTACCGAGCCATCCTCCAAACGTAATAAGCCCGTCAGCCAGTATGGTGAGCGCGGGCATTGCAACGAGGAGGGCCGCGAGCTTGGGGGCGACGAGATACTTTACAGGATCGAGCCCCATGGCGCGAAGAGCATCGATCTCTCCATTGGCGCGCATGGAAGCGAGCTCACCCGCGATACCGGCGGCGCTCCTGGCTACGACCATGAGCGCAACGCCGACAGGCCCGAACTCACGCGCCGTGAACCAGCCAATCGCGCGGACGCTCATCATCTCGGCGCCATACTCGGACAGCTGGTATGCGATCTGAAAGATCGCGATCAGACCAACGAGGACTGATGCGGCCGAGACAAGCCGAAGCGAGCCAAGACCGAGGTTTTCAAATTCGCGCTGGATACCCGTGCCGATGACAGTGCGACGCGAGAACGACAGCCACGCGAGCCAATACGCCGCGCTGAGCGCCAGCTTCCCGCGAGTGATGAAGCGAGCGGCACCCACCGGCACAGGCCACGTCCCAGTTGATTTGGGACCGTCAATGTCACTTGGTGTTTCAGTTGGAACGGAAGTCATACCAGCTTGACTCGCGACTGCCGCGCGCCTAGCCTTGCCCTACGATGCGTGCGAGCCTTGTGATAATGCATGTCGCTGTGGTCCTGATCGCCGGAGCGTGTCGGCGAGGGCAAGAAATCTCCGGAGTGGATGAATCGACCTTTGTCGACGCTATGGCGAAGTTGCGCGCCATAGAAGGTGATTCCACACTCGATAGCGCCGGGAAAGTGACCGCGCGTCGAGCAACGTTGCAAGAGCAGGGCCTGTCGAGCCTTCAATTGGAAAGCGCCGCGCGTTCTCTCGCTGATGATCCGGCGCACGCACTCGTCATCTGGGGCCGAATTGATAGCGCCGTGCTCAGCAATAAAACTGCTGCTCGCAAACAATCGCTTCCATAAAAAACAGTGGGGCCCTGTCTTCAAGGCCCCACTGTTGTCCACCGATCGCCCAGCCTGCAGCTATTTCATAACCAGCATTTTCTTGACTGTAGCGCGTCCATCAACCTGGATCTGATACAGATAAATCCCCGACGCTACTTCTCGAGTAGTCGTCAAGTAGTTGCCGTTCCAGTAGGCCGTATATCGACCGCATGACAACAGGAGATTCTGCACCGACTGTCCCGGCGCGGGCTCACCCTGGAGAATGGGTACAGCAACAAGCTGCGCCAGCACGTTAAAAACCCGTAGCGTGACGCGATACTGCCGACCTGCATCCGTGCACGTCGGGTAATCCCCGATAACAAAAGGAATTGTTGTCGACGGGTTGAACGGATTTGGATAATTCTGCCCTAGCTCAAAACCGGGGCTCCGTTCTCGCTTCGGCGGAGTTACAGGAGGTGTCCCCTGCGCGGCCGCCGTATTGGACCGGAGCGTCCCGATGGTGAGCATACACACCATCAGTACTGCCCAGCGGTGCTTCATGCGCCTTCTCCAAACTGACGAATAAGGGGTCTGGTAACTCGCTCCTTCGTGGGTTTCGAAAAATGTCCCGTACAACGCGAACAGTATGATGGCGCGCAAAGGCTGTCAAGCAACCGCGCCACAAGAGTATATGTCACCCTCTCAATACCCTCCCTCCCACCCGCCGTTCCGTAATGCTGGAGCGGTCACAATATTCCAGAAAGGGTATCAGAAATTTACGGGACAACCCGAGGAATTCCCGAAGCTCGGGCGGCGAATACTCCCGCTTCGGCTGCATTCCCTCCCTGAGAGCCCGAATCATATCCTCCACCACGTTCCTGGCGTAGAACCTGTTCTCCTCCACCTGGATGATCAGCCCCTCCCTCTCGAGGTATCTGGCCATGGGGACGCACTCGCGTCCCATGCCGCTCTCAAGCGACCCCAGGTCCGGTGGCTCACGCCCCGCGTGCTCCAGAGCTGACAGGAGTTGATTCCTGATCTCCAGTTGGGAAGCGGTAAGCTCTATACGCCATCCCCGACGGCGGAGTAAGGCTTCGGAGATCTCAAGCATGCCATCCGAAGCAGCACGTCGCACAGCCGCCTCGGCGAGAGACGCCTTAACCCTCAGCTGGGATCGCACGAATTGAAGGGATACTCCGGGCTCGAGTGGGTTGCGGCTGTGATACGCATCCACGGCCGCGATCAGTTTCGCAATGAGCGACTGGAAAACAGACGAGTCATAAACATCGTCCTCAATTCGAACCGCGGATTCCGGAAGGTTCGCAAGCAGAACGGCCAACTCAACAGGCGTAACACCGATTCGAACCGGCAACGCTGAAATGGCAACACCGTGATGCGACGCGTCCGCAAGCGCGCTCGACAGGCGCTCGCGCGGCGAGGCGGCAAGGGAGTCGCTGCGGAGTCTGGTGCGCCGGTGCTGCGGCAGAGGATCCCATACGACTCCGCCGCCCACCGTCTCCAAGGGTGAGCCTGAGCGAAGTATGAACCGGTCACCCGCCCGCGCTACCACCGGCTCGGATAGAGTCACCTTTGCCTTGCCACTCTGTCCCGGCGCAAGTGTACCCCCCACCACGCTCACGCGTGCCCCTACGTCTGAAGTTCCGAGGTGGAACCTCAGATTTGTTCGGGCTCCAACTGCCCGCGCAGCGGAATCAAGCAGTCCGACATCGCCCACAAGCGATCTGGTCTCCGACCAGCCGTTCGTACCGACGAGAACCGCGCCGCGCCTTACCTCATGAACTTCGACACCGGCCAATGCAATGGCCGCGCGAAGTCCCGGGCCCGCTGCTTCCACCGACTCGCCATGCGACTCGATGCGGCGCACACGAACGGTTCGTCCACCAGGAAAAAGGGTAGCAAGCGAGTCGCGCTCGAGAGCTCCGCTCCACACTGTTCCTGTCACAACAGTCCCGGTCCCCTTGATCGTGAATGAGCGATCCACAGGCATTCGGAACAGGTCGCCCGGGTCGCGTGCAGGCAAACGACGAGCAGCTTCGGACAGCCTGTCGCGAAGTTCATCCAGCCCCGCAAGCGTTACCACGGATGTCGCGACCATGGACGCTTCGCTGATCAGCGATCCACGAAGAGCTGTACGCACGTCTTCACGAACCAGGTCCAGCCAATCCGGTTCAACCAGATCTGCTTTCGTAAGCGCCACCACCGCCTCGCGAATTCCGAGCAGTGAGATTATGGCGAGGTGCTCGCGCGTCTGCGGCATCACTCCTTCATCCGCGGCGACGACGAGCAATGCCAGATCGATACCCGTAGCACCGGCGAGCATGTTACGGACAAAAGCTTCGTGACCCGGAACATCCACTACACCGAGCAGAAGATCGACAGCCAATCGAAGTGGAGCGAAGCCCAGATCGATTGTTATGCCCCGACGCTTCTCCTCAGCGAGCCGGTCGGTATCGACTCCGGTGAGTGCTTTGACCAACGCGGTCTTGCCGTGATCAACGTGACCAGCCGTGCCCAGAATCATCTGGCGTTCCAGTCGCCGTTTTCCCAAACCTCAAAGGCGCGCAAAGACCGACCGTCTGCAAGATGCGAATGAACGAACTCACGCAGCAATCGCTGGTGTGCGCGAGCTTCGCGAATATCCGGTACGGGCACCTCCGAGCCTTGCAGCCACGCCGAAATCGTTGCACAGACGGAATCGGGAATTGCGCGCCCGGAAGCGTAGTCGCGGCCGCAACGCGCGCACAGAACTCCACCCGCCTCAGGCACGAAGCGGAGTGATTGGCCGGGCGCAAAGGAAGTTTCGCAGATGCCGCAAATATCCAGCGCAGGCGCAAATCCCAGTTCCGCAACGAGACGCCACGCGCCGGCGAGGCTCGTGCCGCGCGCATGCTCCGGCGCTGCGACTTCTATCGCATCGAGCGCGTGCACAAGCGTCATATACAAGTCTTCATTGTGCTCGTCTGTCGAGAAGCGAAGCATCAACTCGGCGAGCGCGGCAGCACCGGTAAAGCGCTCGAGGTCGCAGCCGATTGATGTGCGGGCGTGCGTGCAATCGAATGAGCTCATGGTCTGCAGATCGCGTCCGCCCTTCAGATACAGGTGCGCAACACCCTGCGCGAACAGGCCAAGGGCGCTACCGAATTTCGTGGAGGCCCGCCGGGCGCCGCGCGCCAACACGGACTGGGTGCCCGCATCACGAGTGGCAAGCCGAAGAATGCGTGAGCTCTCCGAATAGTCGAACGAATGCAGAACAACGGCTTCTGTGGAGAGAACGGGCATTGAGAAAGATATTGCCCTTGAGAGGGCGCGGGGGAACTTTGGGGTCGCCGAAATGGCAAATCGCCTCTCAGATACCGGCGGTTGCTACTCCGACCCATTGCCTTTACTCAACGGTTACCAGGCCTGCCGACTTTCCTTATTACACCGTTCTCCATTCATGAACTCCAGCGAAGCAATGCTCAGCGAACAGTCACGTCAAAGGCCAAGGTTCCCGCTGGATGGGAACGCACGAAAGCGCCATTTGCGGCGAAAACGTTGAGGACGGCGAGCACTTCACCGTTGTCA
>JACMME010000071.1 GCA_014379205.1 Gemmatimonadaceae bacterium
GGCTGGAGGAAAGGATTTCAGCTTTCCGCATCTCTTGCCGGCGGATTCGTCACGAGCGACGCAGCTCCTGCCGAACTACCCATGGCTCGATGAAGTGACACTCGAGTTCGCATTGGCTGGAATGCGCAGTCTTGACCTTGGAAGTGATGCGCATACCGACGTGCTCGCGGTATCTCTATCTGCCACGGACTACATAGGGCACGAGTACGGTCCTGATTCCAGAGAAATACATGACCAGATCCTGCGACTTGACCGTACCCTGGGAAGCTTCATTGACACTTTGTACTCGATTCGGGATTCCGCGCGCATCGTAATGGCTCTGACCGCTGATCACGGCGTCGCTCCTCTTACCGGGTTACGAAAGGGCGCGCAGCGGGTCGACCTTTCAAGCATCGTACAGAAGCAGCGTCAAAGGCTCACGCAGAAAGGAGTGGACTCTTCTGCGCTGCGGTTCGAACTGGGCATGCTGTTCCTGGACCGCGCTGCATTCAGCCGGGTTCCCGGTGAGGCCGACGCGGTGCTGAAGGAATTCATGACGGCGGCGCGCGCCCACTCAGGCGTGCTTCGTGCTGATTTAGTACGTAAGCTCGCCGCCGATACGGCGCGCGACAGCTTCGCTCGACGCTGGCTCAATTCGCTGCCCCCGGACATACCAGTCGAAGTGGTGGTAACTCTGAAGCCCTACAACGTGTGGGATTACGGCGTTCCGATTGCGATGCATGGCTCGCCGCATGACTACGACACGCATGTGCCGGTCATCTTTTACGGGCCTCCTTTTGCGACCGGGCGTTACGACACTTTCGCTCGGGTGGTGGACTTGGCGCCCACTCTGGCCTGGGTCTCCCTTACCCAACCAACGGAACGGCTGGACGGGCACGTGTTGCGGCAGGCTCTTCGGCAGGCCATCTCGAAATGAAGGAGGGATCAGTGTCCCGAGCGGACTTGAGCCGTGCCCTGGACGAGGTGCGCTTTGGCCCCGCGCGCACCTTGAATCTCCGCGCTGGTCTCCCGACAACCAACGACGCTCGTGCCCGCGCCAACGCGTGGCTTCGCCAGCAACAGGCATCCAATGCTGGCGAGGTTCTTGTCATTACGGGGCGTGGCAAGGGTAGCGTTGACGGAATCGCGGCAGTGCGTGCAGAGATCATCAAACTTCTCGGTTCCTTGCAGCGAAAGGGAGTAGTTGATGGCGTGCAGGAGCACACAGCCGGATCGTTCGTCGTAAAAATGGCGTCCTTCCGCGCATCGCACGCCGCCAGTCTCCGCAGAATCGCCAAGCTTCCGCCACCGCCGGCGGATGCGGCTTCGCTTTTGGGGCTGGACCAGGAAACTCGTTTGCTACTGCGGCAACTGGCTGCGCGTTCTTTGTCGGATCTTGGGGTGCGGGATCCCGACCCGTTCATGGATGCGGAGATGCTGAATCAATTCGCCATGGCGGCGGCGCGCGCCGGCGAGGGCACCGGGCGTGAGACCCGCCTACACGATCAAATCGCTTCGGCGCTTTCAGCCGAAGATGAGTAAATTGGCCGCAAGACTGGTGGCGGTAGTTGCTCTGGGTGCGTGTACGGCGCAAAACCGCGCCGTACTGGTAGACAGCGCGACGACGGATTCAATTGTCTCCGTCAACGCTGAAAAACGTGAATCCCGCCAGGAAACCGTGAATCCGCCAGACAACCGGGAGTCCATTCATAAGGAGCCCCGTCCCGGCGACTTCAAGTATCCCGAGCGAAAGCCCATAAAGGCGCCTGTGCCGCCGCCGCGATCTTCGGATCCATGAGATTGACGTAGGAAGCGCACTAGGACCAAATGTAGATAGCCACCGCAACAACTGCAGCAACCAGCGCGAGAACCGTAGCGGCGTGCAGCCGGCTTGTGTTCAATGGAGGGGGACCAGGAACGCGGTAAGCCGCGCCAACTGGGAATGGCACGTTCACGGAAGGCGGCTTCGCGCGACGGTAAGTTGCGTCAGCAAGCAGTGGAGCCTTGAGCAGCACCTCCTTGTCTCCGCCGTCGATGTCGTGTTGCCGGGTTGCCCTGCCCGGCATCGCGTCTTCAGAAAGTCCGCGATGGCGCACAGCCATGTAAGCGCGCGGAACGGTGCGCCCCGCACGGGTGCGTATCACCGGCAAGGATCCGGACGTTATGGCGCGCATCAGCACGGGCGTGCGAGCGTGCTTGCGGGGAAGAGTTGTTTCGGCCGCTGCGTATATCCCGGCGCGCGTGCCAGGTCGCGCGACCGAATCCCTGTAAGCGGGATGCGATTCCGGGGGTGTCGGCGGCTTGCGGGTCGCCCGGGGAGGTGGAATCTGCCTTTCGACGTTGACCCGAAGGCTTGGGTCCAGAACCTCCCCACGTGCACGCGCTGCTTCGGTAGCCATGACAGTCGCTCGGGCTGCTGTCGGCGCTCCACCGTTCACCACACCACTACACGCACAGCCCAGGCACGGGGCGAGATCGAAGAGTGACCTTTCGCGGGCGATCAGCCGTTCGGCCAGCTCCGAGGAATAATCACCAGCGTCCAGCTCCACGAGCATCCGTCCATTCTGTGCCCAAAGCGCTTGTGGTGCAGGTGCGCCGCCGGGTAACGAGCGATACCGCCGGAATGCCGGGTAAGTGCCGGTCGCGTCCTGGCGCGTAGAAAGTCTGACTCCGCGCTCGGCAAGAAGGCCAAGCAGCTCCATAGGTGTGAAGTGCGTGTCAATCTCGGAATGCATGGCGGCGGCAGGACAACCTCCAGCATAAGTGACGTGAATTTTGGTCGTGCCGAACAGCGCGCGCAAATACCTTGCGGTCGCGACCGGAGGAGCTTCTACCGGAACGAGAAACCGATTGAGATCCGCCCCGTTGTTCAGGAGCTTTTCGGCCACATGCGGACAGGAGCACAGGATTGCTGGTTCTTCTGTACGACGAGCAAGAATTCTCAGCGTAGCGTCGGCGATGATTTCGTCTCCCCATGCGGCGGGTATCGCCGCGGCAAAGCCGGCCGCGCCGCAAGCACTAGCCAGCTGGACGCCGCTAGCCGGCAGCGCAGCCAGAAGGGTGTCGGTCCCAAGAACTATGACAGGCAGCATTGACTCGGTGGCTGGACTCATGACCCCGGATAAGCCTGGAAAGCTGCCATGTTCATAGCGTGGACCATCGTGTTCTCATTCCTGCCTTGCGGCGTATGTGCACCGAAAGAACCAATTCGCCAACCCAGTCGTATATGTGACTGCAAGCACAACGGTCCGTGCTTTGCAACATCTGTAGTATCGTGCCTTACCTGCGCAGCCAACGCAAGAAACACAGCAGTATTGTAACTCCGGTCGTGCAGGACGGCACCTCGGCACCTGTCTCGCACCCGACCGGCGCCCTATCCGCACAATTGCGAGGAGGAACTTGCTAGCAGCTCCCTTGAAGCCGATTACAAGGCTTTCACGCGCGTGTCGCGACTCTCTTACGAACTATGCGGCGCGCACCACATGGCCGGCTGGCTTTACGGTGTACGAGCGCGATTCGCAAGCGGACGGCGTTTTTATCGTACTGTTCGGCCAGATCGTTCTTCGTAGCCAGTTGGCGCTTGGGAGAGAGTACGTGCCGTGGGTTGCGGCACCTGGCGAGACCTTCGGCGATGAGGGACTGCAAAAAGCTTTTTGCTACGTCAGCACCGCGCGAGCCGAGGAAGAAAGCGAGACTCTCCATCTCAGTTCTGCCAGCTTCAACGCTCTCATGCGTGAACAGCCCGCGCTCGCCATGGCACTGGTGCGTCAGATGGTATCCGAGAGGACGAGTCTGCTCCAAAAACAAGGGGAGCATTACACCCTCACTGTTGAAGAGCGCCTGGTCATTTCGCTCATACGACTCGAGTGCAGCCGCGAAGGAGATGTCGTGCCAGGTTCCCCGGCACGCAATGGTTCGGCTTCGCCTCGCCTCGCCGACGCTCAGGGCGCGACCCACATTTTCTCCCGGCGGCTTCTGGGAGAACTGGTGGGTGCTACCCGCGAATCAATCTCTCTTGTACTCGCTCGTCTCACCGGGGAAGGCCTGGTGCGCCGTGAAGGAAGTGGTCTCGTAGTAACGGATTTCGATGGCCTCATGGCAAAGATCGAGAGCAGGGAGCGACCCCATCCGATTGAAATTCACGAGGAGCGGCAGAGACTGGATCCTGTCGTTAGCGGACAGGTTCGAAACGCCAGCGTATTTCACCGTACGTGATTAGAGTCGCTAGCACTCAGCTCTGGAATACCAATGACCGAAGCGCGTTTCACACCTGCAGGCGAATTTCGGCGCGGGCCATAGGTCGTTTCAAGCAACCGTAGGAGCTAACCCCCGGCGCGCCAGGAGGCGCTGGAGGCCAACCCGGGTTATGTAATCTGGGCTGGAGGCTCGCAGCCATGTAGTTTTCAGTAATGCCACTGCCTTCCCTTACAACTGACGAAACGCTTCGATACAGTCGTCACCTTCTATTGCCTGGTGTGGGGCTGGATGGACAGCGGCGCCTCAAGGGTGGCAGGGTATTGCTGGTCGGAGCTGGCGGCCTCGGGTCTCCAGCGGCGCTATATCTCGCCGCAGCCGGCGTGGGGCACCTTGGCGTGGTTGACTTCGACGTAGTCGATGTCACGAATCTTCAGCGCCAGATTTTACACGGCACCAGCGACGTCGGGCGGTCGAAGCTCGATTCAGCACGAGATGCCATTGCGGAGATCAACCCCCACGTAAATGTGGAAACGGTCGAGGCGCGGCTGACATCGGCAAACGCGCTCGACATTATTCGGGAACACGACATCGTCGTTGACGGCTCCGACAATTTTCCAACGCGGTATTTGACGAACGACGCGTGCGTGATACTCGGCAAGCCGAACGTGTACGGGAGCGTCTTTCGCTTCGAGGGTCAGGCCTCGGTCTTCGCAACGGAATCTGGCCCATGCTACCGCTGCCTGTTTCGAGAGCCGCCACCGCCGGGTTTGGTTCCCAGCTGTGCTGAGGCGGGCGTGCTGGGTGTACTGCCCGGTTTGGTGGGAGTAATTCAGGCGACGGAGACGATAAAGCTTTTGCTCGGCGCCGGTGATTCGCTGGCTGGACGACTGCTTCTCATTGATGCGCTCCGGATGCAGTTCCGAACTCTGCAGCTCGAGCGCGATCCCACGTGCCCGGCATGCGGCACGCGAACGATCAGGGAGCTAATTGATTACGACGACTTCTGCGGGTTGACGAACCCAGTCAACAGCGCAGTTGATGAACAAATGCACGAGTATTCACCCGCGGATCTCTTGAGAGCGCTTTCGAATGGGGAGCTGATTGATCTTTTGGATGTGCGAGAGCCGCACGAGTGGGAGATCGCGCATATAGCAGGCGCGCGGCTGGTTCCGCTTGGTTCGCTCGAGCAGGCCATGCAGACTATCAGCGCAGAGCACGAGATAGTGGTCTACTGCAAGGGAGGCACGCGGGGCGCACAGGCTGTGCGCACGCTCCGCGCTGCGGGGTTCGCGCGTGTCTCCAATCTGGCAGGCGGCATATTGCGGTGGAGGGAAGAAGTTGATCAGACGCTCGTGAAGTACTGATTGGAACGCTTCATCCCCGGCTATTCTGGGTTCGTGGGCACGAATCTGGCACAGTTTAGAGGGTGCAATGAGGGGGGTGGACATCCTCGTGGGGGGGATGACACCAACAGGGGAGTTCGGCCGCCAGGCCGGCTCCCCTTTGCGCATGTGCTGGCGAGGTGCCGAAATCACCGGAGACAGGCGGCACGCTCATTCACGGCATGAACTGCAGGGACTTTACGCCGCAGCGACCGTCTCAGAATAGCCGCGCTTGGCAATGTTTCTCTCAACAGCAATTCCTCTTCTCATCCTCGGCGCGGCGATCGCACTGGCGCTGGGCTGGCGTGGTCATGCGGCAAGGCGCCTCGAGCGCGTCACATTAGCGCGAATGCCTGTCGGAAAGGGGGGCATTGTCGCCGGTGCCGAGACCATATCGAAAGACGTTCGTGGCGGACGCGCAGTCCTTCTACTGCATGGCTTTGGCGATACGCCGCAGACACTCAGGTATCTCGCGGACGATCTCGTTGCACACGGTTACGCGGTGCGTGCGCCGCTGCTTCCAGGGCACGGGCGCACTCTGTCCCACTTCGCAGCATCGCGTTCGGCGGACTGGCTGGAGTCGGCGCGAGAGGAGCTCCGGGCAACACTGGATTCATACGCTGATGTGAGCATTGTCGGGCTATCCATGGGAGGGGCTCTCGCAAGTATCCTGGCGGCGGACAGCGCTGATGTTGGGGCACTGGTATTGATAGCCCCGTATCTGGACATGCCGCCAGCTGTAAGACGCGTTGCGAGATGGCACCGTGCGCTTAGCGCAAGCACAGTCTATGTAGCGGGTCGCGGTGGAGAGCGATCGATTCACGATCCAACAGAACGCGCCAGGGCGCTATCGTACCGCGCATCGACACCGCAGCTCCTTTTCGAGCTGTCGAAAATCGCGGACGTCGCGCGAGCGTCACTCCCGCGCATCCTGGCACCGACACTCTTGCTCCAGTCGCGTGAGGACAACCGAATCTCGCCGACAGTTGCCGAGCACGCCTATGCCGCTATCGGCTCGAGCGAAAAGCGGCTCCTGTGGCTGGAGGGGTGCGGGCACGTTGTAACGGTGGATTACGGCCGAGAGAAAGTTTTCGCGCATGTTCGCGAGTGGCTTCAAGCGCACACCGGCCGGGTTACTGCTTCGACAGACTCGTCAACACGAAGGGGTTGATAAAAAACGGGACAGCGTGAACGCTGTCCCGTGATCGCCGCTCGATCGGCTAGTACGTCAGGTGATGTTGTCGTAGGTGTCCTTCACGAACTCCGAAGCCGATCCAATAGCGCTCCCCGCCTGCTTCACGACCCCTCGCGCGACGCGCTTCACGCGCGTTACGGCTGTCACCTTGCGCTTCCCGCCCGAACGCTTTTTCGAAGCGCTCTTTTTCGTTGTGCTCTTTCTGGAAGCGCTCTTCTTCGTTGTGCTTTTGCGAGAGCCGCTGCTGCTTTTTTTCGCAGCAGTGCGCTTGCGCGAGGCCGACTTGCTCGCTGATTTACGGCCGGTTTTTTTTGTGCTGCGAGATGCCGATTTCTTGGTTGCGCCTTTGCGCGATGACTTCTTGGCGCCCGACCTGCTCGATGATTTGCTGGACGCCTTCTTCGCGCTCGACGCCGAGCGCTTACGACCACGGGACGACTTGGATGCTGTCGCCATTGCTCTTCTCCTGGATCACGAGGATACTGTGGATGCAGCACGCGGACACGAACGCACGAGTACAACGGCAAGATTCGCGCGCACTGAATGAAATTGCAAGAGGCATTCCGAAATTTGTATTCCAGCAATCCGGAAATTCGTATCTGTAATTTCGCTTGGTACTGGATCTCCGAGTCGTGAAAGCTGCTCTTGTGGTAATAGCTGAAATGATTGAATTCGATCGCACACGCATTCGCGATTGGTGTGTTACTCGCCGCGCCCATGGTGATGTTGTAAACGTTCTGCACTTTCCGGAACGAGAAGGCTTGATGGCAAAATCGGTTCTGACAGATTTCGGACGCTGAATCGACGAGAGAAACGCCAATCTTGCATGACGGACTATATAAGATTGTTCTCTCACAACTCACCCTCTCCAGGAACTCTCATGAAAAGTCACATAGCGGCCGCGGGCCTGGCTCTGTTGTTCACGGGCTGCGCGCCAAGCGCAGATGACACCTCCTCCGACACGGCAATGGGGGACAGCTCAGTGGTGGCAGCGCGCACCGACAGTATGGGTATGACGGATGATCCGGACTCCCCGGTGCAGGGAGGAGCAGGGGTTCCAGCAGGTTTCATCGGACGCACCGATGCGGAAAACCAGCAAATCACCGATGTGAAGTACACCCAGGACAACGCCGGATGGAACATCCAGACCGGTCCGCATCACATTGTCTACTCTCCCAAGAACACGGCATCTGGCTCATACAGGGTGGAGACCACCATCGATCAGATGGAGGCTCCCGCTCACCCCGAATCTTTTGGAGTATTTTTCGGGGGCACCGCCCTCGATCAGCCCGGCATCAAGTACAGCTACTTCATGGTGCGCGGTACGGGCGAGTATCTGGTGAAGACGCGCGACGGAGCAGGCACCAAGAACGTGGTAGCGTGGAAGGCGGCGGACGGTATCCCCAAAGCAGACGCATCAGGCAAGGCAAGCTACAAGCTTGCAGTTAACGTAGGGTCCGATTCGGTTCGTTTCATGGTCAATGAAAAGCAGGTTGGCTCGCTCGCAAAGTCAGCGGTCTACACCAATGGCATCGCCGGCATAAGAGTTGGCCACAATTTGCACGTCCGCGCGACCCCATTGGTGGTGAACACCGGCACGTAACACTCGGTCTCGTACGCACAGCGAATGGGAGTGGTTGCGGTGGACTACTCCCATTTTCTTTGCCCGTAAGCAATGCGAACCGCGAAGTACGAAGTACCAACTGTGAACCGCGAAGTACGAAGTACCAACTGCGAACCGCGAAGTACGAAGTACCAACTGCGAAATGCGAAGTGCGAAGTACCAACTGCGAAATGCGAAGTGCGAAGTGCTAACTACGAACTGCAGGGAAGCCTCTTTAAGTTATTTTACACTCTGCTCCCGAGCAGCGGTCACCGCGCTGTAACTCCCGACCACCGTGCACCGAACACCGGAGCCGTGCACCGGCGCATTAACCCTAGACACCAAACTCTTTCCTGCACTACTGACTTAGAATGCCAAGCATGAACCAACCGTCCGTAAGGGCGCCCGAATTCCCCGAGGGGCTCGACTGGATAAACACCGGCGGCCGAGCCCTCACGCTTGCGGATTTTCGAGGCAAAATTCTCCTGCTCGATTTCTGGACCTACGGCTGAATCAATTGCGTTCATGTTCTTCCGCAGTTGCGGGAGCTCGAGCAGCGTTTCCCCAGCGAAATTGCAGTGGTTGGCGTGCATAGCGGCAAGTACCACGCAGAACGAATTACGGAGCGCATCCGGGAAGCCGTCAACCGCTTCGGCGTGGTGCATCCCGTCGTCAACGATCGGCAGTTTCGCATATGGCGCAGCTATGCTGTAAATGCGTGGCCGACGCTTCAGATAGTCGATCCTACCGGGCGGGTGCTCGGAGGCCAGGCAGGAGAGTTCACCGCCGACCGTCTCTCTCCGGTGATACAACAGCTCGTCGAAGCATTCGGGTCAGCAGGCGAGCTTGTGCGAACCGCCATTCCCGAAACGCTCGACCAGCCTAAAATCCTCCCTGGAACACTCCGGTATCCGGGTAAGATCGAGCTCGATGGCGATCGCATCGCCATAGCTGACAGCGGACATAATCGGGTTCTGACAGGCCGGCTGTCGAGCGACGGCACGAGCGCGCGTATCGACCGCGTCATTGGCACGGGAGAGCCGGTTTTCCGCGACGGGACAAAGGGTGCTTTCAATTCGCCACAGGGCATGGCCTTCGAAGGCGATACGCTGTACGTCGCCGACGCGGCGAACCACGCCGTGCGCACAGTGGATTTGAGATCGGGAGCAATTGCAACGCTGGCCGGCACTGGACACCAGCTTCGCACCGCGGCCGACCTGCAGGCAGGCGCGATGTCCTCACCCTGGGATGTGGCTGTCGCGGACGGGACCGTCTTCATCGCCATGGCGGGTGTGCATCAGCTCTGGTCAGTGGAACTGAGTACCGGAACCGGCATGCGGCACAGCGGCAGCCAGAGAGAGGACATTGCCGACGGTCAGCATTTCGATGCGGCGCTCGCGCAGCCAATGGGAGTGCTCGCTCATGCAGACAAGCTTTACTTTGTCGATGCTGAATCGAGCGCGGTCCGCATGGCGGACACAGAGCAGGACGGGAGCGTTGCCACCCTTGTAGGCACGGGTCTCTTCGATTTCGGCGATATCGACGGAATCGGCGACGTCGTGCGCATGCAACACCAACAGGGAATAGCGCGGCACCGCGACGGGCGATTGCTCATTGCCGACTCGTACAACGATTCGCTCAAGTGGCTGGATCCCGTCACCCGGCGCGCCGAGACGTGGGTACGAGGACTTCACGAGCCTGGCGGCGTCGCGTGCGGTGAGCGATTCGCCTACGTCGCGGACACCAATGCCCACAGAATCGCGCTCGTGGACTACCGAAATCACGAAACCGGCGTACTGAAGCTTGAACTGTGAAGCGAGTTAGTGCAGACCGCCGTCTAACGAGCACCTTTTCGGCGCCCCATGGGATATCATTGACAACCATGACCCCTATGCCGTGCCAATGAAGTATTCGCTCGTTTTCCTTGTCGTATTCTCACTCGCCGCGTGCACTCATCAGGCGGCGCTGTCGAGCAACGTGCCCATTCGCACAGACTCGGCGCATCAGCTTCCCGTCTCGGCAAATCCCGGCTCCTCGAGCTCTTCGCGCGCGGCGGATGTCCGCTTTGCGTCCGACGACGCATTCTCTCGCATCTACGGCGCTGATTGGTCCGCCCCGAATCAGTACCGCAGCTCGAACGGCTCGCCGGGTCCCGCCTACTGGCAGCAGCGAGCTGACTACGTCATAGCAGTCACGCTCGATACGGCACGGCAGAGCGTGAGCGGCACGGTGTCGATTTCGTATACCAATAACTCACCAGATTCACTCAACTTCATCTGGTTACAGCTCGATCAAAATCTGTATCGTCCGAATAGCACTGGGTCGGCGGTTTTCCCCGCGGATTCCCGTTGGGGTTTTCGCGGATTCGAGGGCGGTTATGAGATATCCAACCTCACACTGAATGGAAAGCTGGCGCGCTCCAGGGTCGATGACACCATGATGCGCATAGACCTCCCTTCCACCCTTGCCCCCCAGGGAGGGAAGCTCGCCATTGCGATGAACTTCGCCTTTCTGGTACCAGAGCACGGCTCCGATCGGATGGGACGGGACGGTACGCTTTACGAGATAGCACAGTGGTACCCTCGCATGGCGGTGTATGATGACGTGCGTGGTTGGAACACCGAGCCGTATATCGGACAGGGCGAATTCTACCTTGAATACGGGGACATCGAATATTCGGTTACCGCGCCCGCAGGATATGTGATTGCCGGAAGCGGCACGCTGCAGAATCCCGCGGAAGTGCTGACAGCAGAACAGCGCTCCCGTCTGGAAAGAGCGGCGAAAACAGCGGACGTAGTCCGCATTATCACAGAGCAGGAATCCAGGCCGAAGCCTGCGACCGGCACCAAGACCTGGAGGTTTCGCGCAGAAAACGTACGCGATGTAGCCTGGGCGGGAGCCCCGGATTTTCGCTGGGATGCTACGAGCTGGAACGGTGTTCTCACGCAGGCTTACTATCCCTGGCCGCGAGCGGGCAAAGGGTGGGAGAACGGCGCCGAGAATACGCAGTGGAGCATCCGGACCTACTCGGAGCTGTTCTACCCGTACCCGTATCCACAGGCTACTTCCGTCGCAGGACCGGTGGGTGGAATGGAATATCCGATGTTCGTCATGGTGCACTACGCCGACGCACCGCAGGGCGCGTTCGGAACGATCGACCATGAGCAGGGACACGAATGGTTTCCCATGATCGTGGGGTCGAATGAGCGGCGGTACGCCTGGATGGACTAGGGGTTCAACACATACATCAACGCTTTTCCAACGAGCGACGGTCGGCTGGGAGCGCTACCTGGCCCGGATATCTGGCAAACTGGAGGGAGGCGGTGGAGCAGAAAATCCAGTCGCCTCTCATGACGCCCGCCGACCGAATCAATCCGGAGGCACTTGGAGCTATTGGATACCGGAAGCCCGGCGCCGTGATGCTCGCTCTCCGAAACCACGTTGTCGGTGCGGACAAATTCGACAAGGCATTTCGCGAGTACATCCAGCGCTGGGCATTCAAACATCCCACTCCGGCTGACTTCTTTCGGACCGTCGAAAACCATTCCGGCGATGATCTCGCCTGGTTTTGGCGCGGTTTCTTCTATTCGACCGACGTGATGGATATCGGATTGGAGAAAGTGATCATGCAACAACGTGGCGACGGAGCTCGCGCAGTCGTCTCGCTTCGCAAGCTCACTTCGATTCCATTTCCGGTCGCGTTGCGTCTGAAATTCGAGGACGGCACGACGGCGGATTTCAGACTGCCAGTACAGATATGGGCTGCCGGAGACAGCTATGACGCTACCATAGCCGTGAAAAAGAAGCTCGTAGGCGTGCGTCTGTGGCCGGATCCGGCGGTGCCCGACTGGAACGCCTCGAATGACACCTGGGGCGAAGCGCCGCCCGTGGAGAAGCTTGCTCCAGCTACACTGGAAGTGACCAAAACCGCCGTTCCGTGATTATCTGCGCGCGCTGAAAGCGGCACTGGTCTGGAGGTAAGGGATTCCCATGGGAGCAACCATGACACGTTTCCCACTCCCTCTCCCCCAAGCCCCTCTCCCTATCCCCGATCTCCCATACCTAGTCCTTCTTTCGCTATGCAATCCCGCAGGTCGGGTTGAGCGCGGTACACCTAATGCATACGTTGAAAGCCCGCACGATTCCGAAACCAGCGGGCTATTCTTTTTCGGCCGGGAGATCGAACTCACAATGCCAGATTTTGCAAGCTGGGCCTCCGCTTGGTGGAAGCCCGTGCTATTTCTCATCGTTGCTGGACACCTCACCAACGTCTGCGTCACCCTTTTCCTGCACAGGTCGCAAACGCACCGCGGCGTCACATTCAGTAAGTTCATTGAGGTGCCGATGCGGATCTGGCTGTGGCTTTCCACGTCGATCGTCACCAAGGAATGGGTGGCATGCCACCGAAAGCACCACGCCTTCGCAGACCGGGAAGGGGATCCGCACAGCCCGCTGCTCGAGGGTCTGCGTAACATCATGGTGAAGGGCGCTTTGTACTACCGCAAGGCGGTTCGGCAGCCTGAGATCCTGGAGAAGTACGGGAAGGGAACCCCCACCGACTGGCTCGAGCGCTATGTCCTGGAGCGCGTAAACTGGCTTGGCATTGTTGTAATGCTCGGCGTTGACATTTACCTCTTTGGTTTCTTCGTTGGGCCGCTGGTGTGGGCAGCGCAGATGCTCTGGATTCCTTTCTGGGCAGCGGGCATTCTCAACGGTGTGGGTCACGCTCTCGGTTACCGCAACTTTGACGTCAAGGACGAGAGCCGAAACATCTCCCCGATCGCGATCTGGCTGGGTGGAGAGGAGCTTCACAACAACCACCACGCCGATCCGCATTCGGCCAAGTTCAAGGCGAAGTGGTACGAGTTCGATATCGGCTGGGCCTATATTCGGCTCCTGCAGCTTTGCGGACTTGCCAAGGTCAAGTACGCAAGATCGTAAGGCGCACGGAACGCGGTGTGGACTTGGAGCGGAGCGGTGGATTCATTGCTAGGCGATCGCTGACTCCGCGTCCATGAGTGCCACTTACACAATCCTGGAAGCCGATTTATGCCCGATATTTCCTGCACCCGATGCAATCAGACCCGCGAGGGCTTCGACCGGCCGCCTTTTCCGGGTGCGGCTGGCGCTCGTGCGCAAGCCGAGATATGCACGGTGTGCTGGGGCGACTGGCTGAAGCAGCAGACTATGCTGATAAATCACTACGGTCTGAATCTCATGGATCCGCAGGCGCGGTCCTTTCTTTTGAAGAACATGGAAGGATTTTTGTTCAAGTCCGGCAAGACGGAGCAGGTGGATACCACGAAGCAGGGAACCATTGATTGGTGAGGGCGTCTGCGAAGCGTGTGGTTTCCCGGTAGCCAGGTCGCGTTGGGAGTCGTCGCTTCGAAATGAGTCTCCCGTGTGCGTGCTGTTGGCGGCGGAATGACTGTGCAAGCAACAGGCTGGTGCCGTGCGGTCCGCGCTGGCTTTGGATCGCTGCTGATTGCGGCGCTGTCGGGTTGCGCTAGCCAGTCCACCTCAGTTGAAGATTCAGGCTCGCTCGAGGCGAATTGGACGCGCGCTACTCTCTCGCGCATGTCGGTGCGAGAAAAGGCGGCGCAGATGGTCTGGCCAACTATCTGGGGAGACTACGTTTCTGACGACGCGACCCAATGGGTGCGCGTCCGCCAGTACATCACGCAGGAGAAGGTGGGTGGCTTCACGATCTCGATAGGCTCTCCGGTGGAGATCGCGGTCAAGCTCAACGCGATGCAGCGCATGAGCGATCTGCCACTCCTTTTTGGAGCTGACCTCGAGTTCGGAACAGGCTACCGCGCCCATGGTGGCTACTTCTTTCCCGGCGGGTACGACCTTGGCGGCGCAGTGCTGTTTCCTCCCCAGATGGCAGTCGGCGCGTCACGTGACACGGCACTGGCGTACGCGCAAGGGCGCGTAACGGCCCTGGAGGGCCGCGCAATCGGCCTCCACGTCGCCTATGCTCCTGTCCTCGACGTGAACAACAACCCTGCCAATCCGGTGATCAACACCCGGTCTTATGGTGAGGATCCGCGGCTCGTCGCTGCGCTTGGGGGCGCATTCATACGAGGCGCACAGGACAACGGTATGATCGCGACGGGGAAGCACTTCCCGGGACACGGGGATACCGAGATCAACTCCCACCTCGCGCTCCCGGTGGTTGATGTTTCTCGACAGCGGCTCGATTCGCTCGAGCTGGTTCCCTTTCGAGCAGCCATCAAAAGCGGTGTCGGCGCCGTCATGTCCTTTCACGGCTCCATGCCAGCGCTGGACGCTTCGGGAGACCCGGGCACACTCAGCGGGCGCGTTCTGAAGGGTCTCCTGCGGGAAGAGCTTCGCTTCGATGGGATGATCATATCGGACGCGATGGACATGCGCGGCGTACTGGATCGTTACGGCGCGCGAGAGGCGGCCATACGAGCGGTCGACGCGGGCGCCGACATACTGATTCAGCCCGTGGACGTCGCGCTGACCATCGACGCAGTGGTGGCCGGTGTTACGAGCGGAAGATATTCCGAAGAGCGGCTCGACCGATCGGTGAGCCGAATCCTTGCTGCCAAGGAGCGACTCGGACTCGTTCGTGAGAGATTCGTTGCGATCGACAGTGTTCGCGCGATAGTTGGCGATTCCACGCACGTCGCGAGTGCACGCGCGGTCGCCGAACGGTCGATTACTCTGGTCAGGGACTCGCTCTCCTTGATACCGCTAAAAGTGCCACCTAATGCGCGGGTTCTGTCCATCACATTTGCACGGCGCTCGGATCTGACAGCCGGTGCGACATTCGACGCCGAGCTTCGCGCCGTTCTCAAGGGCGTGCGATCCGAATATGTAAATGCTGATTCTCCGACGAATCTCGAAGCGGTTTTGAGGGCCGCGGATTCCGCGCAGGTTACGATTGTAAGCTCATACGTCTCACACGCCTGGTATGCAACAAGCGTTGCGGCGCCCCGCGCATTCGCGGATTTGGTGACAGATCTCTCGGCCAGGGGACGCAAGCCCATCGTCGTAGCATTCGGCAATCCGTATCTCCTCCAGCAGATCCCATCAGCGCCCGCGTACGTTGTCGCCTGGGGAGGGTTTCCGATCTCGCAGCGTGCGACGGCACGCGCGCTTCTCGGCGCTGCGGCGATCACGGGCCGATTACCGATTACCATACCTTCGCTGGCTGCGTTCGGCGCCGGGATCAGGCGTTCCGCTATTTCCGCGGTACGATAGCTGACACTGCGCGCGAGACGTGGCGCGCAAGGTGCAGCCGAGACGGAACTGGACGGGGACAGTTGCTCAATAACAGATTCAAATGCTGTTTTTTTATTATCATCCCGCGAATAAACGCCTAATTCATGGTTAGCCGAAAGGAACCAGCCTCCTCTCGCGCCACCAGCAGGCTTGTGGTAACGGTTGACGTCGTCATTCTGTCGCGTCAATCGGGTAGCCTCTCGGTGCTGCTGTGCCGGCCTCCCCGCGGGAGTGATCGCTGGGAGGTTCCGTACGAGATCGCACGGCCCGCCAAATCCCTCGTGAAGTCGGCTCGCCGAACCATACGCGACATCCTCGGATCCAAGTCCGCCTGGCTCGAGCAAACTGACACTTTCGATTCGGGACGGCATCCCGCTGACTCGAGTCTGTCGGTGACTTTTCTTGCGCTCGTGCCAGGCGAGAGTGCGGAGCAACCCGCACGGAAGGCGCGATGGTTCAGTCTGGACTCATTACCCTCCCTCGCATCACGCCATCGCTCCATGGTGGCAGGCGCAGCGGAGAATCTGCGTGCGCGACTGGGAAGCGCCCCCGTAGCATTTCAGCTTGTGCCGCGCGCATTCACTCTCAGCGATCTACAGGCCGTCTACGAAATGATTCTGGAAGTGCCTCTTCACAAGGCGAGCTTCAGGCGAACGCTGGATGCCGCCGGCATCGTCAAGCCACTGGAGGAATGGCGCATCGAGGGTAGAGGTCGTCCGGCGCAGCTGTATAGATACAAGCCACGCAAGCGCCGTGGAAGGCGCCACGGGATTCGGTTTGACATGCCGGCGACATAAGGTTGTTCGTACGACCTCAGCTGCCGTACTGGTCACTGGCGACTGCGACTGAGACGGGCACTGGCCACTGCTCCTGGCACCGAGACTGACACTGGCACTTACCCGCCCCTGGAATTTGTCGGGAAGCAGCCGGGGCAGCGTCAGTGTCAGTGCCAGTCTAAGTAGCGGTGGCCAGTGCCAGTCTAAGTCGCATGGGCCAGTGATCAGTTACCTCCCTTAAAGGGCCGTGACCGGCAGTTGCACCGGCTGCAAGGCAAACGCGCCGGGAGGCTCGCTCTCTCGCTCCGCGCCCTGAGAAACGCCTATTTGGTCTTTTTGCTGCCAAGGCCGATTGCCCGCAGGGAATTTCGGCGCTTCATCGCCGGCCCCCAGAGGTCGCCGGTTTCCGACACGCGAGAGGGCATTGTCTCGATGGTAAAATCACCAAGTTCAAGGGCGGGAGTTATCTCGCTCCAGTCGAGCGGGGCCGATACCAGTGCACCCGGTTTCGCTCGTACGGAGTAAGCACAAGCAACGCTCTTGCCCCGGATATTCTGAAGGTAGTCCACGTACACGCTACCCTTCGGACGCCGGTCGACTTTCCGCTCAATCGTAGCAATTTCTGGATGCGCGCCGGCTACTTGCGTCGCGATCAGTTGGGCCAGGATGACGGCCGTGTCATACCCGCTTCCCTTCGGAAGTGGAATTACCACGTGGATTCCGCGCGAGCCGGATGTCTTGGGAACTCCAGTGATCTGGAGGGCGCTGAGCTCTTCCCGAACAGCGAGGGCGACCTCGATCACTTGCTTGAAGGTTGCACCGGGCTGAGGATCGAGGTCCAAAATGGTGTAGTCCGCCTCATCGATCGATTGCACGCGCGACTGCCACGGATCCATGGAAATGCAGCCTATCTGTGCGAGATACAATAACGTCTCCAGGTCGCCGCCTACCATTCGAGGCTGAGGACCCTCCTCGGTGTCAATTGGTTCGACGCGTACACTTGGCGGAACCTCATTCGGAGGTTTCTGCTGAAAAAATGGCGTGCCATCGATGCCCTCAGGGTGTCGTCGCAACACCAGTGGACGGTCGTCCAGGACAGGAAGAATGTACGCTGCCATTGCCGCGTAGTACCGAAGTACGGCGCCCTTGGTATGCCGGGGCTTCGGAAAGTAGACCTTCTTCAGACTCGTTACCTTGAGCTGCCCGCTGCCGAGATCGACTAACCCTCCGCCGCGTGCAGCCTCAATCTCTTCGAGCTGATGAACGATTGAGTTCGCAGCGCCGCTAATGAGTTTCTTCGACCGGGCAGCTGAGCGTGCGGGCTTCTGACTGGTATCTCCGGAATCGTCGTTCGGTGCTTCGTCCGCAACAGGGGAGTCTATCGCCTTCAGCGACACTGATTTGCGTTTTCTATCCGGCTTCCGCGGTTCTTCCTGCACACTTTTCTGCTCTCGGCCTACTTGACGGGCAGACTTGTCATCGCGAACGCCCAGGAAGACAGGCTGGCGCAACTTTCCATCCGAGGTCCACTCATTGAACTTCACCTCCACAACGACTTCCGGGCGCACCCAGTGGGCCTTCTCGTTCGTCTTTGGCGCTTGATCGAATGGACTTGTCTGCACAGCGAGAGCATCAAGGCGGCGCCGCATGTCCTTCAGGCCAGCATGGGTGAAGCCACCTCCAGCGTGGCCGGCGTATATGAAACGGTCGCCGGTGAAGTAACCCAGCAAGAGCGCACCAAGGTGCTCGCGTGAGTTTCTTGGCTCCGTATAGCCGCCAACGACGAATTCCTGACGAAAGTCGACCTTCAACTTCATCCAGTGACGGGAGCGTGCACCGAAGATGTAGGAGGAGTCCATCCGCTTGGCGATTACGCCCTCCCATCCTGCTTCGCGCGCACGTTCCAGCATCGCGCTCCCATCATTCGGAATTGACTCACCAAGTCTGATCTGACTCGAGGTGCGCTTCCGGAGTATGCGCTCGAGTTGCTTCCGCCGATCGGACCAGGGAAGGTTCGGAAGTATTTCGTCTCCATCGAGCAGTAAGTCGAAAGCTATCAGAGCCGCGGGCGAATTCTTCGAGTGCGTGCTTATCGAGTTCGGATCGGTGACGTGCATGCGCTGCTGGAGAACCTGAAAGCGCAAGATTTCTCCCTCGCTGGAGAGTGCCACGATCCCGCCATCGAGAATGACGGGACCGCCGTTCTGCGCAACGAGCTTTTTCACAGCCTGGACGATTTCGGGGAACTGTCTTGCCTTGTCGTTTCCGTTGCGTGTCAGGAGCTGTGTCTGCGCAGGGGAGCCCACGGCAAGAACCCTTATTCCATCGTATTTGGGCTCAAAGGTCCACCCCGGATCGGTGGGGATCGCGCTTCCGACGCTAGCGAGCATGGGAGAGAGCGACATATCGCTTGCGGTAGAACTGATTTGGTGCGGTCGCTGATCGTCCGCGTCACCAGATTTGTTTTTCGGGGGGGGCCCCCCGCTTGAACCTGGAGGCTTGGCCGCGCGCTTCTGTTTACGCGGAGGCTTTCCCTCCGCGATCTCCTCCATTGTGCGTCCGGTCGTGATCGAAGTAGTCTCAGCCTGCGTAATGTCGGACCCCGGACTGGCATAATCGTCCCGGTGCTTCAGCAGAAGCCACTGCGGCTTTCCAGGGCGCTTCATTCGCACGAGCGCGTAGGAGCCACGCAGCCGTTCGCCGCTCAAGGTGATCTTGAGCTCACCCGCCTCATGACCGCGCAACAAGGTCGCTTCCTGATCGGCGTCCGCGGAGTCGTCCGGTAGATAGAAACCGCGGTCCCAGATCATTACAGTGCCGCCGCCATACTGTCCCTTTGGTATTGTGCCTTCAAATTTGTTGTATTCGATGGGGTGATCTTCCACCTCCATCGCCAGCCTTTTCATGGCAGGGTCGAGGCTCGGACCTTTCGGGACGGCCCAACTCTTCATAGTCCCGCCCATCTCCAGTCGGAGATCGTAGTGCAAATGACTCGCGGCGTGCTTCTGTATAACGAATTGAAGGATTGGCTCGTCGGTGCCGCGTACTCGCTTGGACGTGGTGCGTGGTTTTTCCGCTTCGCCTGACGGCTCAGCTGTAATTCGAAAATCTCGCTTGCGGCGGTACTCCGTGAGATTTTTTCTGGGTGTCATGGGACCATATCGTCGCGATAGTGAAGCCACGGGGCAAGATGCCCAGCGTGACGAGCCACGCGGGCCGAAGCTTCAATGCACACAAAGCAAAAGCGCCCCGTTCGGGGGCGCTCTGCACGATGGAATCGAGCTTACTCCTGGGTTTTCACAACGTCGGCGGCTTGGGGTCCCTTTTGCCCATCGACTATCTCGAACTCCACGCGGTCGCCTTCAGCAAGGGACTTGAATCCGCTTCCCCCAATCGCGCTGTAGTGGACGAACACGTCAGGGCCACCCTCGCGCGACAGAAATCCGTAGCCTTTCGCGTCGTTGAACCACTTCACGGTACCGATAATGCGAGCCATGGTGCACTTTCCTCCCCCGCACAGGGGACTGACTGTGATGCCTGATCTGCCTAACTCAGAAAAAATTCCGAGAAGCGGCTACTCAGCATGATCCATGAACATGCTCTAATAGATAATGCGGCATCAATTGTTGACAAGACCGAACGGTCTGGGAGTAGGCATGGCGGATAGGGGATGGGGATAGCAATTCACTCCCAATCCCCCAAGACCCACTAACCAGTCTTATGCCGCGCCCGCTATATAGCGCGCCATTCGCCCACACTTTGCGCATGTGAGCGTCACGTGCGAACGGGGGGGAGCCGGTTTGTTGGTCGGATCGCGATCGATCTGTCCCGAACAGCTCGGGCAGCTCAGTGGCACCCCACTTCTATCACTTGATATCAGCTGAAGCGCCTGTGCTGGATTGTACGTTGCCGGACGAGGTTTGCGCATGGAGCCTCCTGAGTAAAATCTTCATCCCGCTCCGGATCGGGCGAGATGTACCTACATTGGAACTCGCGTCTTGAAGCCACGATCGCTATCGGCTCGCATTGGTAAGTGGCGAAGCCTGAGTTTCCTGATTCTCGTCGTTGCGATCGCATGTGGCCCGACAGCACGTATTCCCCCACGGCCCGCGGTCTTGCCACGAACGCTGGCGACCGAGCATCCCGGTGCGTTGCTCGCCCGGCAGCTAGCGCCCTTGTTATACCTGCAACGCGACGAATGGTTCCCGCTTATAAGGACCCTGGCGGTAACACACCCTTCGCGGCCAGTCATCGCGTACCATTTACTCTGGCGCGACGACGCGCACGCCGCCTGGCTTCCTTTCACGATTCCCACCGACCAGGAGGTCGTATGGGTGGGATACGATGCAAGCGGCGCACCGACCGATATCTGGACGTACTGGCATGGCAGCATTCTGCACGCCAACTGGAGGGGAAAGGGTCAGGTAATCGTCGATGTCCAGTGGGGGAAGCACGGCTCCATGCCCAGGAGCACGCGCGAGCGCGACTTGCCGCCGTTCAAGCGGCTCGGTGATTTTTATGAAATTGCCTGGTTGGGAATTCCTGACCTTTTGCTGGGGAGACTCGTGCGTGCGGGTCCGCTGTGTTTTTGCCACAGTTACAATCGGTACCGGGAGTTCAACCGACCACTTCTCGTTGCCCCACTGCTGGACGCGATCGTTCAAACGGAACAGCCGCAAGAGGCGTTGCGGCTACTATTCGGAGCCTCTTACGCCGAGAAACCTAACTGGCCCTGGTAGAGGGTAGTTCATCCCTCACTGATTTCTGACAACTGAGCTGACTTTCGGCATTGGCCACTGGGAGTGGCGCCTTCGCCGTCCCTGATTGAATAGTTGACCGTCGGGAGACGGTCAGGCCGGCAATAGCTCAGCCCCAATCGTGTTTTTTTCGCCATAATGCGCGCCGGTCAACGCGCCAGAGCTTGCTCTTGTCACCAAATTCGGCGTCATCCGGGAAGGCGGCGTCGTCTGCCATAGCGTCACGGAAGGAAGCGGTTTTTGCCGACGCCTCATCCGCCCAGTGCAGGATTTCGGCCTCGAGTGTGAGAGGGCGCACGGGGCTTCCGAACTCGAGCAGACCGTGGTGAGAGAGAATCAGATGCTGGAGCTCGAGGCTCTGTTCGTCCGAGCAAACTGGCTCGCCCAATTGCCTGAGCTTGCGGTCCAGCATTAAGCATCCCAGTACGACGTGCTCCATCAGGTGTCCGGCACGTGTGCGCGCGAACCCCTCCCACGAAATGCTGTATGCCTCGGTTTTGCCAATGTCGTGGAGCAGAGCTCCGGCAACGGCCAGGTCGGCGTTCGCGCGCATTGCTCTCGCTGTCTGACGGGCAATCGCCGTCACTTCAGTCACGTGCTCCAGCAGTCCCCCGAGCCGGCAGTGATGACCCCCGACAGATGCCGGTGCGCGCTCAAAACGCGCCCGGAAATCATCGTCAGCGAAGAACACATCGACGACGCGCCGGATCGTTGGCGAAAGAATCAGCGAGCGAAAACGATCGAGCATGTCCCAGTACGACGTCGGGTCGCGATCGATCGAGGGGAGAAAGTCCTCGAGCCGAAGGTGATCGCGCGGCAGAACATGCAGTGGTGCGGAAAGCACAAGCTGTCGTCTCGAGCCATACAGTCCGATGTTGCCGATAGCCTGCACGACGACGCCACGCACGACACCCTCCAGCCAGTTCTCGGCGATTCTGTCAGACCAAACGGGCCCGGAATCGATCTGACTGCACGAATTGCCGAGCGTGACGATAAAAAACGGATCACCATTCGACGTCCGCTTTTCCGCGAGGTCCACTACGCGCAGCTGATGCTGCACGCGTTCGCCGGATTCCAGCCGCGAGAGGTTCAACAGAGACATGAGCGAGGAGGCGGGATCAAGGATGAACTGCGAACTGCGAACTGCGAACCAAAGCGCTTACTCGGACGCAGTTGCACTATAACGGATGCCAGTGACTAGCGCCTCTCTGTTTCACTGCGGAATACGCATTACGCTTCGCAGTTCGCAGTTCGCAGTTCGCAGTTCGCAGTTCGCAGTACGCAGTTCGCAGTCACGCAATCCGCAATCCTATCCCTGATACACTACGTCTCCCTCCGCATCCAGCCCCATTTCCTGATGCATGCCGCAGACGCCGCAAATCATGACGGCGTGCCAGGCTTCCGCGAAGTCTTTCTCCTGCTCCACCGTGGCGGGCTTCACGACCAGCTTCTTGTAGGTGTATTCCCCGCAGTTGTCGCAAGGCTGTGCGCGGGCGATGCGTTCCGCCCGCTCACGTGTGATTATCGTCAAGCTCAGGGGTCCTCGTCGGGGGCGCGTGGCGGAACATTGCCCGATGAGGCTGACGAAGGAGACACCAGCGAAGGGGCGAACATGGGGACGCTGGGCGACGGGAATCCGCCTGTCCTCGGGGCTGAGGTCCGTGGCCCGCCACTGTCGGTTCCGGACGCATTCGATAGCATCGCTCGAAATCCGCCCAACGCGCCCATCACTCCCGTGGCCTCCGCGGGTAGGAAGATCGTCGTACCCTTTCCCTGAGTTATCTGAGGGAGGGCATCCAGATATTTCTGCCCGAGCAGGTACATCGCCGCCTGTCCTTCCGGCAACGCGTCGCCGATCCGCCGGATTGCCTCGGCCTCTGCCTGGGCCATCATCAGGCGCGCCTCAGCCAGCCCCTGGGCGCGCAGAATCGCCGCGTCTTTCTCACCCTCCGCCCGACGCACCTGTGATTCACGAACCCCCTCTGCCTCGAGGATAGCGGCCCGCTTGGTCGCCTCCGCGTTCGTGACCGCAGCGCGTCGTTCGCGCTCGGCACGCATCTGCAGCTCCATTGATTGCTGGATGTCACGCGGCGGCTCAATCGCCTGCAACTCGACGCGTGTGACGTCTACACCCCAGCCGATGGATGCCTCCTCGATCACCTCGCGCATCTTCTTGTTGATCATGTCGCGGCTGGCCAGCGTTTGATCCAGCTCGATATCACCTACAATGTTTCGCAGCGTGGTGCGGGTGAGGGTTTCCAGGGCATACGGCAGATTCTGAATCGCATAGGCGGCCTTTTGCGGATCGGCGACGCGGTAGTACAGAACCGCGTCGATGTCGATGGTGACGTTGTCCTTCGTGATCACCGGCTGGCTGGGAAAATTGAGGACCTGCTCGCGAAGATCGATGCGCGATGTCGAGCCAGCCGTCACGCGCTTTACGCCGCTCACATCCGCTTCGAAGTACCGCACGTCGATTGTCTTCGGGCGTTCAATGAACGGGATGAGAATATTGAGTCCGGACCGCGCGACGCGGTTGAACCTGCCGAGCCTCTCGATCACGAGCACTTCAGCCTGTCCCACGATCTTGAATGAGCTCGTACCAATCCAGAGCCCCATCAATGCGAGAACGCCCAATACGATCAGTCCGATCATGAATGCTCCTGGTGGGAGATGCTGATTTTATTCTAAGGCGGGACGCGCTGTGCGGGAAGCGGCTCGAGCAGGCTTACGCCGTTCTGGCACAGGAACCGGTGGCCCTCATTTCCACTCGGCAAGAAAGATATTCGTCTCACCGGGAGATCTCGCGTTCCGATTGGACGCCCACACCAGCTTTTTGCCATCGGGGCTGAACATGGGAAAGCCGTCAAACTCTGGCGCGGTGGTCACTTGCTCCAAACCAGACCCATCAGAATTCATGAGGAAGAGGTCAAAGTTTTGCGCCGCGGGTCCGCGAGGATTTCGGTAGTTGGACGAGAAAACTATTCTGCGGCCGTCCGGTGTGAACACCGGGGCGAAGTTGGCGCCGCCCAGAGATGTTATCTGACGCTGATCGCTTCCATCGGTGTTCATCGTCCAGATCTCCATCCGATTCGGGCGAATCATGCGCTGAGCCAGCAAACTCCGATACTGGACCAGCTCCGTGCTATCGGCTGGGTGGTTGGCCCTGTAGACGATCTTCCTTCCGTCGGGGGAGAAGAATGCTCCCCCGTCGTATCCGGGTGTTGTAGTGAGGCGGCGAACCGCGGAGCCATCCACGTTCATCGTGTAGATGTCGAGATCGCCGTCCTTTAGCGACGTGAATACTATGGTCTTACCATCGGGAGACAGCGTTCCCTCCGCCGTATATGTCCCGTAGTTGGTGATTCTTCGTAGCCCAGAACCATCCGTGTTTGCGGTATAGATGTCGAACGGGTCGAGTCCCCAGACGTAACCTCTGGAAGGATCGGGGCGCGGCGGGCAGGCGGTGTCGGCCGCGTGTGTGGACGCGAAGAAGATTTTGCGGTCGTTCGCGAAAAAGTACCCGCATGTTGTTTTGCCGCCCCCATTACTTACCCGGCGCAGCCCACTTCCGTCCACGTTCATGACGTACTGCTGGTCACAGCGACGCCCATCCCGGGTGGACTGAAAAATCAGGCGCATGCCGTCGGAGCTGAAATACGCCTCAGCGTTCTCACCGCCGGCGGTGAGTTGGCGAACCGATGAAAGGTGGGATTCGCCGGAGAGCCCCGGGATTATTGCCACCGGCACGCCGGGCGCTGCGCCTGACCTCGCAATCGTATCCCGGACGAAGGCGTCAGCCTGTTGCGTCTTCCGGTGCCCGCATGCAACCGCGGCCCCCAAGGTGGCCGCGGCAAAAGTAAATCTATTTCGGCGCATGGATCATGTTTGCACAGTTATTTGATGCTCGCTCGGGCAAGCGTAAAGAGATCCTGCTGCGTGTGACCCTTACGGATCAACTCGAGCGCCTTCAGCATCTGCGGATCTTCGGAGATCGTCCTGCGAAAGAGCGTGGAATCGCCGAAGGACTGCCGGATAGCCTGGTGCGTGATCCAGCGATCCACCAGCGCGGTTGCCGCCTGGAACTGCTTGGGATTTACCGCGACACTGTCCTTTTCGAGGCGGCGCAGGAATTCCGCCCGCCATTCCGGTTTCGCCTGTATGTCGGGAGTGATTTTACCCTTGAGACTCAGCGCCATGTCATACAGTGCCGCTCGCACGATGGCGCCTTTGGGAGCCAATGCGCGGGCGAAATCCTGCTCGGCTGTCGATATGGTGTCTTCGGGAACGATCACGTCCGGGGTAATTCCGCCACCGCCGTAAACGATGCGGCCCGCGTCCGAGCGAAAGGTAGGCCGATCCTTCTTTACAGATTCCTGCTCGAGTGAGTCAGGAGTCTCTTCCTCGTCAGGCTGTGGAGCGCGGGCGCCAGCTACAATGGTTCCAGGCCGGGCAGGCGTGCGGTCTTTCTGAATCGACCGCCCGCTCGGCGTATACCACTTGGCGGTCGTGAGCTTCAGCGAATATCCCCCTTCAAGCGGGAAAACCGACTGCACCAATCCCTTTCCATAAGATGTCGTTCCGACGACGAGCGCACGGTCATGATCCTGAAGCGAGCCCGCAACTATTTCCGATGCCGACGCAGAGTAGCCATTCACCATGACTACGAGAGGAATGCCGGCAAAATGCTGCCGGCCGTCTGCCTTGAATTTCTGAACGGCACCGTCGCGCCCACGCACCGAGGCGATTTCCTGTCCATTATTCAGAAAGACGTCGCTAATGGAAAGAGCCTGTTCCAGAATCCCCCCTGGATTGTCTCGCACGTCAACGATTATCCCGCGGGCGCCCTGCTTCACGAGACGGTCGGCGGCGGCGGCGACATCCTGCGAAGCGCTCTCGTTGAACTGGAGCAGGGGCAGGTATCCAATGTTGCCGTCCAGCATGATAGCGTAGGGGACAGCCGGAACGCGGATGATGGCGCGCGTCAGGTGGTGGTCGATCGGTTGAGCGACGCCAGGGCGTGAAAACCTGGCCCGGACCTTGGTTCCGGGTGCTCCCAGCAAGACATCCGACACTTGCTGCGTAGACCAGCCGCGAGTGGACATCGTGTCGACGACGGCAATGCGATCCCCTTCCACTATCCCGGCGCGTTCCGCTGGCGTGTTGGGGAATACACGAACGACGACAATATTCTCCTGCTGCTTCTCGATCTGCATTCCAACTCCGCCGTAGCGACCGGTCGAAGTCGCAGAAAACCGCTCAGCTGCTTTTGGCGACAGGAGCTCGGAATACGGGTCGTTCAACTGATCGACAAGACCCTTCGCCGCTTTCTCGTACAATGCGGCGGTGCCTACGGTATCGACGAAGCGGTCGGACACGAGAGAAAGCACTTGATCGAACAGGCGTGCGCCGTCACGTGTCGCTCGCTCCTGAAGAATCCAGCCGCCAGCGACAATAGGGAGCGCCACCGTTACGGCGATGAGTGCGTTACGACGAGCAGAAGGCATGGACATCTGACGGCTCGGAAATGAGTGAAGATTGAACTTAGCGCGCGCTGTGTAAACAGGAACCGGGAACCAGAGGCCGAGGCCCAATTAGGCACCTGGACCAGGTTTCCGGTTACTTCTCCTACCCTCTTCGGCATGTGACGTGCCGTCGGGGGCTACTTCGTTATGGTCGCGTCGCCTGGGCCGGAGCGTCCGCAAGCCTCTGACAATCCAATCCGGCGCCTCACCCTCGTTCGGCCGACGCAACACCATGACCAACACTGGCAAGTATACGAGGGGCAGGAATACCGTAGCCATGGCCGCATGAAAGTCCGAAAAGTTCGTGAAGGGCCCCATGCCGGTGCTGACTAGCACCCTCGCGATCCAGGTGGCCCAGACAAGCAGAAGTGATTCCAGTAAGGTCGCCGGGACGAGGAATAGCGGTATGGTGGCGTACGGCATCAGCGTATGGGGTATGAACGCAAGTACAGCGATCAAACGTGCTTCCGGACGCTTCCAGCGCAAAAGTGCTAGGGGCAGGAAGATGCCTGCGGCGTAACTAACCGGCGGTGCCTTGTCCGACGCGTCGTTAACGAGAGACAACCAATGCGCCGGCCAGGAAGGCATCACGACGAGGCTTAGCCCCGTGATCACGGCTATGCCAATGAACGCTCGCTTGCGGGGATACGCCGCCAGCAGCGCGATAGCAATGTTGGGCTTTGCCGCAAACACAAAGCCGATGCTGGGAATGAGCGCGGCCGCTGTGAGCGCTACCTCCCATTGGGCGACCCTGCCCGCGAAGAAGTAGCCCGTGCTGGCGAATACAACCAGCCGATGGTAACTGTCGCGGGTGAGCGCAAACGCAAGCAGAGCGGAAGAGCCGCCAAAAAAAGCTGCGCGCGCGGCTATGACGGGCAGAAAGGAGAACGGAAGCGCTATAAGGGTGGCGGGCAGCGGAAAATACAGAGGCCAAGGCCAATCGAAGGCCTTGCCGGGACCGATAACTGAATACGGGTTGATTCCTTCCCGAAGCGCATATGCTCCGTACCAGAACTGATCGAAGTCCCGCGCGAAATGGGTGAGGGGATCATTCGTGTTCGCCCCCACTGTCAGAACGATTCCGACTCCCCATGCGCCAGCAACGCAAGCGATAACAATCCGGATCCAAAGCCTGGGGCCGATTCGAGACGTTCGTTCTGGCAGCGCATCCGCTTCCAAAACGGCACTCATTTGCCGGCCTTCAAGGATGCATCTGGTCGAGACTTTGCTTCACATCCTGGATGTAGGCGTCTGTCGCTCTGAATGCTTTCTCCACGCTGTATATGAGAAGCATCTGCGAACCGGCTACGGTCCTGGAGGCGAGGAGGGATTGATCGAGCGTCGTTAGACCGTTCCGAACGCGCTGCTCTGCTGACATGGCGCCAACTGATGGATCACGTGAACGTAACCCTGAAAGTGCAGCTTCGACCTCGTCGATTCCGTTGAGGATCCGCTCGACTTGCAAACGAAGTGCGGGCGAGAAGAGATCGGTAGGGGCCTCGCGCCAGGCGAAGGTCGCCGTCAGTGCGAGCTCGGCGCGTTCGCGTCGCGGCCGCTGCGGCGTCGTCATTCAGGTCGAACGTCGAGCCTTCAGGACTGTGTGCTCATCACCGCCATCCCGCGAGTAACGCGCCCATAATCAAGAGATAGACCAACTGATAGCTGGCATCGATCAGGAACGAGGACACGGTCCGTTCCGAGAAGAGGCTTCGAGTCAGTCCGGTTGTGAACGCGAAACCGAGCCAGAGAATGAAGCCCAGCCACATGCCGCCCAGCACCGTGGTCACCCCGATATAACCAATGAGGAGCGAGAACATCAAAGCCATGATCAGATAGCAGACGATAGTTATCAGGTGAGCTCTGTTTGCACTCGGCTCTGCCTGCGTCCCCATCTTTTCTTCGGTGTACGTGTGCGCCTTCGACCAAACCTTGCTGAACAACGTCTGTGAGTACCAGGCAACGCCAAGCACAGTCGCTGCCAGGGCTGCCAGAAGTACCACCAACACATTCATTGCGACTAAGCGCATCGAGGTCTCCGTGTTCGCTTTGAGTGTGGCTGTCCACGAGTCTACGGGCCGAACGGGGCCTTAAAACACGCAAGCGATGTAAGGAAGAGCGGTGTCCCGCGTTCCTCCCTGATCCGTGGTTTGGCCACCACAGCTGCAGCTGACACCGTCAAAAACCGCGGTTGTAAGGGGGAACTGCACTCCCAAACCGCGCGCACCGGATACCCCGATTGCGTCCCCCGGTTTCACCGTCAGAAGCAGCACGCGCTAATCAGTTGTGCCGGCTGTCAGGAAACAAGGGCTGATTTGGCCCAATGGTTTCGCCGGTGCAACCTGTGATCGGGACTATCGAAAGCCACCGCCCAGTCCACCGCCAAAGTCGTTTCCGCCACCGCCTTCGCGAGATCCCATCCCGGAAGTGCCGCGGTCGGCGCCCGTTCTGTCACCGGAATCCATGCCTTCTGATTGCGGAGACTTGCCGCCGCCGAGTATTTCCTTCCAACTGACTTCCTGTCCCTTTCTAAAACCTTTCTGGGTGAGTTTCACTCCCTCCGGCGAAATGGTGATCATGTATGCCTGTCCGTCGATCTCGATTTCGCGCTTGATGGTTTTGTCGAGCTTGGTGGCCATAGGGTCTCCATAGTTGGTGTTACCTTCACGATCGTTCGATCCTGACGCAAGTTTGGCGCTCGGTGCGACAGGGCATGACAGAAGCAGGGACGAGCGAACAAATCTGGTTGTCAGGTCTGCCGGGATGCTAGCACGTAATCCACGTACCATTCCCGCAAATGTTGTTTGATCTGAACGTCGCGTACCAGGCCTGCTCCCACAAGCATGTCGTGCGCCGGTTCGAGCACTCGCTGAAGATGTGAAGGGTATCGTTGCGAAAGCGGGAGCAGGCTTGCAAGTGTGTCGAGTGCCACACGCCATGTTACACTGCCTTCCTCGCGAGCCACCTCGAGCAGGCGGTACAAGCGTCTCGCTACGGGAGATGATAGCGCGAGATATTGACTGGAAGCCAGTGTGGCGGTGTGGCCTGCCGCGATATTACCTCGTACAAGTGGAGCGATCTTGATCTGCGCTTCACCGGGCTCGGACGCGGGCAGCGCTGGAAAAAGCGGGAGCTGCTCGCGATTGGTATAGCGCCGCCGGTCCACAGCAACAGAGCTGAGGATTGTAAACTGTCCGCTAAACACAGTTCCAGAGACCGCATCGAAATACGCCCCCGCGCTCTCCAGACGGGTGTGTTCGAGGCGGCCGAGTGCGGAGCGGAGTTGCTCGTATGTCCGTCCGTCCACTCGGCGCCCCATGGATCTTAGAAAGGCATGCAGCGTAAAGCGCAGCACTCCATCGCTTGGCAAACCGGCCTCACTGAAACGGTGACACAGCTCGACGTACACATCCTGGTCGAACGTGCCGGGAAGGCGGTCGCCCGGACTTGGTAGAACGCGCCAGCGTTGGCCTTCACTCGGCTCGAACGAGATCACGCCATCGTCGGAAGCGGAATCGCTCAGCCGAAAGACCGGAAGTGCCTCGAGCGACCTGTCCAGAAGGATGGTTCGCGAAGTCGAACGCCGCCGTGCCGGAATGCTCATCTACGCGAGCTGCAACACCTGCCCGGTCACGGCGCTCGCTTTGTCGGAGCAGAGGTACATCACCGTGTCGGCCACTTGTTCGCGCTCGACGTAACGAACAGAGCTACCCATAGTGTCCAGGTTGGCGGACGTACGGATAGTCGTCGGAGCGATTGCGTTTGCGCGAACGCCATTTTCTCGCTCTTCGTCCGCTACCGCCCGCATCAGCGCGAGCACGCCGCTCTTCGCCGCCGCATAAGCGGCGATCTCCGCGATCTTTCCCCCCGGTAGAACAGCCGCCGATACAAAGAAGACGATTGCGCCACGGGCTTCGCGCACGAGGGGAAGAAAGCACCGCGTGGCGATGTAGGCGGTGGTGAGGTTGATGTCGAACTGTTTACGCCATGCGTTGGGATCGCTGTCGGCGACGCGGCCTGTCATGGCGAAGCCACCGGCCATGTTCACAAGAGCATTTGCCCCGCCTGCGCACAACTTCGCGATTTCGCGGCCGACTTCAGCCGCCTGAACTTCATCGGTAAGGTCGCACGCGAAAGCAAACGCGTCTGCACCGTCACGCCGGAGGGATTCCGCTCTGGCCTCCACCTCCCGCGCATCGCGATCCACCGCAATTATGCGGGCACCCAGCGCCGCAAATGCTCCTGCGACCGTTTCTCCGACTTGCCCCTCTCGGCCCACACCCGTCAGAATTACCACCCGTTTATCGGCCTGCATGCGGATACCATGCGGTTGTTTACTTCTCGCGGCAAGGGGACACGGCGTCAAGCTTGCAACACGGAGCGGGCGCGACACGAGGAGATTGCGAGCTCGCGCATACCCATAGGAGATAAATGGCGAAGACCATCGGACTTGTAATTCTCGGCGTGCTGGTCGTCGGGTTCGGGTTCATCGGTTTGCTGTACATGACACGTGGTTCACCGATCAGCACCGTGCGCGCTGTCGGCGACAAGACCGGCATGCCGCTGATCTCCGATCCGCAGTTCGTCCGCGTGGCGGGGCTGCTCGCAAGTACAAATCTTCAGCAAGGCAACCAGCTCGAAATACTCACGAACGGTGACGAGACCTATCCCCGTCTATGGCAGGATCTGAAGGAGGCAAAGCACTCCATCACACTGCAGATGTACTACTGCAATTCGGGACGAATGGCGACGATGCTGAAGGACATTCTGATCGAACGGTCGAAAGCGGGAGTCCGCATACTGTTTCTGCATGACGCGTTCGGTTCATCGGGGCTGACGACGGAATATTTCGACAGCCTGAAGGCGGGTGGGGTGCGAACCGCCAAGTTTCGCCCGGTGAAATGGTACTCGCTTCACAAGGCACAGAGCCGCTCCCACATCCGCATCGTTGTGATCGACGGCGCCGTGGCGTATACCGGCGGCTTCGGGATTGACGACAAGTGGTTCGGCGATGGCCGGCACGATGGCCAGTGGCGTGATACGAACGTGCGGTTCATGGGTCCGGCCGTAATGCAGCACCAGGCGACATTCGTGGCGGGATGGGCGGAAGCCACGGGAGAGCTGATAGCGGGTGATGTTTTCTTTCCGCCCGAAGGCTTCAAGCACGACGGCAATCAGCTCGCAACCGCAATGCACGCAGCACCGACACTGGGAAGCACCGCGGCGGAGCGTTTTCTGGCGTTATCGATCGCCAGCGCGCGCAGTAAACTCTACATCACGAACTCCTATTTCGTACCGGACGACGACTTCCGTCGCTTGCTAACTGATGCCGCCAAGCGGGGAGTGGATGTCAGAATACTTACCGCGGGTGAAAAGACGGACGCGGGGCTGGTTTGGAGCGCGGGACGCGGGCGGTATGAGGAGTTGCTGGAAGGCGGTGTAAAGGTGTACGAGTATCAACCGGCAATGATGCACGCGAAAACGCTGGTGGTAGACGGATTGTGGGGAACAATCGGCACAATGAACTTCGACAACCGATCGCTGGTGCTGAATGACGAGTCGAACCTGGTGGCACTAGACCGCGATTTCGGGGCGGCACTGGAAAAGATCTACCTCGACGACCTCGGATACGCCAAAGAGATGAAGCTGGAGGAATTTCGCCAGCGCGCGTGGACAGGGAAGGCGAAGGAAAGGGTCGCGACGCTGCTTTCGAGGCTCATGTAAAACTGAAGATTGCGGACTGCGGATTGCGGAAGCAACTGCAAGGAAGGTTGCGGACTGCGGATTCGGAAGAAACTGCAAGGCAAGGCTTGAAGTTGGATTGCGGAGCAGACTGCGAGTAAAGTTCGCTTTCCGAATTTTCCCCACGCGGTTTCCGCAATCCGCAATCAGCAATCAGCAAGTCTTTCCTTACCCTGTACCCCCTACCTGATATCCTCCCGTCCCAGCGCCGCCCTCACCGCCTCACGGATAGCGATCACAGCATTCTCCCTCGCAGCGGGTAAGTCATCACGGACGTGCAGCTCAATGCCATCGGCGACGCGCACGCGCCGCCATGGCGCGCCATGGTCGTCGTTGTCGTGCATGACCTCGGCGTCGGCTCCCGCGCCGAGCGTGGGCGCTAGTGCAGTCGCTACTCGACGCTCGAGAGAGTCTCCGGTTTGCTCCACCAGCTCGGACTTGATCTTCTCCAGCGTGAGCCCTTCGCGCTGACGAATTTTGATGTGCAGCAGCTGTAAGAGATGCCTGTAGTTGTAAGTCGCTGCCGTGCCCGTGCCGTCGGGTCGGTCGAGTAGACCACCCGCTACGTAAAAGCGAACCGACCTCGCGCTCGGTGCCGCCCTTGCTGCGGCGTTCGTAGGCCGCATGGCCGCCGCATCCGCGATAGCCGTTGCGTGGGCGGCGAGTCCGCGCGCATTCCAGGGCGCGTGTCGGGCGTGCATTCTCAGAAGAGGTACTGGTGAATCCACCATGGCGCCTACAATAACGCGTGCGAGGTTAGGCGTCGAGAAGCGAAACCTCTGGCGCAGGGGCGGAGGGGAAGAAGTGATGGTCGGCGCGCGCACGACAAGCGCTCTTTCCTCCAGTCAAATTCCGGAGGCGTACTCCGGAGCGCTGAGAATGAGGCTGGACTCTCAGCGAGTCATTCCGGATCGGATTTTTGGCCACTAGTCCGGGGCAGTGTCAGTGCCAGTGCCAGTAGCAGTGGCGAGTGCCAGTCTCAGTCTGAGTGGTCAGTGATCAGTGCTCGCTGATAAGTGGGTGCACTCGGGTTCGGTCATTCTGCAGCGGTCTCAGCTTCGACACGTGCGAGAAACTCCGCTACCGCTCCATTCCATTCCGCGGCCTTTTCATCATGAGGCAGTGAAGCGGCTCCGTCGATAATCAGAAGCTCGAGATCCCGCTTCAGGGTTCTGAATCGGAACGCATCTTCCACCGGCAGTTCCAACGCCTGTTCGCCCCATGTCAGCAGCACGGGCTGACCTAGCCGGCGCATTGCGCTTCTGATGTCGATGTTCAGCTGCTCCGCGAGGAAAGCCGCGGGTGCAAAGCGCGATCCGGGTTGGTGAGACGACCTGTAATAAATGTCCAGAAGCTCGTCTGTCACGAGATCGCGGTTCGCGTAGACTCGCTCGAGATAGTACCGAAGACTTGGCCGCGAGACGAGGCTATTGAAGAGTGCGCTTCCAAGAACCGGTGAATCGATTACGAGACGCGCAATGTCGCCGCCGGTTCCGGACTGATCCGTTAGCCGCGTTAGTCCTGTTGGCTCGGTCAGCACCAGCGCAGGAAACCGGGATGGATCGCGCGCGCCCAGGACCGCTGCGTAAGCCGCCGATAGAGACGTAGCGACCAGTATGCATGGGCGGCCCACCACCTGCTTGGCGAAATCGCTGATGAGATTCAGGTAAAGTCTTCCCGAGTAACGGATGTCCGGCCGGTCCGACCGCCCGAATCCGAGAAGATCCATCGCGTACGTGGTGTGCGTTTCGGCAAACGGGCCGACATTTGACCGCCATTCAAACGAGGAAGCGCCAGCATAAATACCATGCACAAGCAGCAGAGGATATCGGCTGGGCGTTGAGTCCACGTCATGCCGCGTGTACGCGATTCGACGGTCGCGCCAGGTGAACCAGCCTTCCTCACCACCAAGGAGATTCTCCAGTGGCTCGGTGCGTCGCCCCACCAGGGCATTGAACGTCGCTGCCGCGCCCAGGGCAGCACTGCCGGCGAGAAAGGCCTTACGCCATTGCATGCGTGGTCATCGAAGGGAGATAAGGGATTCAGCGCAGATCATGGCACCCCGTTCAGGAATTCCTGGGAGTGCCTCATTGGGCACACACAACCACCGGCGGGCAGTGATTGATACATGACAAATGAAACACGACACCAAAAAAAAGCAGCGGAGCACGCTTGCGATTCGTGCCCCGCTCAATCTCACCAGAGCCGCCCCATCACCTTCCCCGGCCGCCCCCGCGCCGCATGGACGGTGACTTGCTGGTTCCACCGCGACCCTGACTCTTGCCTCCCTTTGCCGAGCTGCCGCGACTTCCCCCTCCAACCGAGCGGCCTGCACCGCTGGATGGTGAGCCGCCGGATGATTTCTTGCTCGCGCCCCCACGGTTCGGTGTACTGCGCGACGTTGTTTTTCCGGCACTGCGGCTTGCTGTCTTGGACCCGCTCGCGCTACCCGATCGTTTAGCAGCCGACGTCTTCTTCGCCGCCGAGCTCTGTGTCTTCCCGGCAGCGCTCTTTCCACTCGAGCTCTTGCTACCCGAAGTTTTGCCTGCGGAGCTTTTGCCTGCGGAGCTCCTTCCGCCTGAGCTCTTGCTGGAAGAGCCTCCGGCCGCGGATCCCTTGCCACCCGAGCTCTTCCCCGCAGCGCTTTTCTTGCCGCTTGCGCCCTTCTTGCCGCTTGCGCCTTTCGAGGCTCCCCTTCCTGCGCCGCCCGTGCTGCTGGGATCTCTCGCCGAAGTCGCTCCGGATCCGCCGGTACCGCTGCCCTGCGAGCGCTTTCGCTCACTTCCCTGTTCGGCGCTGCGCGACCCGGCGGCACCCGTATCCGACGAGTCAGATTCCGAGCGACCCGATGACGCACCACCACCCGCGCCTTTCCGTCCGGCGCCGCTGCCAGGTTGACTTCCTGAGCCGCGAGCTCCGGTTGTTGCACCACCGCCCGAGGCAGCCTTGGGCCGTCGGCCCCGACGCCCACCACCGGATAGGGCACCCTCTTCATCTTCCTCTTCGTCGCCAGCTACGGCGCCCCCCTCTTCGTCATCCTCGGTTGCTTCGCCGCCTTCCTCTTCCTCATCATCCTCGCTGAGGTCGTCGGGGTCGTCAAAGTACGTATTTCCCCGCTCGGTAGTTGCCCAGCCGGTGCTCTCTTCCTCGTCCTCATCATCGTCGTACGAAGCACCGCCACCACCACCGCCTCCTCCGAACCCGCCGTAACCCTCTTCTTCGTCGTCGCGCTCGGAGAAGAGCATCTTGTCGTTCAGCCCATCGCCACGCGGCATAACACCCTCCTTTCGTATTGTCTCGCAGGTATGCGGTATCGCCCATCAGCAGAAACCGAGCGATCTGCACGTCGTGTGCCGAGCGACAGGGATAAGGTATATGAGTGCAAGGGTCAAGGGATACGGAAGAAAAACGGGCAAATTGACAAGGCCCGAAACCGCGAACGCGATTCCGGGCCTCTACGTAGATCATCTCACCAGGTCAATCCTCGAGAAACACCAGGCTCTTTCGTCTCCGCACGACGGAGACCAGCGCGCCATACACATCTTCGTCGAGAAGTGTGTTCACCTGACTCTCGAGATACTGGATGGTGTCTTCGGGCGTACGGGGCGAGCGATAAGCACGTTTGGATGTCAGCGCATCGTAGGCATCGGCAGCAGCCAGAACCCGCCCGCCGATCGATATGGCTGAGAGTCCCATGAGACCGCGTGGGTAACCAGTGCCGTCTATTCGCTCATGATGGTCATGCACGTACTCCAGCACGACACCCAAATGCTTCAGCGGCGCGAGGATATCCATACCGATTTGCACGTGTGTTTTCACATGCGCGAACTCATCCGGTGTCAGCTGGCCAGGCTTATTGAGCACTTCTTCTCGTATGCCTATCAGTCCGACATCGTGCAGCCTGCCAGCCAGACGGATTGCCTCGACCGTGTCCTCCCCCAATCCGAGCTCCTCCGCTATGGATGAGGCAAGATCTGCAACGCGTTGGGAGTGGCCGCGAAGATACACATCCTTGGCTTCCATGGCGTTGATGAGCGTCTCGGCAATGCTCACCGTCAGCGAACGAAGCGCTTGTTTCTCCTGCTCGATCTCCGCCGTTTGCAAGGAGACCTCTTCACGAATCATTCGCTCAACGTGACGTTGCTCGATGGTGAGATCTCGTCTGTGCAGCGCTCGCTCCACGGCCTGGTGAAGATCGGAGAGCTCTACCGGTTTCATCAGGTAATCGCACGCCCCGCTGGACAGCGCTTCAGTGGCCGTGGGAGCGTCGTTGACCGCCGAGAGCATCATGATGGCAAGATCAGGATCCTTCCTGGCCGCGCGCCCGACAACCTCAAGTCCGGTCATGCCAGGCATGCGCACGTCACACAGCATTAGCATGAACGAATGCCGCTCGAGCAACTCGAGCGCTGCCGCTCCGGAGTCCGCTGTCTGAACTTCGTAACCTCTAGACCGAAGAAACTTGGACAGGGCCAGGCGGATGGTTTCTTCGTCGTCAACGACGAGAATACGCTTGGTCAGTGCGCCAGTTCCGGTGTGAGCTATGCGCGCCGCAAGAGGAGACGTTGTGCGCTGTGGCAGAGTGTCATTCATGCGCTAAGCCCCGGTGCGGAGGGAACTGGCAACTGGGACAAAATAGGAAGGGTTATGCGAAAAGTTGATCCGACCCCAAGGGTACTGTCCACCGAGAGTGTGCCACCATGCGTCTGAATGATTCCGATACTCACACTGAGGCCGAGGCCTGTTCCAGCACCTTCAGGCTTGGTTGTGAAGAAAGGCTCGAAGATTCGACGCTGAATTTCATAGCTGATCCCCATCCCGGTGTCTCCGATCTCGATGACGATCGAACCCCCAAGGCCATATGTTCGGAGAGTAAGGATTTTCTTCGAAACGGAAGCCATGGCATGCTCGGCGTTAATCATGAGATTTAGCAGGACTTGCTGAATCTGCCTGTCATCGACGTGGATGGATGGAAGGTCGGGACTCAGACATGACTCCACAATCAGACCAGCCGAGCGAAGGGCATAGGATCGCAGGCGGAGCGTTTGTTCGATGAGATCGTTGGCGTTCGCGACGACATTTCGGGGGCCGCTCTTCCGGGCAAAGGAAAGCAGATCCTTGACGACCCCGCCAGCCCTGTCGGCCTCGCGCTTGATCATGCGCACAGCATCGTTGTTATCCTCCCCAAGGTCTTCTTCCAGCAACAGCTGCGCGAATGCCGAGATGCCTGTAAGAGGATTGTTGACCTCGTGGGCTACCCCCGCAACCAGTTCGCCCAGTGCCGCCAACTTTTCACCCTGTCTCAGCTGTTCGCCGATGCGTCGTTCATCGACGAGATTCCGCGCGCTCCATACAAGGCCGATGCGCTGTCCCGAGGCATCGCGAATCGTGCTCATGGTTACCCACGCGGGAAACAAGCCGCCGTCCATTCGCCGCAATGTACGTTCGCCCGACCATGCAACACCCGCCGTAACGGCTCCCCGAATTGCAGCAACATCGGTTTTTTGGGACTCGAGAAGCATCAGCGCTGGCATGCCGGAAAGCTGTTCGTGTGAATAGCCGAACTCGCGGGTCGCAGCGCCGTTCGCGTAGCGAATAATGCCATCGGGCGAGCAGACAAATACCGGCTGCGCCATTGTCTCGAGAGCGGAGGCGAGAAGTCGCTGCTTGGACTGCTGACTCTCCTCTTCCGCGCGAAGCAGCATGGTGGCCAGCGCGAGCGCGATCGGCGTAGCGAGCCGCGTGAGCGCCGCGTACTCGTAGGCGGGCAAGCGCTGGCCCCGTGCAGGGCTTACGGCCAATGCTCCTATCAGCCGATTCTCGGAGAAGAGCGGCAGGAAGCTTCCGGGTGCGTCTATCCAATCGATGGCGTCGTTCGCGCGATACTCTTCAACGAGACTGCCGGCGTCGGCGTGCTTCGCCAGAGCTAGCACGGCATCCGGGATCGTTGCTTCGGAGCCTGAAAGACCCTCGGCGCTTCCGGTTGCCGCGATGTACTGAAAGGGCTGATCCTTCCCTGCACAAACCACGAGAGCGCTTCCATCGCAGTTAACGGCCTCACTGATTACGCCCAACATTTCGTCCGCTGCTTCCGTGAGAGACATTGTACGCAAGGCAATTCGGGCTATGGTCGCGGCCGCTTCCGCCTGCCGCCGTTCCCTTCGCTCCGATTCGAATGCCCGAGCGTTTACGATGGCTGTCCCTGCCTGGCGGGCGATGTGTCCGACCAGCTCAACGTCATCCCAGTCGTATGCGTCCGGACTATTGGACCATGCCTGAAGAATACCCAGCAAGTGATCGCCGTGTACTATGGGAACGTTGAGCGAGATAGCGGCGTCGTCTCCGGGCAAGCTGTGTTCCGTCGGCGCGTTGGAAGCCCCCCAGGCTCCCGCTATGACAGGCTGTCCGGTGCGCAGAGTCTGACTGAGCGTTCCATCGTTCGACGGAAGTCGCGGAAGCCATGTAGTAGCGACGGATATTCCGTTACTCACGACATATTCCGGGACGAGCATGCCTGTGTTCTCGTCGAAGCTGATGACTGCCAGGCCCGCCGCATCGACGACTGACGATACCGCTTTGTATATCTCTTCATAGAGGGTGTCATTCGAGACCGCCGCGGAGATAGCGCGCTGGACGGTGGCAACCGCCTCCATGCGGGCGGCGCGTCGCTCAACGTCACCGAAGAGTAGAGCATTTCGCACGCCGAGCGCGGCGCACATGCTGAAATCCGTGAGCAACTGCCGATGGTCGGTGTTGAATGGCTGGCGGGTTGTGAAGTACAGTGCGAGTATGCCGCGCCGCCCCCCATCCGTCAGAAGTGGCATTATCGCCACTGATTCGATCCCCTTTGCCTCGAGCTCCTGAAAAGAGACCTCATGGGAGAGCTCATGTATGTTCTGGCCGAAGAGGGGCTCCCCTGACTTCATCGCGTTGCCCAGCGCACCCGTCCAGAAGGAATCGTAGCTTGGGACGGAGCCGCCCGCCCCTATTCCCTCTGCGAGCGGAATCTCGATTCTTCCGCTGGTTGAATCGCCGAGGTATACGGATACACCATCAGCGGCCAAGCGCTCGCGCGCGATGCGCGCGACGTCCGCATACACGGCGCTCGCCGTAACGCTGAGCGCTATGCTTCGTGCAGACACCGCCAGCATGTTGGCGTGCTGAAGTGCCCGCTCGGATGCCCGGAAGAGTCCAGCGTTTTCTATAGCGACAGCCGCGTGGTTGGCCAGAGCGAGCAGCAAGAGCTCGTCCGATGCATCGAACGTTCTGGCATCGTTACCGAACACAACAACCGCGCCGGTGGAACGATCTCCGCCCAGCAAAGGAGCGGCGATCGCTGTTCGCCGCCCGGTCTGCATTCCCGGCGCGTACCAGCCCCAGCGGTTGGTTGCGCTATCAGTATCGTCGTTTCGCAGTGTCCTGCCTGTGCGAGCACATTCCCCGCCGAATGAGGAGCTTGCTGGCGCGACACAGCCGACATGCTCCTCCGCCTCGCCATGCCCCGCGACGGCGATTATCTGGTCGCTGTCAAGGATCAAGAGCACGGCGCCAGCACCATCCATGAGCTCGGTGGCGTGTTGAACGACGAGTGCGAAGACCTCGTCGAGCTCGAGCGAGCCGTTGATGCGCTGGACAATATCTGACAGCGCCCGAGCTGCGCGTGCGTTTCGCTCCGCGCTTTCCAGGAGGCGGGCGTTGTGAACTGCGAGGGCGCCGTGTTCCGCGAGACGTTGGAGCCGCGCAGCATCGGAGTGGCTGTATTTGCCACGACCGCAATTCACGGCGATAAGTGCCCCCAGGACCTCCCCGTTTACCATCATGGGAGCAACGACCGCGTCGTGAAGCCCGTAAGCAATGACCAAAGCCCGGTCGGCGTCGGGAGCGGTAGCGAGGTCGTTCGAAATGAGTACACGCCGCTCCGCGACCGCCCTCGACCGCAGTGAATCCACGACCCCTGACAGCTTCAGCCCGCGCATCGGGGATAGACTCCCTGCTGCCGCGGAAACACGGAACGTATCCCCATCGAGTAGTGCGACGGCTGCGCCTTGCGAGTCCAGCAGGTTGGCGGTTCGGTCCACGAGCAGCGTGAGTCCTCTGGCCATACCCATTCCCGCGCCGGCCAGCTCCCGCCCGATTTCAGCAAGCTGGTCGCTGTCTGCGCACGCGCGCCGCAGCGCGCTCAGCTCTTCGGCTTCGTCCGAGGTCGAGGGCGAAGCGGTTGCGGTGGAGGGGCGCAGGGTAGTGCTCAGTGGACTCAACGGAATGCGCGGGTAAAGCCGGGCGAAGAGTACCCGGTGGCGCGCGGTAGCAGGCGTAAAATTACGCGTACATGCAGGGGCTCCCGCAGCCACCTAGACGACGAGCAATCGGTGCTGCCGTAACGGGTTCAGAGGCCTCAGTCGTCCACGAATTCCACGTCCACCTGCTTCTCGATTATCCCTGCTTCCACGCCTCTTTTGAGCAGCGTTCGGACTGCGCGGCGACCCGTCTCGCCGTAATCCAGAGTCCAATCGTTCACGTACATGCCGACGAACTCATCTGCTTTCGCTCTATCGAGGCCGCGCGCGAAGCTCATTGCGTGATCCAGTGCCTGCGGCCGATTAGCTAGTCCATGCGCTATACTGGCTCGTAAGTGTTGCGATATTGTTCTTATAAGTGAGTCTCCCAAGTCCTTGCGAATGACGTTCCCACCCAAAGGAAGTGGCAGCGCTGTCTGGTCATACCACCACACTCCCATGTCGACGATCAACTGAAGCCCACGGTCCTTGTAGGTCAGCTGACCTTCATGTATAAGCAGCCCGGCATCAACGTCGCCGCGCTCTACGGCATCCTCGATCTGATCGAATGGAATGGTGATCGCCACGAAGTCCGGCTGATACATGCGCATTACCAGCGCAGCCGTGGTTAGCGGTCCGGGTATGGCGATTCGCCGTCCGCGGAGCTCTTCCTGGGTAATCGGCATCCGCGCAACCAGCCGCGGGCCATAGCGATCTCCCATCGACGCTCCATGCGGGAGTAGCGCGTACCGATCGGTGAGGTAGGAGTATGCGTGGATAGAGACTGCCGTCACCTCGAGCTCACCGCGCAAAGCGCGCTGGTTCAGAGTCTCGATGTCCTGAAGCTCGTGAACGTAGCTGATGTCACCGGTATCTATTAATCCCTTCGATAGCGCGTAAAACATGAATGCGTCATCGGAATCGGGGCTGTGGGCAACGCGGATGGTGTGGGGCATTAGAAGGATTGCGGATTGCGGATTGCGGACTGAACTGCGCCACTGCGTACTGCGTACTACGCACTTGGAGGTTTGGGGTAATGCTGAGCTATTGAGTCCGCATCAAACATACGCAGTAC
>JACMME010000072.1 GCA_014379205.1 Gemmatimonadaceae bacterium
ACACCTCGCTTGAGCACACGCAGCTGCTGCTCGATGGATTGTCCCCCGTAAATCGGCAGTACGCTGACACCCATTTCCTTCCCGTATCGATGCACAGCCTGCGCGACCTGCATGGCGAGCTCCCGGGTAGGAACCAAAATGAGCGCCTGCGTACCAGGGCGCTTGCCGGGAGCCAACTCGATTCGTTGAAGCAGGGGAATCGCGAAGGCGGCGGTCTTGCCCGTTCCGGTTGCAGCCTGGCCGATCAAGTCACGGCCACCGAGCAAGAGCGGGATGGTTTCCCGCTGAATGGGCGTTGGTTCCTCGTAGCCGAGCGCGGTGAGCGTTGAGACGATGCGTGAATCGATGCCGAGGTCGGCGAAGCTGGCGGGGTTGGCATCGGCCAAGCCGGTTCTTTGTAAGGATGTCATACGGGGAAAGATACTTGCACTCAGCCCGGCGTGGATTGCTACCGATGTGAATCGCTCACGGACGTCAGGTCCTCAGCCGAATCGGCGGATGTCCGGGACGGTGAGAGTGCGTACTTTGGCCGGTGGATGCTGAACGGCGTCGACGAGCGCCCTTATCATCTGTCCGATTGTCACGAGACCCAAACGGCCCGCGGCGGCGCGTGTCGGGGGGAGGAGCGCTCCAATCCAGTAAAAGGGCAAGAGCAGCAAAGGCCAGCGGTGGCCAGGTCCGAGCACATACCACGGCTGGAGTATCGTGGCTTTCATGCCGCTCTCGCGCAGGAGTAACTCAGCTTCCATGCGCGCGGCGATGTAGGCGCCCATCAGTGGCGCGGGGTGCGCAACGCTCACGTAAATGAAGTGGTTGATGCCTGACTCACGCGCGGCAGCAATGGCCTCACGAGCAGACGCGAGATCAACGTCGCGGAACTTCTCTGCATGCCATGGGCTCGGGTTCGGCGTGCCTACCAGATGAACGAAGGTATCCGCTGGAACTATCTGGTTCGCGTAAGTCGAGCGGTTCAGCGCGTCACCGATAGCATACGCGCAGCCCGTGGAAAGTTTTTCAAACGAAGTACGCCGAGCCAGGGCGCGTACGGTATGACCGCGCTCCAGTAGCGCGTCGATGAGACGTGAGCCGATGTAACCGGTGCCGCCGGTAATGAAAACTGTGTGAGTTAGGATTCTCGTTGTCGAGTCAGGGAGTCATCGCCCCCTCCGCCATTCAGCCACCACGAAACAAGGCTATGCTTCGCTTGCGATATGTCAACCAACGCACGTTCTTTGAAACCGCACCTGCCAGGCGCTTCACTCGGAGAGACCATGGACGAAGAGACATTCAATCTCGAGCTGCGAAAGTTTCTCAAGAAGTTCGGGATCACTGCGCAGCGGGAAATCGAGAGAGCCGTAGCTGGCGCGTTGGAGTCAGGAGCGCTGACGGGAAACGAAACGTTGATTGTCAAGGCGACGCTCGAGATCGACGGCGTACTGACCGAGCTGGTGGTGGACGGCAGGATAGCGCTTTCGTGAACATGAATTCGCTAGAGCTCTGCTGGAAATCAGGACTCTTGAATCGGATTCAGATCGGATCTCCATGACAACCAGACTGGAAAAGGAAATCAAGCGCGAAATTGAAATTGCTGGCGCGCTGTACACGGTCACCATGTCTCCTGAGGGTGTTCGCATCGTGCCGAAAGGCCGCCGCAAGGGGCGCGAGATGTCCTGGCAGTCAATTCTCAGTGGTGACGCCGAGCTTGCGGAACAGCTCAGGATCTCAGTGGACGCCTACCAGCGCTGATGCCAAGGACGGACGCTACAGCGACGCGTGTATTGCGGTCGCTGGAACAGGTCGTGGACATCGAAACCCCGGAGC
>JACMME010000008.1 GCA_014379205.1 Gemmatimonadaceae bacterium
GCGAGGGCCAGGCTCGCCCGCTGAGCCGATTAAGTTGAGGAGTGTCAAACTCCGGGACATTGCCGCGTATCGTTTCCTTCCTTCCCGCTGGAACGGAAATAGTCCACGCCCTCGGCGCCGGCGATGCCTTGGTCGGGCGCTCACATGAATGCGATTTCCCAGCGTCAGTGCAGAAATTACCGGTTGTCAGCAGACCGACGATCGACCTGGACGGGTCGTCCGCAGCGGGAATCGATGAAGCCGTCGCTGAGCGCCTTGGCACCGGCGATTCACTCTACGCGATCGACGAGGTGTTGTTGGAGAAGCTGCGTCCGGATGTGATTCTCACGCAGAACCTCTGTCGCGTCTGTGCGCCCTCCGGTGATGAGCTCACGCGTGCGGTCAGAAAGTTCAACGTCCAGCCCGACATCCTGTTTCTCACTCCGCGAAGTCTCGTCGAGATTGATGAGAACATCGTTGCAGTCGGACAGGCGATCGGGCGCGAGAAAGAAGCAGCAGATCTCGTCAGCGCAAATCGAAAGCGGATCGAGGCAGTCGCCGCCGCGGTGCGCGGAGCTGCTCCTCGGAAAATCACTTTCCTCGAATGGACCGACCCCCTTTTCTGCGCGGGACATTGGGTGCCCGAGATGATTGCGCTGGCGGGAGGGCGCGACGAACTCGGCAGAATCGGCGGCGACTCAGTGCGCATCGAATGGACTGAGGTGGTCAGAGAGTCGCCCGAGGTCGTGATCGTGTCGCCGTGCGGTTATCGACTCGAGGAATCCGTGAAGCTCGCCCGGCAGCTGCCGGAGCTGTCAGGTGCGGCGATCTACGCCGTTGACGCGAATGCGTACTTTGCCCGTCCAGGACCCCGGGTCGCAGAAGCGGTAGTGCTCCTCGCCCACCTTTTTCATCCGGATCGAGTCAGGTGGCCCCATGTGTTCGAGCCATGGGCGAAGATTTCCTGAAGAGGCGCCGGTCAGAATCGAACTGACGAGTAGCAGATTTGCAGTTCTCACTACTCTTTTGCGTTCTGTAGTGAATCGTCGTTCTTCTCGCTGATTTAAGAGGTTGCTCTCACGCGAACTTAGGGACCGTGCTATTTAATCTCACACCACATCGGTCAAATGTACCCGCTTTGTACCCAAACCCTCCTTCCAACCGGTAGCATCAAAGGCGCGAAACGGGACACCGCAGCTCCAGCTAGTACGGCCTAACGCGCAGGCCGGAGTAGCTCAGTCGATTACCATAAAAGTTGACGAGGGAACGGCTATACGCTCGTTGAGATCGGTCGGACCTTGTTTCGGATCCTTCAAGTCGACGCCAAAAAGCAGGCGATAGCGGCCAGCACCCATTCGTGGATCGAGGGTGGGTTGGGTTGGGGGCGTGGTGGTGAATGCCCGGACGGTGATTGGAAGAACGACTGAATCCCCCGGTTTAATGGTCATGTCAGTTGCTCCCAGACAAAAAGGAAGGTAGACGGTCGTCCAGACGCCGTCGATTTCCCGTTGGGTCTCGCCGAAGCAGCTATCAACGTAGAGCGTTCGAGCATCGTCGTTTCGAAGAACGGCAGTAACCTCGAAGGATGTGACCTCCGAGCTTCTTTGAAAAACGACTGATTCTTCTCGCGTCGTAATTGTGAGCAGCGTTGCTTGCGGCGGATATGTCGCGCAGCTGAGCATGCTGGCTGCAACGACTATTCGCAGTGTGTAGGTGATCAACAAGTTCATATTGCTCTCCAGGTCGCGCGTAAGGCCTTGCAGCGTTCGCCATTGTGTATGCGCAAGGCCCAATAATGCATACCGTAAGTCAAGGAGTCGTTTGGGGCCTCAGCGTCCCCGCCCCGTAACCGAGCCGCTGTTCGATCATGTCCCAACGAGAAAACGCCGTCTGGCATAACGTACAGGGTATTCCAGTGACTGGTGTGCCTGCGGTGGCAATTCCGATGGCAGCATATGGCGCTCCGTTACCCGGATTCCCCGTGAAGACTGGCGCGCCACTGTCGCCCCCTCTCATGATGAACTTTCCCGTTGCCTGGCGCAGAAGCATTATCGTCTTCCTGACACATGGGTTCTGCATGGGGTTCATACAAATTGTCGAAGGGATTGGCCCGCTCGAAGTCAAAATCTCGCCGCTCGTTGTACCACTCGAAAATCCAGACTTAGCCGCGTGGTGCAGCATTGTCGAGTCGACATACTCTGGGGTGAGAACAGCATTAATGACGTACCAATTGTTAATCTGGTTGGTTCCAGTGTTCCCGTTTACACCGCCTGTTGTGGACACACCAATCTTCCGCTCGCCCGTCATCCCCGGTAGGTACTGGCCCAAAGCAACGTCGGCATCCGTGCAGAAGTCGTAACGCTTTCCCGTGTTCGGATTTTCTATCGGGCAACTTGGGGCTTCGTCATATGGGGGATTATTGATAAACGTTGCAACCTCTCCGCCAATTGGCGGGATCGTGGGGAGTACGCGATGCGGCTGAAAGATAGAATCGCCGACAGCGCCGTTAACGCCAGCAAACTGGTTCGGACAGTGGCCTGCGGTCAGCAGAAAAGTGGTCCCGGCCGGATTTTTTACGTTAAAGCCGAGGCTACAATCAAAGTAAAATCCGTCTTTCCAAAACTGTTTGCCGGTGAAATAATCGGTCGCCCAGTATCCGGGCCAACGTCCGTTGTTGAGGATTTTTATCTTAATTCCGCCCCGCGTCGGCATGTACGCATCCGACCACGTCCCTGCAAGCTCCATTTGCGGCATCACAACGGGGTGGAGCGCGGCAACGGGAACTCCAATGGATTCCATCAGTGAGAGTCCGTGGGATAGTGCGGCGTCGTCCTTAAACATCACCACGATCCGGTTACGCGTAATATTTATCCCAGCTCCGGTCCAGCCTGGGAGATGGATCGGGCTGGCCGCAATTCGATTCTCGATCGCGACTAATTCCGCGAGGGTGTACGCAGCTCTAAGAACGGTCGCGGAGTTCATTCTCACGAGAACCTCTCGCACGCGCGGGTTTTCGTGTTGCGAAAAAACAGAATGAAGGGTGCGTTGGATGTGGGCGGTCGAATGACCTGATCCCTTCATGTGAACGCGAACTTCGCCGTTCGCAATGTAAAAACCGCCGAAGCCCGGTAGACGTGCCTCTAGAGCGACCAAACGATCTTGCTCTCCCCGCCCTAACGTCCCGTTCTGTGCCGCCAGTATCAAACTGGGCGCACCCTTCAGTGCACTCGTGACGGTCATCCGGGGCTGCTGCGGACCACTCGGCGGCGCGTCAGCGTTGCAGCCTACCGCTGCCAGCAGTATCGATACAGCGACAAGCCGTCGCCCGTTATTGAGGTGCACGAGTGCTCCTAAGGAAAGGTGTGAAGGGGTTTGCTGTACTGATGTATCGGGGTCAGTACGTTCGGGGGAAACCCCTGTTTCTTCTCACCGTAGGGCGGTTTTGTATCGATGTCCAATCCTGTATCGATTAGACGGATGCCTCAGCGCCGCCTCCGCAAAAAGGTTGCGACGTGCCCGCGAGGTACCTAGCGCCCAGCAACCGTTCGGAGCAGAGATGAGCCGAATGTACCCGCTGGTGTACCCAACACACCCGACAGCTTGAAACGGCGTACGGGCGCTATGTACTCAACCCGTTGCTGCGTCGTTAGATACTGAGAGGCGCCGGTCAGAATCGAACTGACGAGTAGCAGATTTGCAGTCTGCCGCCTTACCACTTGGCCACGGCGCCGTGACTGTAAGCTATTGGGTCGAGAGCCCCCACAGCAATCGAGCGACGTAAATCGTGAGGGCAAGTCCGCCGATGACGATCAGCATGAGTACGCCAAGCGCGACCAGCGACCCTTTGATCGCGCTCCGCTCGTTGGTTTCAATTTCGTCAATCGACACC
>JACMME010000073.1 GCA_014379205.1 Gemmatimonadaceae bacterium
CTCGCGACACAGCATAAGCGGCCGCTCGTCCTCGGTAGAGAAACATCCTACATCGGAGTGTTGATCGATGACCTGGTGACGCGCGGCGTCGACGAGCCCTATCGGCTGTTCACTTCCCGGTCAGAGTTCAGGCTCACGGTACGACAGGACAATGCCCTCAGACGCCTCGGCCCAATCGGCCTTGGGCTCGGCATTTACTCCAAGCGTGAGCAAGAAACAATCAAAACACGATTGCATCATGAAGACACCGCGCTGAGGCTTGCGGAGACGACGAGCATCCGTCCTGAAGAAGCTGAGTCAATTCTGTCGGGTGCCCGAAGTGCCCAACTCCCACACTCTGTGAGGATCGTTGAGGTCGCGAGACGACAGGATGTCTCGCTTCGGAAGCTTCTCGAGGCCGCCGGGGTGGGGGCGGAGATCGACGACGAGGCGCTCGTCACGGCAGATCTCGAAATCAAGTACGCGGGCTATTTCGAGCGTGAGAGAGCGCAGGCTGAGCGGATGCGGCGCATGGGCGACTTTTCTCTCGACGCGGGTATCGAGTACGGGGAAATGCGATCCCTGTCCTCCGAGGCCAGGCAGAAGCTCTCGAATCTCAGACCTAGCTCCCTGGCGCAAGCTTCGCGCATTCCCGGGGTGAGCCCTAGCGACCTCCAGAATCTCGTCATCGAAATCGAGCGGCGTCGACGGGTTGCGGCTACACCGTAGGGGAGAGCTGAGTCGAGTTCCAATGAATGAGAAGTACCGCCGCGGCGATGAGAATGCCGCCCGTTAGAGTCCCCGTGCTCAGCTGATTCCCGAGAACAAGTACTCCAAGCGTCGCTGTGAAAAACGGCTCGACCGTCGCGACAATGGAGGTTCGCACCGGTCCCAGAACGGCGAGACCTTTGATGAGCGTCAAGAATGCGATCACCGTCGAGACGAGTGCGAGCGCAAGAATTCCCGACCATACCGCGACGCCGGTGGGAAGAAAGAGCTCACCCGTGAAAAGCGCGGCAATGACGAAGGCAATCGCCGCTCCTGCTACCAACAGAAATGTTGCAGCAACAGCAGGGACACCCTCCTGTACGTGCTCGAGCGCCGGCAGATAAGCCGAGTAGAGCAGGGCTGACACGAGAGCCAGCATTACTCCGATCGGGTTGAGTTTTTCGGTTGGCGCCCCGACTATGATCGTAACACCTGCCAGTGCCAGCGTCAGCGCAATTGCTCGCATAGGTGTGAGCTTTTCAGTTCTAAAGATCGCAGCCAGCAGTGCCACCCAGGCCGGATATGTATAGAACAGAAATGCGAGCGGGCCGACTGGTATGTATTCCAAGGCGTGAAGACTCAGATATGTGATGAGCGCCTGACCGCATCCACCAATCACGAGAAGCTGGATGACACGCTGTCTTGGAATCGCGCGAAGCTGCCTTGGACGAGCGACGGCACCAAGGAGAATTACACCCAGCGCATATCGCCACGCCATTGCGGTCAGAAGAGGAACGCCTGCGGTGATGACAAGGACTGTGAGAACGGAGATCGAGCCAAAGCTGAGCGCCGAGAGGATGATCAGCAGTGTAGCGCGGCCAACCGAGGCGTCTGATGATTCCATCGGACGAATGTAGCTTTAGCCTATGTTCAAGGCCATTTTTCCGAACGAGACGCAGCTGGAGATCTGCATTGTGCACACTTTCGCCGTGCGCAGCCGCGTTTCCTACAACCCATCGCCATGACATCGTCGACTTCTACGGAACAGCCTGCGTCTGTTCCACCCGGTGGCCAGGAAGATTTCAAGGACCTTGGTTTCGGCGCCGAGGTTGCCAGAGGCACACGTCAGCGGCTGCTCAATCCCGATGGGAGCTTCAATGTCCTTCGCGAGGGGCTCGACCCGTTCTCCTCTCTAAGCCTGTATCACTGGTTACTGACGATTTCGTGGCCGAAATTCATTGGCTTCATCACCGGTTCTTACGTAGTCGTCAATACCCTTTTTGCGTTCGCGTTTTTGCTCCTCGGGCCTGACGCGCTTCAATCCAGCACTGGAAGCTTCGCGGGACAACCATTCTATCGAGCGTTCTTTTTCAGCGTCGATAGCTTCGCGACGATCGGTTACGGAAACATATATCCAGTTGGTGTAGCAGCGAACACCCTTGTCACGATCGAGGCGCTGCTCAACATCCTCGGGATCGCGCTGGCGACGGGCGTCATCTTCGCCCGGTTCTCGCGGCCATCGGCAAAAGTTGTTTACAGCCGTAACGCCATAGTCGCTCCATACCGCGACAAGAACGCGCTGGAGTTCCGCATCGCCAATACGAGGAGTAACCAGCTGATCGAAGTGCAGATCCAGGTAATTCTCACCAAGATCGAGCAAGTAGGCGGATCGACGGTGCGAAAGTTCTACGATCTGGGCCTCGAGCGGAATCGTGTCGTGTTCTTTGCTCTGAGCTGGACCGTTGTCCATCCGATCGACTCTAGTAGTCCCATGTGGGGTTTGACGCAAAAGGATCTCGTCGATGCGGACGCAGAGATCCTGATTCTTCTGATTGGAACCGATGAGACCGCCTCGCAGACAGTGCACTCAAGGTCTTCGTACAAGGCGGACGAGATAGTCTGGGGCGCGAAATTCGCGAACATGTTTCTGCGTACAGAGGCCGAGGGAATCGTCGGCATGAACCTGAGCCGGATTCATGAGATCGAAATGGTGTATTCGCGGTAAGTCTACCTCTCCTGGGCGTGTCTGTCTCCAAGAATTCTTAAACTTTAGGGAAAATAAGCTATGAAAATCCGGATATGGCCTGTTCTAACGGTATTTTTAGCGCCAGGAGCGCTACATGCACAA
>JACMME010000074.1 GCA_014379205.1 Gemmatimonadaceae bacterium
GCGGACCAACTGCAAACTGCGGACTGCGAGGAACCTCAACACAAGTCTGACTGCGTAGCCGCAGGGTCGTATTTGTCAGTTAATCCGCAATCCGCAATCCGCAATCCGCAATCCTCTCCGTAGTCCCGTCCGCCTATCACAAATGCAGATGCATCTCCCTTTCGTACATCTCCTTGCGCTCGAGCTGAATCGTGACGTGATGGATGCCGAAGAGCTGCATGGCGTCGTGCACATGCTCCAGAACATGTTGGTGGCGATCCGGCTCGCGAACGATGGCGTGGGCGCTCATTGCGACAACGCCGGACGTGACTGTCCAAACGTGGAGATCGTGTACCGACTCGATGCCGGGAATGGCTTCGATTTGCGCGCGTACCGCGCCCGCGGAAATGTGGGCCGGCGTGGACTCCAGGAGGATGTCTACGGATTCTCGCACCAGTGCCCACGCGCTACGCATGACCACCACGGTTACGAAGATCGATGCTATCGGGTCAGCGGCGAACCATCCCGTATACCGAACAAGCAGGGCGGCGGCCAACGTGCCCACCGAACCCAGCAGGTCGCCCAGGACGTGCAAGTATGCCCCGCGCACATTCAGACTGGTGCCGCGTGAAGGGCGCAGAATCAACGCCGACGCCACGTTGATCAGCAGCCCGCCGGAAGCGACGATGAGCATTATTCCGTTCACGATTGGCTCCGGGTCACGTAGACGAGAAAACGCTTCCCAGATGATCCACGCCGAAAGGAGCAGTAACGTGGCGCCGTTGATGAAGGCCGCCAGAATCTCCAGGCGGAGGTAACCGTACGTCCTTTTGGGGGTCTCCGGGCGTTTGCCGAACCATGCGACAAAGAGCGAGAGTCCAAGCGCCGCCACGTCCGTAAGCATGTGACCCGCGTCCGCGAGCAGCGCAAGCGAGTTCGACATGATGCCGCCCACAACCTCCACGACCAGAAAGACGGACGTCAGTGCCAGCGCGATTCGCAAACGTCGCACGCCGTCCTGTGAACCAGGCAAAGGGTGATGATGCGAATGTCCCGCATGCGAGTGACCTGTCGCGTGCATCACCTGGTTGCGTCCATTGACGCCAATGCCATGTCTATCTGGCGACCAGCGCCGCCAGTGGGGTAAGTTTCCGCCGTGAGTTTGCGGCTCCTGGCCATCGCGCTGCTGGTTTTGTTCAACGCGTTTTTCGTGTGCGCGGAGTTTGCGCTCGTGCGCGCCCGGCGGGCACGCCTCGAAGCGATGGCACGCAATGGAGACAGGTTGGCCGCCCGCGCCCTGAAGGCAATCAGCTCGCTCCCACGGCTCCTGTCCGCGAGCCAGGTTGGTATCACGCTCTCCAGCCTCGGCCTCGGCTGGCTGCTTTCGGCCTGGTTCTTCGCGACGGTTTCGTTCGCTGTTGGCTCGGTGGGACGCCTGGTGGGAGCCATCCTCGCCCTGGTGGTAGTAGCGTACCTGCACATCCTGTTCGGCGAGCTGGTACCGAAGGTGGTGGCGCTCGGCCAACCTGAGCGCATCGCGCGTATTCTCGGCCCCCCGTTGTCAGCATTCGCATGGCTCACCCTGCCCTTCACATGGCTGCTGGGAAAGTCCGTGAGATTGGTAACGCGACGCGTGCGCGAGCAGGTGCCCGCAGAGGAGGAGAGCGTCCATTCGTCCGACGAGTTGCGCCTGCTCGTTGAGCGCAGCCAGGAAGGCGGCACCCTTGGCCGCAAGGATGCAGACCTGTTGGAGGGCGTTTTCGAGTTCTCCGAAAAGAATGCCCGAGGGGTCATGACGCCTCGGACCGAGATCGTCGCACTGCCGCATGAAGCCACGCTGGATGAAGCTCTCGCAGAGATCGAAGAGTCGGGGATGTCGCGCTACCCAATTTACGATGGCTCGATCGACAACATTGTTGGCGTGATGCTGGCAAAGGATCTTCTGCCGCATTTAAGAAGAGCGTCGGATGGCTTTTCGCTCAAGACCGTCATGCGAGACGTGCACTTTATCCCGGGCACACGTGAGGTGGAAGATGTGCTGGCCGATTTCAAGCGCCTTAAGGAGCATCTGGCGATTGTTCTTGACGAGTATGGTGGCACCGCAGGCCTTGTCACCATGGAAGATCTGCTGGAGGAAATAGTCGGCGAGATCCTGGACGAGTACGACGACCCTCTGGAGCCTCTAGGTGCACCTCGCGCCGGAGAATTTCTCGCTCCCGGCGACACCAACATCACGGAGCTGAACGAGCGTTACGGCCTCTCGGTACCAGACACCGACTGCACCACGATCGGCGGGTTCGTATTCGGAAACCTCGGACGCGCTCCGAAAGTAGGCGACAGAATCACCGCTGGTGGCGCCATCTTCACGGTGCGCGCAGTGGATGGACACAGAGCCTCGACACTCGCCGTGAAGCTCCTGTCGACTGGAGAAAGCGGCGAGAAGCCGGGCGAAGGAAAGCCGGCCCGCGAATAGCGAAATCGGGACTCGGGACTGGGGAATCGGGAAACGGGAATCGGGAAAAGGGAAACGGGAATGGGGACTCGGGAATCGAGAATATTTCGCGAGATCGAAGCCGTAGAACCTATTTCTCTTTGAAGTCAGGCCCGCTTCCACCAGCCCCTATCATCTCTTTCGATTCCCGATTCCCGATTCCCGATTCCCGATTCGCGGTCTTCTTCGCGTTCCTCGGCAATAATTCCGGAAGATTGGCGAGTTGGTACGCAGTCGCAGCCATTACGGTTGCGGCCTGCTTCACGTCCTCGAGGACGGCGTGATCGTAGGTGTCGGCCTGAGAATGATGCGTGTGTCCGTAGCCGCGCGACTCCTGGTCGTAGTTGAAGGCTGGTACGCCGTACCGCAGGAATGGAAGGTGATCGGTGCCACCCTTGTTCCCCGAGCGTACAGCGAAAGGACCAAGCTCCTCCACGGCCGCGAAGAGCGATTTCCATAGCTCGCCAAGCTCATCGCGTCCCTGAAGCGCCATTCCCTTGATGCGCCCGGTGCCGTTGTCGAGAACGGCGACGGCCTGAAATCTGTTCAGCTCCTTCTCGTGCGCTTCCGCGTACTTCGCCGACCCGTACAGTCCCTGTTCCTCGCCGCTGAACAGGACGAAGCGGATAGTTCTTTTCGGTTTCACCCCGGCCGCCTTCAGGATGCGCGCTGCCTCCAGCACCGCAATGGAGCCGGTCGCGTTGTCAGTGGTCCCGGTCCCCAGGTCCCACGAATCGAGATGTGCGCCAAGTAGCACTACCTCATCGGGCTTTTCGCTGCCACGAATCTCTGCAACGGTGTTCCACTGAAGCAGTGAATCCCTGCCCATCGTATTCGTGATTCTCGCCTCGATGCGTACGATCTCGCCGAGCGCCAGCAGCCGGTGGAACTGGGAATAGGTTTCCTGCGAGACAACGATTTGCGGTACGGGCGAGATTGAAGACGGCGAGCCGCTCATGGTCATGAGCGCGAACTCCTTTGATCCGCTGAGAATGATGCCAGCGATGCCTTCAGCGGCCAGAAGATCGCGCCGCTCAAGGCGATATCGCTGCTCGTCGGCGTTGGCCGCGGGCGCGAATAGCACCCTTCGCACAGAGTCGCGCGCGACTGAGTCGCGTTGAGTCATTGGAGGTCCATCCGGGTTCCAGACCGGAACTGGCGCGGCAACGAGCACCCATCTTCCCTTCAGCTTGCCCCCGAAGCGCTGCTTGAGCTCCGCGATTGTTTTCGCATCGACGTACACGACATTTCCGGCAAGCGGGCCTTTCGTTCCGGGCGACCACGCCCAGGATTCGGCGTATAGCTGGCGCTTGTGGGGGGCCAGGAGCGTCAGCGTCAACGGTCCACGCTCCCAGCTCTGACCGAACTTCCACGGCTCGAGCCACGTACTGTCCATCCCGTACTCACGAAACTTGCGCGCGGTCCAGTCGTTTGCGCGACGCATTGCGACGCTTCCCGTGAGCCGCGGGCCAATGACGTCGGTAAGGTACTGCAGATCGGCAGGAACGCGGGACTGCTTGATTCCCTCGTCCATTATGGCACGAATGGCTGGCGTGTCAGCCGCGGAAGTGATGCTGGCTTGTAGCGCTGCCTCGGAACGCGCTGGAGGGGCTGCGACCTGAGCGGAGGCAGTCACGAACAGAATGGACACAAGTGTACTGAGCGCGACACCAGGCTTCAGTATTTTATTCATGTATGGGCGCGAGACGAGACAGGCGTGTCGCTATGCGAGCGCACTCCAGAATAGCGGCTATCATGCTTGCAGGATTGGCGATGCCTCGACCCGCGATATCGAGTGCGGTGCCATGATCCGGCGACGTACGCGGAAACGGCAGTCCGAGCGTCACGTTCACGGCGCTTCCGAATGACGCGACCTTTATGGCGGTCATTCCGATGTCGTGATATGGCGCAATAACGGCGTCGAACTCCCCACTCAGGGCTCGCACAAAAACAGTGTCTGCAGGCAACGGTCCAGCGATCCCGCACTCACGTGCGGCGGGCGCCAACACTTCGTCATCCTCATGTCCGAAGCGGCCTCCATCACCGGCGTGAGGATTCAGTGCGCAAAGCGCGATCTTCGGGTCTTCAATGCCGTACCAATCATCAAGTCCCCGACGGGTTATGGTAGCGGCCTGAATGATTGCGTCGCGCGTAACCGCTCGCGGCACGTCTCTGAGTGGGAGATGCGTCGTCGCCAGTACGACGCGCAATGCAGGACCGTCTGATCTCGTCGACGCGAGCATCATTGCGACACGGGCTCCGGTGAGCGCACCAAGCATTTCGGTATGTCCAGGGTAATCGTAACCGCCCTGCTGAAGCGCGAGCTTGTCGATGGGAGCGGTAACGATTCCGTGCACTTTATCCGCGCGAACCAGGTCGACTGCGCGCTCGATAGCCAGGCCACTCAAAAGTCCGGCTTGTCGAAGTCCGGAGCCTGGCCTCCATTCGCCAATCGATTCGTTAACGCTGGATAAACCGGCAGGCCCCACGACGTGAAGCTCGCAGACTTCGCGCACCCGCGAATCCGCAAGCGCCTTGGCGACAACCTCGGGTCCGATTCCGCGAGGGTCGCCAAGCGTGACGGCTAGTCGCGGCAAAACGACGGACTCACGCAACCGGCTCATCCCTAATGACGCGATACAGCTGCCTGGCAGCGGCACGGCTCACATTCTTTCCAATCACGTCGAGCAACTCGATTTCCAGCGTCCGCTTGGCATACTCAACTCGAATGATGTCGCCCACCTCCACTTCGGCCGATGCCTTTGCTGTCTTTTCGTTGAGAAAGACCGATCCGACATCACACGCCTCCTTCCCCTCCGTTCTGCTCGCGACGAGAAGCAGGCGTTTGAGCGCGAGATCTATGCGCAGAGAATTGGTAGACCTGGTCTACAGCCGCACGGACACGTACGTCTGCTCGCGTAGTCTGGCAAGCAAACGCAAATACGCACGCTCCTGCGCAAGCTGCTCCCTGAGCTGCTCCTTCCAGTCCACCAGCGTTGGCTCGCGCTCCTCGCCTACCGCGGTCAACTGGGCTACGACGAATTTCGGCACATCGCGTGCCTTGTCATCGATTGGGAAAGGATCAGTGATATCGTTGACATTCTTGCCTTCGAACGCGGTTACATAGGGCGGCGGCAGCTGCGCACGAGGAAACGCCGTCGGAATATTCTTGTCTTCGCCCGGATCGTGATACCTGGCAACCAGCGTGTCGAAGGATGCGCCAGCTCGCCAACGCATCACAACGGAATCAGCCTGTGCGCGGGCACGGGCAACGTCGGTGGAGTCAATAGCGGGGCGCAGCAGAATCTGACGCACCTTGAACTCCGCGAGCTGCACGCGATCGACGCGCATGATGTGAATCCCGTACGTCGTTTCGACAGGCGGGCTTACCCGGCCGGGTGGCAGGACTACCATCATACGCTCGAACTCCGGAACAAGATTGCCACGCCGCAGCCAGCCGAGATCCCCACCGATGTCCTTTGAGTTGGGGTCCATGGACTCGCGCTTGGCTATTTTCTCGAAGTCTCCACCGGCCCTCAACTCGGCGATTAGCGAATCGGCCTTGGCGAGCGCGGCGCGCCTCGCTGCGGGTGATGGCTGAACGGTGATAATGACCTGGCGGAAACTGACTGTCGAAGGGCGGCGCGGCATCTGCGCCCGATTCTCCTCGAAATACTTGGCTATGTCCGCGTCGGTTACCGGAGCCGCGGGCAGCTTCTGCTCCTGGCGCAGCTTGGCGATATAGCGTTCCTGCAGCGCAGATCTACGCTGCTGATCGGAAAACCATTTCCGGTATTCCTCGGGAGTTCCGAAGCCGGAACGACTCAGGTCCTCACGAAATTCCTCGTCGGTCTTGTACTGGGCCTGAATACGGTTGAGCTGCTTTTCAACAGTGGCTGATATATCAGCCTCCGACACTTCGACTTTCTCCTCGACCGCCTTTTGAACCAGAAGCTCCTCATTGACGAGCTGCGTCAGGATCTGTTGAGCCTGCAACCGGAACTCCGCAGAATCGGTGGGGAGTGGCTGGCCGTTCGCGCGCCGGTTCATCGCCTCGAGCACATGGCTCCAGAGCAATGGTTCCTTGCCAACCACGGCTACGATTCGATCGATGGGAACCGAGCCGGCGACAGCCGTGGTGTCCTGTGCGCCTGCCGCAGCCGAACTCGCCGCCATCACTAGCGCCGTAAGCAATTTCTTCATGCAGCTGCTACCCCTGGTTCAGCCGGATGTCCCATCATGGCACCTGCTTGGACGGAGGAACCGGCGGCGCCTGCTGGGGCTGGGGCTGCTGGGCGGGTGGCGTGCCCGGCTGCAACGGAACCTGCGACGCTGGGCGCTGTGACGCCTGCGTGGAGTCGGAAGCCGCACGGATCTTTGTCGCCTTCTCAACAGCGCGCGCAATACCCGCCGCGTTCACCTTGTAATCGTACTTTTCGCGCAGGACCTCCTGGAGCGGCTGCGGAATCGGTACAAACTGCGCCTGGTCGTGCACAAGCTTCTCCAGATATCCCTCTATGTGTGCCGACGCGATGCGCTCTCGATCGGACGTCGTCTTGGCGCTGTCAGCGAGTGTTTTCGGCGCGATACCCAGCTCGGTCCACACGCGCGTGACGAGACTCGCAAAGTTGTTCCGAACGTCGGCCAGCTCGGCGGGACTCAGCGTCACTTTCGCGCTGTCAGCCTGATGCAGCACAAGCTCACCGCGAATGAAGCTGTGCGTCGTAAACTGCATCACCAGACTGTCCGCTGCCTGACCGATCTGCGCGCGCAGCATTCCCTGCTGCTGTGGCGGATAGGCGCTTATCCACTGAGCCAGCCGCTCGGCTGTGAAGTTCCCTGCCTTGGACGTGGCTATGACCGTCTTGTCGTCGCTATGGTCAGCCGGCTTGGCAATCACTTCCTTGATTTTCGCGATTGCGTTGTCCTTGAACTTGATCTCGCCGCCACTCTCCAGTTTGGCAAGATAGGTACTCTCGGCCTTCTGCATTACGACGCCCGCATTCTGATTGGCGAACTCATCCTTTACTTCACTGAACTGGGCTCGGCGAATGATGTGGTAGCCGAACTGCGTTTGAACGAGACCTGGCGCAATCTCGCCCGGCTTGATAGAGCGTACGGACTCCTCGAACTCCTTCACCATTGTACCGCTCGTGAACACAGGCAGCATTCCGCCTTTTTCCTTTGAGCCTGGATCCATGCTGAATTCCTTCGCCAACTGGGCAAAGTTCGCAGCCGTAACACGCTTGCGCACCGACTCCGCTTGACGGCGAACTGAATCTCTGGACGCCGCTGTCAGACCCTGTTCGGGAAGGAGGAAGAGGATGTGCGATGCGGCCAGCGCGTCCCCCTGATTGAAGCGGGCTTCGGACGCGGTGGTATCGACATTCCATGTCTTCACCAGCATGTCGTGCCATTTGGACGCCTTCTGCTGCGCGAGAACAGGCCAGAGGGCGTCGTCAATGAGCTTGGTATCCTTGAGAGAATCGCCCTGGGCGGACGCGTGGGCCAGCAATTGATAGTTCACCCACACATCGGCGAGCGCCCTGGCATTGTCTTCCGACACCGGGATCTTGGATGTGCCGAGCAGCTCGGCCAGACGATCAACCGATAGCTCCTGCGAGGGTGTGCGCGCGACAACATCGACGTGCGCTGTCATCGCTTCCTTGAAACCATCGCATCCAGCGAGAATAGCGAAGGAGGCTGCGAAGGCGAAAAGAGGACGATTCATTGAAATCACGTGATGGGGACCAGGGAAAGAGAAATACCGGGAACTGGAATATCGGCTCAAAGACAACCGATAAATGTAACACGCTAGGCGCTGCTAAAGCTCCAGCGTTGCTTACGGTATGAGACTGCGAAGCGCCCGCACCAACCCCTCGAGGATGCCAGCGCCTCCCAACCGCGTCAGCTTGAGAGATAACGGATGGGCGCGGCGAATTTCCGCCTGGAACTGCACTTCGTGGAATGCCGCCGTGAGCCCCTTCAGCCGGGGAACGGCATCCTCGCGGAAGGTGACTCTGGCTTCGTTGCCGCGCACCAGAATTCCTTCTATCCCCAATTGCCCTCCCATGATCCGCAGGAGCGCCGAGGAAAGAAAGGCGTCCGCCTGGGGAGGAAGGGGGCCAAAGCGGTCCCGCAACTCCAGACGAAGCGACTCGACGTCGGCCGGATCGGTGAGGTTGGTGAGGCGACGGTAGACGTCGAGCTTGGCTTCCTGGAAGGGAATGAAGGTGTCCGGCAGGTATGTGGCAATGTCCATCGACACGTCCGACGGCACAAGCTTGGGGCCTCCTCCTCCATGCATGATACGGCGAACCGTATCGTCGAGCATGCGCAGGTACAGATCGAAACCGACCGCCTGCACGTGCCCCGACTGTTCCGCGCCCAGCAGGTTGCCTGCGCCACGCATCTCCAGATCCTTGAGCGCGATGCGGTAGCCGGCGCCGAGCTCCGTGTGGTGCTCCAGCACCTGCAGGCGACGTTCTGCGTCATCGTCGATCGCATCGGGCACCATGAGGTAGCAGTACGCGCGCCGGTATGACCGGCCAACGCGGCCACGCAGCTGGTACAACTGCGCCAGCCCGAAGCGATCCGCGCGATTCACGAACATGGTATTGGCGTTGGGAACGTCGAGGCCGGACTCCACGATCATGGTGGACACGAGCACGTTCACTTCGCCCGCCACGAATCGTCCCATTATCGCCTCGAGGTCGCGTTCCCGCATCTGGCCGTGCGCGACTCCGACATTGGCCCTTGGAGCGAGCCGTTTCACATGATCCGCGATCGCCTCGATCGTCTCGATGCGGTTGTGCACAAAGAACACCTGCCCCCCTCTGTCCAGCTCGCGTGCTACTCCCTCCTCGATCAGTCCGTCGTCCCATGGCTCCACGAACGTCAGGACTGGCGACCGGTCGCGCGGCGGAGTCTGGATGAGCGTCATGTCGCGCAAACCTGCGAGCGACAGATGCAGGGTCCGCGGGATGGGAGTAGCGGTCAGAGTGAGAACGTCTACGGCCTCCCGCAGCTGCTTGAGTCGTTCCTTGTGCTTGACGCCAAAGCGATGCTCCTCGTCCACCACAAGCAGGCCGAGATCTCCGAACACGACATCGGGACTGAGAATGCGATGCGTTCCTATGACGATGTCAATTTTCCTGGAGGCAAGGTCGCCGAGCAGCGCCTGCTGCTCCCTGGCAGTCTGAAAGCGGCTCATGGTCTCGACGCGAACAGGAAAATCGGCAAGCCGGTCGGCAAACGTTCGCGCGTGTTGTTCAGCGAGAATGGTGGTGGGGACGAGGACGGCGGCCTGTCGGCCGGATTGCACCGCCTTGAATGCCGCTCTTATGGCAACTTCTGTCTTTCCGTACCCAACGTCGCCCACAAGAAGTCGGTCCATCGGTCTGGGCGACTCCATGTCCTGCTTGACTTCGTCGGTTGCCTTTCGCTGATCCGGCGTATCCTCGAAGAGGAAGGACGACTCCAGCTGCCGCTGCCACGCGGTGTCGGGGAGGGACTGCTGCTTCGTGGCAACCTTCCGTCTCGCGTAGAGGTCGAGCAGCTCCACCGTCATCTCGTGCAGCGCAGCGCGAGTCTTGTCGCGCTGTTGCGCCCAGCGCTTGCCTCCGAGCTTGTGCAGCCTTGGCGGCGGGGCTTCGTCGGAGACGTCGGTAGCCGACCGGTAGCGCTCGATCTGGTCTACGCGGTAGAGCGGAACGTTGAGACGGTCTCCGCCTTCGTACTCAATGACCGCGACCTCGATAGTGCTTTCGCGTACGAACACGGTCTCGATGCCACGGTAGATCCCAACACCATGCTCCAGATGCACGACGAAATCACCGGACTTGAGCGCGGTAATGGTTTCCAGCGACGTACCACCGGCGTAGCGGCGCTTCCGGCGAATGCGGCGCTCACGCCGGAAGATTTCATGATCGGTGAGGATCCGCAGTCCGCTCCGGCCGCCAAAACCGGCTTCGCCGCGCGGGGGAATGAGAAAACCACCGTGTAGCACGCCAACAGTGAGCGCGGCAGGCGTTTGCCGGGTGCCGCCATCCGTGAGCAGCTCGTCCAGCCGCTCGGATTGTCCCTTGTTGTCACACAGTATGATCGTGGGGACTCCACCGGCGAGCAGCGCCTTGAGTCGTTTGATGTCTCGATCAATCGATTCAGGCGGGAGAATTGGAAAAGCGACGGCAGGTGGGCGATCGGACGCCTCGATGCGCTCGATGATGCGCATGACTCCGAAGCCATTCAGCCCCGCGAGAGTGTCGGTCGGAGACTGGTACAGCTCATCGCGAGAAGGCGCATCTTCGCCGCGGCGGCGAGCGAGGTCGATGTGATGCTCAGCCTCTTCCCACGTGCGGCGCATTTCTGGCTCGAGATGCGCGCCGCCAGGTATCACTACCAGTGTATCCGGACTCAGCAGTCCGGCGAGAGAGCCTCGCTCCTCCGTCTCACCAGCGTTGCCGTGACGGCCATCGACCGGAAGGATGAGCGCGAAATCGGCGTCACGTGTCGAGCGCTGCGTGAGTATCTCGAAGTGCCGCAGCTCCGTGATCTCGTCGCCCCAGAACTCGAGCCTTACCGGATTCGTCATCCCGAAGCTGTAGACGTCGAGAATTCCACCGCGCACGCTGAACTGGGCAACGTCCTCAACGATGTCCACGCGCTCAAAGCCTACCGCCTCGAGGTGTACCGCGATGTCTTCGGGACGGCGTACATCGCCGCGACGGAGCTCCAGCCGTGAAGTGCTCAGCGCGGCCGGGAGACGGGTCCGCTCCAGCACTGCGCGAGCTGTTGTGACCAGCAGACGGATCTCGCCGCGGCCAATTCGCTCCAGCGTCTCTACGCGTTCTCCCGCTACTTCCAGGTGCGGCTCGGCTTCGCCGAAACCTTCCCGGGGAGGATACAGCGCGGCTCCAACTTCGCCCACCAGCGCGTCGAGATCGGCAAGCCAACGTTCCGCGTCAGGCAGGGTCTCAGTGACAACGACCAAGAATCGGCGCGCGCCCAGCTTCCGCGCCAGCGCAGCGCAGAGTGCGGCGTCGCTGGATCCCGGCAACCCGCCAACAGTAAGCTCATCACCGGGTTGGGGAAGCGTGTTGAATACGCGTGCAAAAGCGGGGAGCTGCTCGATAGCGTCGAGCAGACTGTCGAGAGCCATATAGGACGCCTAAGCCGCCCGACGCACGCCTGTGCCGGCGATCACCGATTCCGCGAGCACCAGCACCAGCGCAGCAACGACCAGCGGGATCAGAAGCGATCTCCGCGGTGCCGACGATAGAACCATCGCCGCCAGCGAGGGCGCATCGTGCGCAACGCCAACCTGGCGCGTGCCCAATGTCGCTTTCAGCGCATCGTCCCCTAACCTGGCCAGCACCGACTCCTCGGGCTCCGCGTTAACCACCAGCGCCCCAACCCGCGTGCCACCTCTATAAAAGAAGTAAGCTCCAGCGCGATCAGGTGCCTGCAACGTGTCCGCGGTCAGGGGCAGTCGCGCGCCTCCCGCAACCTCCAGCTCTCTCGCGATTGCTGGGCGGGGAACGGCGCTCGCCGGCGTCGCCATCACAACCGAACCTGTCGTGCCCGTGAGCCCGTGCGATAACGCGTCACCCAGCCACGGTACGAAAGACGCCCGGATTGGAAACGTCGTCGCGGCCGGCAACAGCGGAGACGCTATCAGCACGTAGCCGGCGCCCCGAACAATCCACGGCTCTCCGCCAGCCGTAGCAAGCACTTCTCCACTTTCGCCGGGCCTTCTTATCAAAGTGTAGCGCAGTGTGGCAGACACATTCGCGAGGCGTTGAGCGGCTTGCGCATCGCGCGCACCTGGACCGCGAACAGCGCTTTCTCCGCGCTTCAGCGGGCCAAGCCGCCAGGGAACACCAAGCCTCTCCAAAGCACGATTCGCGGCTCCGATCCGCACGGGATCAGACGGCACGACAAGGAGCGCCGGCAATCGGACAGCCTCATCAACCGGTACGAAAGCGATGTCGTTTCCTGAGGTTACTCGATCCGCCTGGATGAGCGCATCGATCGCGCTCTTCGCGAATTCACCGACTGCGGCGTGCACGGCAATCCCTGGCGGCGCACCGATCCAGACGGCGAAGTGACGCACGTCATCACCGCGCAGCTCATCCGGCTCGATCTCCACGCCGCCGGCGGTCCACCCACGCTCGGCTGGCGCCGCGCGCACCGCGACCTCCTCGTCACGGCCCGCCGTTCCCCGCGCCAGCGTTCGGCCATCGAGCGTTATTCTGTAGGTCGCGGAATCGGGTGTTAGAATACGCGCCCGCACAGCGCCGCGAGGCGTCCAGCGAACAGGCACAGCGTCCGCGGAGGTCACGCCGCGGTTGCGCGATAGCGGAGATGAGGGAACGAATACCCTCAAACGCACATCCCCCAGAATGACCGGAGACCGCCACGTCGTTGCTTGCGCGTCAGTGAATAGCGCGACCTCATGCTCCTGTCGCGCGTCCTGGCGCACCAGAGCCGCAGCGGCAGCCACGGCCCGCGCGGGTGCGCCGGCGCCAGCGAGCGGCTCGAGCCGATCGATGGCGTCCAGTATGGTTCCTCGCGATCCGCCGGCGATCGCCCCGTCCGCTGTGAAAAGCCACACTTTATCTTCCGCCGTCGCACGCCTAACAACTTCCCGAGCCCTGTCCTTCAGTGCGCCCAGAACTGGTTGCCCGTTGGAGACGAGTGATGAGCTGAGGCCGTTGTCGATCACGAGCGCGAGCGCCGTTGGGGCATGTCCGGTGCCTGCTGCCCGCAGAACGGGTCGCGCCGCCGCCAGCACTATCACTAGGACAGTGAAAACGCGCAGCAGCATGAGAAGCAGGTTGCGCAATTTCAGCTTCCGGCTGTGCTCCCGTTCCGCTCGAGCCAGGTATCGAACCGCCGGGAACTCCACACGCGTTCCAATGCGGCGACGCAAGAGATGAATGAGAAGCGGTATCGCGGCGGCAATGCCCGCAATGAGCCAGAGGGGAGTAAGGAATCCTATCACGGCAAGCGCTGCCTGGCGGCGAAGGCGCGACGGAGCGGAACACCGAAAGGAGAATCGGTTGAGATAAGCTCGTACGCCGTCCCCGAGGCGGAGAGCGCAGAGCGCCATTCGTCAATCGCCTCGCCGACAGTCGTCCGGTAAGCCGCCCTCACTTCTGCCACCGACGCAGGCACTTCCAGCTCGCTCTCAGAGTCGATGAAGACAGCATCGTGCGAAAATGGCAGCTCGCGTTCAGCTGGATCCATGATGTGCAGCACCGTAACCTGATGACCCGCCCCCCGCAGACCACGAACCACGCGCAGCACGCTATCCGCCTCGACGAGGAGATCGCTTATGAGAACAATCATGCCCCGGCGCGTGATCTGACGTCCGGCTGCCTCGAGCCCCTCGGGAGCGCGCGAGGCTCGCCCAGAGCCGCCCTCGTTCAATGCTGTAACGATTCGCTTCCATTGCGCGGATCGCGCGCGCGGAGGAAGCACGGTCCTCACCGAGTCGTCAAACCGAATGAGCCCTACCGCATCTCGCTGGCGGAGAAAGAGTAGCGCCAGACACGCCGCAAGCCGCTCCGCGTATGCCAGCTTGGTGAGGCGAGCCGGAGATCCCGTCCATTCCATGGAGCGGCTCACGTCCAGGACAATGCTGGCGCGAAGGTTTGTCTCTTCTTCGTACTGTTTTACCACCCAGCGATCCGAACGTGCCGCGATCTTCCAGTCGAGGTACCGCAGCTCGTCGCCCGGCTGGTATGGACGATGTTCGGCGAACTCAACCGAGAAGCCTTTGCGAGGAGAGCGGTGCATGCCGGCGAGGAAACCGTCCACGATCCAGCGCGCCACGAGCTCTATGTGTCCGAGCGCAGCGATGGTGGCGGGATCGATCATATCGGCGCGCCTGGCGCGCATGGTTTCCATAGGAGCACGCAAGGTAGACGGCGACACACCGAGGGTCAATTTGCCATGCTCGATAACAGCGTGGATTACTGCTGCAATGTCCCTGGACTAATGCCGGGGTCACTGATCACTGGCCCCCGAGACTGCGACTGACACTAGCCACTGCTACTGCGACTGGCACCGGCACTGGCACTTACCCGAAAGTCGGGTGGATCCTGCGCGACTACGGCCGGAGCACGGTCTTCGCGCTAAAGACGAGTTCAGTTGGCCGTACGCACCTCGCCACTGCGCGCGGTATACATTTCGCCTCATGCCCCGCATCGTTTCCTTTCTCCCAGCAGCTACCGAGATCGCCTTCGCTATCGGCGCCGGCAGCGATCTCGTTGGCCGATCGCACGAGTGTGATTATCCGGAAGAGGTGAAGAACCTTCCTGTCGTCAGCAAACCCACGTTACCGATCGGCGAGATGAGTCTGGAAGAGATAGATCGCGCGGTCGCGTCACAGCTTGCGAGCGGTGAAAGCCTGTACAAAGTGGACGAGGTTCTGTTGCGCCAACTCGATCCCGACATTGTCCTCACTCAGGATTTATGTCAGGTCTGCGCTCCATCGGGCAATGAGCTTGGCCGCGCTCTGCGTGAGCTTCCTGCGAGTCCCGAGGTTGTGTGGCTCACGCCGCGCACGCTCGGTGAGATAAGGGAAAACATCGGCCAGATCGGACGCGTTACGGGCCGCATGGCTGGAGCGGATGACGTCATCGCGGAATTCCTCGCCCGGACCGCTACTGTCGCTGATGCCATGCGTGATGTTGTTCCACGGCGTATGGTTTTCCTCGAATGGACGGAACCACCATTCTGCGCAGGTCACTGGGTTCCTGAAATGATCGCGATAGCCGGCGGAGTCGATTCCCTGAGCCAATTCGGAGCGGATTCGCTAAGGGTTACGTGGGAGGCAATCACTGCAGCCTCGCCGGAGATCATCGTTGTCGCTCCGTGCGGCTACGGACTGCAACAGTCGCGAACGGCCGCTGCGGGTATTCCGCGGCTACCGGGCGCAAGGATATTCGCGGTGGACGCCAATGCCTACTTCGCGCGTCCCGGACCGCGTGTCGCTGAAGGAATTGAGCTACTTGCGCATCTCTTTCACCCGGACCGTGTCGCGTGGCCGCATGCGCACCGTCCGTGGGCGGACGTGACGTAGTCGCAGCGAGGTCACAGCCAACCCAGCCGCCGGGAATGGAAGAACCCCCACGCGACCATCACCATCAGGAATGCGCCAACCGCAAAGAAGCTGTATGGCCATTCGCTGGGCGGCATGAGATGGGCGAAGTTCATTCCGTACATGCTTGCAACGAAGTTGGGAACCATGATGATTACCGTTACCGCGGTCAGCCGTTTCATAACCAAGCCCAGGCGGTTAAAAGCGTAGAACACATGCACGTCGAGTGCAGCGCCGAGGAGGTCTCGATAGGTGTCCAGCTCAGCCATCACGTGCAAGGCATGGTCCTGGACGTCGCCGAAATAGGGCCGCAACTCGTCCGGAATCCCGCGTTCGCGGCGTAGCACCTCGGCTAACACGTGGCTCGTGGGAGCGAGTAGGCGGGGAACATGAAGCAGTTCTTTTCGGAGACGGAAAAGGTCTTTGGCCGCCCCCTCCCTCCCCTCGAAGATCGCCTCTTCGATACCATCTATGCGCTCGCGCACCCGATCTTCCACAGCGAAGTAGCCGTCGACCAGGCTCTCGAAAAGCGCATACGTCAAGGACGCCACGCCCAGGACGTGACGCCCTTCGTGCTGCTCCCAGCGGTCTCGCGCTTCGTTGAGTACAGCAAGCACGGCTGCGGGACTGCGATGGATGGTCACGAGGTAGTTCTCGCCCCAGAAGAGGTTCAGCTCTCGCGGCAGAAACTCTTTCCCTGAATGCTCGGCCGCGTAGACCACAATGAAGTAGTAGCTGCCGTACGCATTGCACCTCGGGCGTTCGTGCGGTCTGGTGACCTCCTCAAGCGCCAGCTTGTGGAACGCAAACTCACGCCGAAGTATTGCGACCTCAGCCGGGCCTGGATCGCTGATGTCGAGCCACAGCCGATTTTCGCGCCTGGCCAGCAGCTCGCCCAGTCGGTCGACGCCGACCTCCACCGGCTGGGTTTGATCGCTCGCGTCAAGCACAAGTCGCATCGTTCCCATTGTGATCCTCCCGGTATTGGTCTGTGATCGCGGGTGTTGGCTAGCCGGAAAAACACCGAAAGACTCTCGAGACTAGCCGACTAGTCGGGTCGAACCATCTGTCTTCGCTCGCTTCGAAGCAAACACCGAGTCAGGCAAACTCGATGAGAATGGACCGGCTCAGACAGCGCTTGTAATGGACTCGATCGCGGTCCTCACCCTGGGCAGCACCCGCTCGATTTCGGCGAGCGACACCGCACCGACTGACAGGCGGAACCACCCGTCCTCTTGCATCGCTCCGAACGCCTGAAAGGGCACGATCGCCAGGCCCGCCGTTCGTAGCAAGTAACGGCGAATGTCCTCATTAGTGTGGAGCACAACACCGTCATCCGTTCGCATGCCGTTGAGAGCGAATCGGGCACTCAGGTAGATCGCTCCCATGGGAGAGAAGGAGTCGACGGGGAGACCGGCTCGGCGGAGGTCGTGCAATCCATCGTGCAGTGAGTCGAGTCGCTGCCGCAAGCCGCGCCTGAGATCGCCGAGGTATGTGCTCACCTCTTCCGTAGCATTGAGGAGCTGCGCCGTCGCCGCCTGCTCGGCGCGAGGCGCCCATGCTCCGATGTGGCCGATGAGACTCGACATTGGCCGGATGACTTCCGCCGGCCCAATCACCCATCCCACGCGCACCCCAGTCGCAGCGAACGCCTTCGAGATCCCGTCGACGAATAAAGTGTACGGACCCATCTCGGGACGCAGGCTCACTGGGTTCACGTGCGCGGTGTCGCCGAAGGTGAGCGTCCAGTACACCTGGTCGTAAAGCACATAAAGGGGACGCTCGTGTTTGCCGCGCCGAGCGTTCTCCTCGAGCACCAGATCACAAATCGACGCCAGCGTTTCGGCCGAGAACGCCGTACCGGTGGGATTTGCCGGGGAGTTGAGCACCAGCAGGCGCGCGCCACGTACCTTTCCCTCGAGTAACCCGCGTGTGGGAAGAAACGCTGTGTCGTTTCCGCAAACCACCGGGACGCCGACCGCACCGGCCAGGTAGCAGTAATGGTTGTTGTTCCACGATGGCACGCCGTACACCACGCGATCCCCTGGTTCGACCAGCGTCAAAAAGGTCGCGTAAATCCCTGGGCGGGATCCCGAAGTGACCAGTACTGACTCCAGCGGGAAACGCAGGCCGAGCCAACGCTCATAGAACGCCAACACGGCTTGCCGGAGCGGCATAGTGCCGTCCGAAGGCGGGTAGTTCGTCTCACCTCGTCGCAGTGCTTCCTCGATCCGATCCTCGAGATATCGCGGGATGCGAAACTCCGCGGGGTCGAAGTCACCGACGGTGAGATTGCAGATTTGTGCCCCTGCGGCCCGGAGAGCGCGGACTTCCGCGCCGATCTTGAGGATCTCCGATCCGGTTAGTCCGTCGGCCAGGTGCGATAAGCGAGGCGTTGCAGTCGAATCAGGTGACGAGGGAACAAGCGCCTCGCGCGCGACGTCGGCGGTGGTGTGCCTTGGAACGGTGATTTGCGTGGTCGCCTCGACTCTTTGGGTGGATTGTCGGAGGAAATGCAGTGCGGGACTGTGCTGAAACGACGCATCGCCATGCGCATGCCTGCGGTCTCATTTTTCTCGTACAATCATCTCTCCGTTAGTGGATATGCACAAGGTCGTCCAGGCCCTCCCTCTCATCGACAGGGCAGCACATGCAATCCTTGCCGACGCGGCAGTGGTTCAGGTAATATTTGAGGTATCGCAAAGGAGTGAGTAGTGACCACTTTTCGAGGACACGAGCTGGTAACGGAGGTCACTGTTGAGCTCAACGGTGGACCACTGGGCGGAGAGTTCAGGCGGCTCCCGCGATACCAGAATTGGTATGACGGTACCGTCGTGCAGGTCATGTCCGGCGGCAAAGCCCTGAGCCAAATAACGGCGGTGTACTGGCGCCGCACCGATTACGCCGGCCCTGAGCCGATTCCGTTCGATCATCGCCGAACGCTGACTGCGCTAAGGCGCAGCAGGGCGTAGGTATAGCACCGGGAGATTGCGGAGGGCGGCCGCGTGACAGTCCAGCATTCCTCACAGCCGCAAAGTAACGCCAACACGAATTCTGCGATTGTCCAGGAACGCGCTCTGTGCGAAGGGGCGCAGAGGTACGACCCGCCAGCGGTCTGCACCGAGGACCAAGCCAATAATTGATCCACCAAGCAAGCCTGCGCCTGCACCTGTAAGCCCCCCGTAGAGGGACCAGTCCCAGTCGGAGTCGCTTCTGCTGATCGCGATAGCGGCGATTCCCGAGCCCGCCAGCGTACCAATTAGCGCACCGATGCCCATAGCGGCTCCCATCCCCTTCTCCTCTCGAACCAGAAGCCTTGTGATGTCGCGCTGAAGCAGTGTCAAAGAGTCCGATTGTTTGCGAGGGACGAAGACAATTGTGTCGCCCGCTACACCGACAACAGTGCCCGTGTACGGCGAGTGTTTTCCTGAATCCGATGTCCACACGCGGATAATGTCACCTAAGCTAACCGGCGCCTGCGCACCTACGGCGGCCGCGCAACTGAGAAGTACGCCGAACGAAAGAACCAGCTTCCATAACCCACTCGGCGGCAACTCGCGTCGAACGGCTTCGCGCTGAGTCAGTAGTTGCATGTTCACGATTCTCATTGTCTCTCGGAATCAGCAACGACGCGATCATCTCCGGACCTCTCGCTCCACGCTTGCCGAAGGGCGTCCAGCAGCGCCTCCGGCGGCTGTGCGCCAGACACTCCGTAGCGCTCGTCTATCGCGAAAAAGGGCACGCCGCTTATACCAAACAACCGCGCCCGGTTCTCGTCCGCCCGCACATCGCTGGTGAATGCCTCGCTTTCCAGTGCCGCTCGAGCCGCGCCAATGTCGAGGCCTGTCTCGCCCGCGAGGCGCACGAGCACATCGAGATCACCGAGTGCCGAACCTTCGGTGAGGTAAGCATGAAATAATCGCTCCACCATCGCTTCGCGTTTGCCCTGTGTCGCCGCGAAGTGGATGAGACGGTGGGCGTCGAACGAATTGCCCACCTTCACACGATCGAAGTCGAAATTCAATCCCTCCTTCCTCGCCTCGGCGGTCATGTTCGCGTTCATTTCACTGGCTCGCTCGAGCGCAACTCCGTACTTCCTTGCCAATAGCTCAGCTTGAGGCTCGGAGCGTGTGCGTGGAGCCGTCGGATCGAGCTCGAAGCTACGCCACAGGACGTCGACTTCCTCTCGGTGTGAGAAGCTCGCCAACGCGCGCTCAAATCGCCGCTTGCCGACGTAGCACCAGGGGCAGGCAATGTCGGACCAGATCTCGATTTTCATGGTTTTCCGCTCTAAAAAAAGCCGTCGTGTGACTGCGCGAATAAGATGGCGAATGTGTGGATGCAATCAGGCAAGACCAAGCCGGGATCGCTCCTTCGGCCGATTGGCTCACCAGATTCGATCAGTCTTCAGGTAATCATGCTGAGCCAGGAGCGACTTCACGCCAATTCCACTTTGTGCCGCTCAATGATGTCAAGAAGACTCAGCATTTCCACTTCGACACCGTGGACTGCCGAAACCTCGAGAATCGACGGCACATCAGGTGTCGCGCCATTAGGCACAAGCGCCGCTACGGCTGCATAGTACCGTTCCAATCCGCCGGGAGCGAAGACGGCCAGCAGCCGGAGGGCTTCGCCTGGCCCCTTCCCGTCGCGCTCCAGCATTGCTTCTGGCCGAGCGTTCCAGAACGTATGCGGGGTCCCCATTGGCAAGTGTACCGTCGTTCCAGCGGATGCTGTGACAACGCGTTTTCCAATGAGCATTGTCGCAATGCCCGCGATCACGTACAGCGTCTTGGTTTCGCGCAGGTGCCAATGAACCGGCATCGCGACGTAACCTGGAGCAAGCGTATGCTCCAGGACACTGTATAGTCCGCCAGTCTCCTCCGCGCGAACCTTGGCGACGGTCGTGAAGTTCCGAATCCTGGCTACGGAGCCACTTCCCGGCGGTACGATGCTGGGCGCTTGCTTACCGGGTTCGTGCACGAATCGATACACTCCGAGAGAAAACGTCGCGACGCAATCGGGTCGCCCACCGGGCTGAACTTACACGATGATCAACAGGAAGCACTTGAACTCCAAATGAGCGATCATTCTACAGATCGTGTTAATGGATACAAACAATCCCATTGTGAACACGCAAGCGGGATGCTTCGCGTACCGGCGCGCGAAGCGTGACCAACCACTCATGCGCCCGCTCAGCGACGCGTAAATTCCGGCATGGATAACATCTGCCACACACTCGTGGGCGCCGCGCTCGGCGAAGCTGGACTGAAGCATCGGACGGTGCTAGGGGCGGCTACCCTCATGATAGGGGCCAATTTCCCCGATATCGATATCATCGCTGTCCCGCTCGGACATGGGCTGGAATTCCGGCGTGGCTGGACGCATGGCATTCCTGCACTGATCGTACTTCCCTTTCTGCTCACCGGATTAATGCTCGCCTGGGACCTGCTAGTACGCCGGCGCAGGAAACCTGTTGCCAGTGCGGCGCGTCCCGGCCAACTTCTGCTCCTGGCAACAATTTCGATTCTGACGCATCCGGTGCTCGATTGGCTCAACGTGTACGGCATGCGGTGGCTAATGCCGTTCGACGGCCGCTGGTTCTATGGCGATGCACTCTTCATAGTGGACCCGTGGATCTGGGGCTCGCTCGCTGTCGGGATCGTCTGGACTCGACGGCTGCTACGGTCGGCCCGTGATCCCGCTAAAGTGCGCGCCGCCCACCGTCCCGCCCGCTGGGCACTCGCTGGCGTAGCGACGTACATTCTTGCCATGCTTGCTGCCAGCGTCTCCGGCCGCCGTCTGGTTCAGCGTGAGCTGGCCGCAGATGGCAGGGCGAATGCGAACCTCATGGTAGCGCCGGTGCCAGTCAATCCGTTTCGCAGGATGGTGGTGTTCGACGACGGCTCAGAGTACCGCTTCGGGGAATTGTCATGGCTGCCCCTGCCACGTTTCGGCATCGACGAGCGGGTTGTACAAAAGGGCGCCGCTGCACCTTCGATCGCTGCCGCGCGAGCGACGCCGGAAGGGCGGGCCTTCCTCAACTGGGCGAGATTTCCCTTCTTCGTTGTAGAGCGTGACGCCCAGAGTTCCCTGGTGAGGATTGGCGATGCGCGGTACACCGTGGATGCGGAGGAATCGTGGGCTGCGACCGCCGTTCGAATTCCAAATATCACCAACGACCGCTAGAGGAGCGCTTCCAATGACGCCTCACAACCAGATCCGCACTCTCGCAGTCATTCTCGCTGTCGCGATCGCCACGTCGAGCGCGGTAGCGCAGCTCCCCACCGACTCATCGCGACGAACATCGCTCATGAGCCATCCGCGCGTCACGCAGGCGCTCGAGTTCCTGAATATCTGGCTCGATGCTCAACGCGCTTACGACCAGATCCCGGGCGTATCAGCCGCGGTCGTGCACGACCAGACGATTCTTTGGAGCTCTGGTTTTGGTCACGCGGACGTCGCGCGCAAGACTCCCGCAACGCCCGCTACAATCTACAGCATTTGCTCCATTTCCAAGCTCTTCACCAGCGTTGCCGTGATGCAGCTACGCGATGCTGGGAAGCTGAGACTCGACGACCCTGTTGGACGGCACCTCCCCTGGTTCAACATCAAGCGCAGCGTCGCTGGCGCTCCCGAGATCACCGTCGAAGGACTGCTCACTCATTCCTCCGGGCTGCCCAGAGAGTCTGACTATCCATACTGGACGGGGCCGAGCTTCACTTTTCCGACGCGCGAGCAGATCGTCGAGAGGATCGCCAGTCAGGAAACGCTTTACCCGGCGGAGACCTACTTCCAGTACTCGAACCTTGGTATCTCACTCGCTGGAGAGGTAGTGGCTGCCGCGTCGGGCGCGCCGTACTCCGCCTACATTCAGCGCAATATCCTGGACCCGCTGGGCCTGAGCAGTACGACCCCCGAAATGCCTGAGCTCCATCGAGGGACGCGTCTCGCAACAGGGTACGGCGCCCTCACACGCGACGGAACGCGCTCGACTCTGCCATTCTTCGCGACCCGCGGGATCGCACCCGCTGCGGGCTTCGCCTCCACCGCGGAAGACCTCGCCCGATTCGCATCATGGCAGTTCCGGGTTCTCTCCGGCGGGTCAGCCAACGGCAACACCGTCCTGAAGGCGAACACATTGCGTGAGATGCAGCGCGTGCACTGGATGGATCCGAACTTCGAGACGAGCTGGGGGCTCGGCTTCGCTGTGTGGCGAAGCGAGGACAAAACGTTCGTGGGACACGGAGGTTCGTGCCCAGGCTACCGTTCGCAATTGCTTCTCAAGCCGGACGAGAAGGTCGCCACTGTGTTCATGGCCAATGCGCTGGGTGTCGACTCCGACGAGTTCGCGCAGCGAATGTACGAAATAGTGGCGCCGGCTTTGAAAACAGCCGCGAAGGATACCATCAATCTGCTCCGCAAAGACTCTCCCAAGGCTACGCAAACCGATACTGCACTCCAGACGCTGCGCAAGTATGCGGGTGTGTACGAGTCGTCGTTCGGAGGCGAGATCGCGGTGCTTCCCTGGGAAGAAGGGTTGGCAGCCCTCTTTCTCCCAACAATGAACCCTGTGAAAGAACTCGTAAAGCTTCGCAAGGTGGGCGAGCACACATTCCGTCGAATCCGAAAGGATGATGCCCTCGGCGAAGCCATCATATTTGAAATGAAAGCTGACGGACGCCCAAGCCGCTTCATCTGGCACAGCAACCACTACAGGCGCATGAGGTAAACTGTTCGGCAACCGGGGCAGCAAAAGCATACTGCACTCAACATCCAGCGTCTTACAGACTCCTGGACATGTCCCCTAGCGCCTGTGTCGCTGCGTCACCCCGGAGGGACAGTGACGGTTGTTTGGATGGTTTGTAAGCGACTTAACACATTGCCCCACAGCTTCATAGGAGAATATTCACAGCCCGGCACGCAGGGTGCCCGAGTGATTAATGTCACCTACGGAGACCTCCGATGCTGGACTTCGCTTCCGCTCTTCTCGCCGCCACCACGCTCGTTTCGTCCGCCCCCATCGCGACAGACGCGCGCCAGGTCCTGTTACCACATACGGCCGGCTTCTCCCGATCCGAGCCGCCTTCCATTCGACTATGGCTGGCGAGTGATGATGTTCTTCGCTACGGCGAAAGGGCGGACGTCTACTTTCGCGCGGACGACGACGCATTCGTTGCGGTCGTCAGAATCGATACAGACGGGCGGATGCACCTGCTGTATCCAGAATCGGAGCACCGGTCCGGGAGAATTCGCGGCGGCCGCACTTATCAGGCGTCTCCAGGAGGCTACGGTTCCTTCACCGCTTCCGAACCCGCCGGTCTCGGATTCATCTTCGCAATGGTGTCGCACGAGCCCTTCGATTTCGGCAACGTCGGGCTGGGGAACCGCTCACACTTTGCGGGTCTGGGCCGCGTAGGAGGTGACCCCTTCTTCGCCATCGAGGAGCTCGCCAACCGTCTACTCGACGGCGGGGCTGCCTACGCGCTCGACTATGTCGAGTATCACGTGGGCCGGCGCGCGAACTATCCGAGGTATGTAAACTACGACTGCTATGCCGGACGCATTTCAATTTTCTGGAACCCATTCTCGTACCGGTGTCGCGACTATCACGTTGCTTACCACGATTCGTACTACTACTCCAACCGATACTACTCCGGCCGGCACGTGGTTTACGTGCGCGAGCCGCGACGCCCGCACTTTGATTTCAAGACTGAGACCAGTGCAGGGGGTGGGTCGAACGAGTCATCCGTTGGATATCGTGGGCGAGAAGATAGCCGGGACTATCGTCGCCCAGGCTCTCCGGCCAGCGATCCTAACATTCCCTTGCGAAGCTCCCAATCCAATCCGGGCGCCACACGTCCAGGGGACGATGTCTCAACTGGAATTGAGGGCCGCCGCCGAGTCATAGTGCCCGAGACCGAGGATCGCGACAGGACCGGACCGGATGCAAGACCCCCGCGCAGGGACGACGACGACCGCAGGGACAACGACGACCAGAGCTCGCCGAACACCCCTCGTCGCGACGATCGCAAATCGGAACCGCGAAACGAGCCGGCGAGTGACCGGGAGCAGACCCAGCCGCGACGTAGTGAACCGTCAACGGATCGGCGCAGCCCACCGTCGGCTGAGCGGCGCCCCCGCAGCAAGGATGCGAAGCCCGCTCAGCCTCGCACAAGCGGCGAATCGCGCAAACGCCGCACACCCGAATAAAAGCGGGAAATTGTGATGTACGAGAATGACGACCTGCGAACTGCGAAGGGAGACCAGAAGTTGCTGAGTTGATACAGCACGGTGAACACCCCGGGCACCGAACATCGCGCTTTCCCAACCGCGCACCGAGTACCGCGCTGTACCAACCGGGCACCGTGCACCGGGCACCGAGCACCACACTCGTGCCATCTCGGGCTTGCTAGTCCGACCACGTCAACCGTACAGCAGTTCCCCAGGGATCTACCAGCATCCACCCCGCCTCCGCGCGGGTCACTGAATAACCTGCCTCTTCGACACTTCGAGCGGCGGCATCTGCATCACTGGCGGTGGGCAGAAGAATCTCCCATTCCAATAGCCGTGCGTCATCTGCTTTTGGCCACGCAGCGCCAGGTCCTGCCCACGTATTGATGCCCAGGTGGTGATGATATCCACCCGCCGAAAGAAAGAGAGCGCCAGGATAACTCCAGACCGTTGGGTCGAGGCCCAAAGCGGTGTGAAAAAAGGCCCTTCCCTCGTCCAGGTCACCGACGTGCAGATGGACGTGTCCGATCACGGTACCCACGGGCATTCCATCCCACGGCGTTTCGCCAGCCGCTCGAGCAAGGTCGGACAGGTCAAGCGGATTCGTCGCCATGACGAGCTCATTTCCATTTCTGCCCCACAAGGCGCGCGGCCGGTCGGCGTATACCTCGATGCCGAGTCCATCTGGATCCGGCAGATACAGCGCCTCGCTCACGAGGTGGTCCGCGGAGCCGGCTCTTATTCCGAGCTCGGAGAGATGTGCTACGAACCGTCCAAGCGCCGCACGATCCGGCACGAGTATGGCAAAGTGAAAAAGTCCGAGCCTGCCTCGTCGCGGTACGGGAGTGGAGCCTGCGAGCTCGATGAGTTCCACGATGGGAGTAGCGTTACCGGGCACACCGAGCGTTGCGCGTTTTTCGGACTGGTCCAATTTCTGAAAGCCGACAACGTGGCTGTAGAAAGACAGTGAGCGCGTAAGGTCGGCCACCTGAAGGCGTACCGTGCCGAGTCTTGTCGCGTCCGGCAAACGATACGCGCGCGGCAGTTTGTCATACGCACTCTCCACCGCAGCCCTCTCTAGCGAATGGTCACGTATCGCTCCAGCCGAGCAACTTCGGCCTTGTCAACATATTTGCCCATTTCGCGTCTGAACTGCTCGATTCCACGGTACGGGCGATACTCCTCAAACTCATGCTTCATCTTGTCGCCCACGCCAGGTATGAGAAGTATTTCTTCGCCCTTTGCGCTATTCAGGTCGAGTGGTTTCCACAGGCGTGCGTATACCGCTGCGCGCTCCGGTTCGCTCATGTGCTTGGCGAGCACTCCGTCCACAGCGATCATGTTGTCGAACGGGCGAGCGCCGATAAGAGCGTCGGCGGCAGCGGCGCTCATCCCTGGTAGCGCGAGCAACTGCTCCTTCGATGCGGCACCGGGATCCAGCATTCCGTCCGAGACCGTGGCGTCGCCAGCGGGCTGCGAAGCCGGGGCAACATCTGCCGGTTGAGTGGAGGCTACCGTGTCGGCGGGTGCTGCCTCGTCATCGGAACCGCTCTGGCAGCCGGTAACAACAGCAAGAAAAGTGGCTGTGCACAACAGCGTCATTGAAATGCGCGATGGATTCATCTTGATCTCCCAGTGGTGGTGGTGTCTGAAGCGTTGAACGCAAGAGCAGACAAACAGCGTGTGAACAACGTTGCGCGATGCCAGCTACGCCCGCGCGTAATATGTGCACTGACATTGGTCCCTGCGAATTCGGTCAGACACCCGCCAGCATTGCCTGTCAGCTCAGATACAAGAATGGCAACGCGACTACAGCGCCCGACTATATTTCTTGATTGCTGTCAAATCACCCGCTATTCCTGAATCACGAGAGCGCCGTTGAAGCTAGACTCTATCCGCAATTTCTGCATTATCGCGCACATCGATCACGGCAAATCGACCCTCGCGGACCGGCTCATCGAATCGACCGGGACCGTCGAGAAGCGCGAGATAAAAGAGCAGATGCTCGACACCCTGGATCTGGAGCGCGAGCGCGGCATCACGATCAAGCTGAACGCGGTGCGCATGACCTACGTGGCCAAGAGCGGAACAAGCTACGCGCTGAATCTCATAGATACGCCCGGACATGTAGACTTCACGTACGAAGTGTCGCGCTCTCTCGCGGCTTGCGAAGGTGCCATTCTCGTGGTGGATGCATCGCAGGGAGTGCAGGCGCAGACGCTGTCGAATCTGTTCCTTGCGCTTGATGCCGGACTCGAGATAATTCCGGTGCTCAACAAGATCGATCTTCCGGGCGCGGAGCCCGAGCGCAGACACAAGGAGCTGCACGACCTTCTGGGCGCAAACGCCGACGATATCCTGCACGTCAGCGCCAAGGTCGGGCTGGGAATCAGCGAGCTGCTGGAGGCGATAATCAGGCGAGTCCCACCGCCGGAGGGGGATCCCGGTGGTCCCCTCCGTGCGCTGATCTTCGACTCGTACTACGATCGGTATCGCGGTGCCATTCCGATGGTGCGGGTAGTGGACGGAACGCTGGCGCCAGGAATGCGAATCGCCTTCGGGGCCAGCGGCGAGGAATACGATGTCATCGAGGTCGGTTACAGCCAACTGCGCCAGGTAAAAGCGGAGGCACTGCTGCCCGGTGAAGTTGGGTATGTGATCGCCAATGTCCGGCGGGTGCAGGAGACTCGCGTGGGCGACACGATTTTCGACGTCAGCAACCGCGCAACCGAAGCCCTTCCGGGTTACCAGGACATCAAGTCAATGGTTTTCGCCGGAATGTATCCGACGGATACCAATCAGTACGAGAATCTGCGTGACGCGCTGGAGAAGCTGCAGCTCAACGACGGATCGCTGCATTACGAACCCGAAACTTCTACCGCGCTGGGTTTCGGCTTTCGCGCCGGATTTCTGGGTCTTCTGCACATGGAGATCGTGCAGGAGCGGCTGGAACGCGAGTTCGACCTCGACCTCGTGACGACGGTGCCAAACGTGGAGTATCACGTGTACTTGAACGATGGTTCCATGATGCTGCTGGAGAATCCCTCCCTCCTCCCGCACGGCAGCACGGTTGACCGGATCGAGGAGCCGTTCGTTAAGGCACGAATCGTGGCGCCGGCGGAGTACATCGGCAACATCATGACGCTCGGCACCGACCGGCGCGGTATCTACAAGAACATGAGCTACGTCGACGCAACGCGCGTGGAGTTCGATTTCGAGTTTCCATTGGCGGAGATAATTCTGGATTTCTACGACAGGCTAAAAACCATAAGCCGCGGCTACGCGAGCCTGGATTATGAGTTACTGGATTATCGAGAAAGCGCCCTGGTGAAGCTGGACATGCTCATCAATTCGGACGCGATCGATGCATTCTCCGTCATTATCCACCGCGACAAGGCCTACGAATGGGGACGCAAGGTCGCCGACAAGCTCAAGGAGTTGATTCCACGGCAACTCTTCGAGGTCATCATCCAAGCGGCAATCGGAACCAAGGTCATTGCCCGCACCACGGTGAAGGCACTTCGCAAGAACGTGCTCGCCAAGTGCTACGGCGGCGACATCACGCGCAAGAGGAAGCTCCTGGAGAAGCAGAAGGAAGGAAAAAAGCGAATGAAGCAGGTGGGGTCAGTGGAGATTCCCCAAGAGGCATTTCTCGCCGTGTTACAGGTCGACTGAATTGGCTGCACCGGCTGTTCGCACCTCCGGCAAAACGCAGACCGAGCCTCAGGAAGCCTGGCAGGCGAGCGGTGACGAGCCACGCGAAGCTCTGGTGGTGCAGACAAGCTTTCTGGGCGACGCGGTGCTCACTACGCCATTGATTGCGGAGCTCGCTATGCGCGGTCCGGTGGATGTCGTTCTGACACCAGCGTCAGCACCGCTGCTGGCGAACAATCCGGCCATCCGGCATCTCTTCATATACGACAAGAGGGCGGATGCCGCCGGGCTCATGGGGCTTTGGCAGACCTCCATGCGTCTGCGTGGACGCCGGGCGGCGCCGCCCGCTCCAGCGCGGCGGGAGCGCCGTGCGACAAGAATCGCGTATCTCGCGCAAGGTTCCGTGCGGAGCGCCACGCTCGCGCTCCTGGCTGGTTGCGAAGAGCGTGTCGGATTTGCGACATCGCCTGGTCGCCTGCTGTATACCACACGCGTTACGTTCCGCGATGACCGGCATCACGCCGAGCGCCTCTGGCGTCTGGGTTTTCCATCCCAGCCCGGGATCGAGCCACCCGAGGGCTCCTTGCAGCCGCGCCTGTATCCTTCGGTAGCAGATACTCTCGCAGTCGACAGTTTGCTCGCTGGGACGTCCGATGATCGTCCGCTCGTAGCGCTCGCACCTGGAAGTGCCTGGGGAACCAAGCGCTGGCCATTTTACGCTGATCTCGCCCGGCGCCTCGCTCCACGAGCCCGAATTGCGATAATCGGAGGCGCAGGTGACACAGACCTCGGAAAAGAAATAGCCGAATCGGCTCGAAGCGCGGTCCCGCGGAAACACGCCGCCCAGTCGGTGATCGATGCCACGGGCCGCCTATCCTTGCTCGGATCCGCCGATCTCATCGGGCGGGCTTCTGCTCTCGTAACCAACGATTCATCGCCGTCGCACCTTGCGTCCGCGATGGGAACGCGCACCATTACCATATTCGGACCGACAGTGCCTGAATTTGGCTTCGGCCCGCTGGCACGCCGCTCGAAGCCAGCTGGTCTGGACGGGCTCCCTTGCCGCCCCTGTCACCATCATGGTCCCGACCGGTGTCCGCTAGGACACTGGCGGTGCATGCGCGATCTCGACGCTGAACGTGTCGAGGCACTGCTGACCTCCATCCTGGACTGAACGATGCCTCGCATCAAAAGCAGGACCGCACCGCGCGGTAAAAAGGGCGAGAAATTCATACTCGGTGTCGACCTGGGCGGAACCAACATCGTCGTTGGCGCGATGCCCGTCGATGGCGGCCGCGAGATTGCGGTTCATTCCGAGGCAACCCATGCGGAGCGGGGTGCCGAAGCGGTAATGGACAGGATCACCGCGATGATTGAGCAAGTCGTTGCCGAAGTGCTGGAAGGCGAAAACGCCATGCGCAAGGACATTCTCGGCGTTGGTGTGGGAGCGCCCGGACCACTGGATCGCAAGCGCGGAGTGGTGGTTGTCGCACCCAACCTTGGATGGCATGACTTTCCACTGCGCGATGCGATAGCTGATCGCGTGCGTCTGCCGACAACTCTGGATAACGACGCAAACTGCGCCACTATCGGTGAATGGTGGTGCGGAGCCGCCCGTGGCGGACGCAATGTCGTAGGCGTGACAATCGGCACCGGAATTGGTGGGGGACTCATCCTGGATGGACAACTCTACCACGGCTCCTCCGACGTCGCGGGAGAGATTGGGCATACGACCATCGACATCACTGGTCGGTACTGCAAATGCGGAAATTACGGGTGCCTTGAGGCGTACGCGTCGGGTCCCGCGATAGCGCAGCGTGCCCGTGAAGCGCTGGGGCGTGACGAAAAATCCATACTCCCCAAGCTGGTGGACAACCACCTCGACCGCATCACCGCAGCCACGGTTTACCAGGCCGCGAATCAGGGAGACACTCTCGCGAGCGAGATCGTGCGTGACACCGCCACCTTCCTGGGCGCGGGGATCGCTAACCTCCTCAACATCTTCAATCCTGATGTAGTGGTGCTGGCTGGGGGAGTGGCAATGGCGGGTGACAGGTTGTTCGAGCCGCTTCGCGCGGAAGTGAAGCGGCGCGCCTTCAGGCCGGCGGTGGAATCCTGTCGCATCGTGCCTGGAAGTCTCGAGGGAACGGCTGGAATGGTAGGCGCTGTCGCGACGTTCAAGACGCAGAAGCTGGGCGGAGTGTGAGGTTGGGAGTGGGGGGTGGGGGATGGGGAGTAGGAAAACCAGGATTGAATTCCAGAGCTTCGAGCGCCGTGACGCCACTCCCCACCCCCCATCCCCCACTCCCCATTCGCAAGCGTCTCGGCGCCATCGGCACCTTCGTCTGGGATACGATCTATGGCCGCGATCCGCGTTCCGAGCCCGTCCAGGAATGGGGCGGCGTTACATATGCCTTGAGCGGTCTGGATGCAGCGCTTCCGAACGACTGGGAAATCGTGCCGCTCATGAAGGTTGGCGAGGATCTCGCGCGGCGCGCCAGGGACTACCTCGGCGACTTGCGGCGACTCAGCCCCGATGCGGCACTAATCGAGGTCCCATATCCGAACAACAAGGTGGAGCTTCGCTACGTCACGAGCGAGCGAAGGGCCGAGCGCTTGACCGGGGGAGTTCCCGGTTGGACATGGCTGGGACTCAAGCCATTGCTGCGTGACCTCGACGCTCTGTACATAAATTTCATCAGCGGTTTCGAGCTGGACCTCGAGACGGCGCAGCTGATCCGACAACACTTCAAGGGACCGATTTACTGCGATCTGCACATGTTGGTAATGGCGGTGCAGCCGGGCGGGTTACGGACTCTCCAGCCACTGCCGAATGTCGCCGAATGGTGCCGCTGCTTCGATCTCTTGCAAGTGAACGAGGATGAAGTCTCCGCGATGGCGCCAGACCCCATGGCGCTCGCGGCCACAGCCCTCGCCGCCGGAGTCCGCTGCCTCGCGGTCACACTGTCGAGCCGGGGCGCCGTATACTTCGCCGCGCCTGGCTTCGACCAACTGTCGGACCTTACCGGCCAACCCGAGCTCGGGCCCGCCAGCGGCGCGGTTCGGACTGCGCTCGTGCAAACCGTTCCGGTGGAAGTCGACGGCGATCCAACCGGTTGTGGCGACGTCTGGGGAGCGACATTCTTCTCGCGTCTTCTCGCTGGCGACCAGCTCGAGGCTGCCATCCGGCGTGCCCACGAGGCGGCGGGGCGCAATGTAGGACACCGCGGCGCGAGCGGTTTGTCGCGTCACCTGCGGGGCGAGCTGAGCTTCCGGTGAGCACAGTGATTGTGCTGCCACCGTCGCTGAACGAGCGGAGCTTTGAGACAGTTCTGGGTCAGCTTGCACCTTTGGGAGCCGCCGACAAAGTCCTCCTCGACGCGCGTCACACGCGCTGGGCGTCTCCTTATGGCTTGACGGCGCTACTCGCACTCGCGCAGACTCGCGCTGAAGTTCCGGGCTTGTATGTCCCGGAAGCCGACGAAACGGCATCGTACTGGGCGAGAGCTGGATTTTTCAGGCACGCGGAAAGACTCTTCGAGATGCACGGTAGCGTGCCTCGCAGCAGGGCGGCGGGTGAGTCCGACGTTCTGCTGGAGATCACGTCCGTGGCCGGGAGCGATGACGTGCATGACGTCGTCGGAAGAATACAGGGAAAGGCGCACGCAATTCTTTCGAAGGAGCTGAGACTGGACAGCAAGGCGACGATGGGCTTTGCCATGACCCTCTCGGAGGCGTGTCAAAACATTGTGGAGCACGCGGGGCTGGGTGGATGGGTTGCCGTTCAGGCGTATCGCCGGGGACAGCGGATTGGTGGACGCCGGGTAGTGGTGATTGCGGTGTGCGATGCGGGAATTGGTTTCAGGCAGTCTCTCGAGACGAACTCCACGGCACGCTCACGCGATGGCAGATGGGACGACGCCATGGCTCTGGAAGACGCCGTCATTCGCGGCGTCAGCCGTTTCCGTGACCCTGGCCGGGGACAAGGGTTGGCTGGTGTCCGTCGCTACATTGGACGGTGGGAAGGGAAATTGTCGGTTCGGAGCGGAACGGCGCGCATTTCCATTGTGCCATCGTGGGATGATGACGTACCGTTGCGGGAGAAATTACCACCCTTTCCAGGTGCGCAGATGCAAATCACGATTCCCGAGCGAGTGAGCGAGTGAACGGACACATCGACGTTGGCACAGTCCTCAGGCGGACAGTTTGCGATCTGTACTCGGACCTGGTGACACGCCCAACGGGCGCCGCGGTGCGCACCGGCATCGAGCAACAGCTTGCGGAGCTTGCAGACAGGACTGTGACGATCATTGATTTCGCGCATGTCGGCCTCCTGGATTTTTCGTGCGCCGACGAGATCGTCGCCAAGCTGCTTCTCAGAATTCCAACGGGTGGCACGCGCGACGCGTACTTCCTGTTTCGCGGAGTGAGCGACTCGCATCTCGAGGCGATCGAGGTGGTTCTCGAGCGTCACGGCCTGGCTGCGGTTGCTCAGGGGGACAATGGAGAGCTCATGTTGCTGGGAGATCTCGGCGACACACAGCGACAGGCATGGGACGCCATCAATCGCCTCGGTCGCGGCGACCTGGCCGAAGTGGCAAGGGAGTCAGACATCCCCGCGGATGCAGCAAGCCAGGTGCTGGATGACCTATGGCGGCGGCGTCTCATAATGAGAACGGATCAATGGTACGTAGCTCTCGCCGCGACGGCATAGGCGGTGCGCGCGGCCCAGATTCCGCGCCGGGCTACAACCCGCCGTTGCAAATCGTCGGTTTGATCGCCACGCGGAAAGGAGATCCCGAGCGCGGTCCAATGATTCGCATGCGGGCGGCCGAGGCGAGAATTCGCCTCCTGGTCGACGGTGAGCTCGTCTGGGTTTATGGTCCACGCCGGCACGAGCTGGCCACGCTCAAGGTCGATGACACACTCGCTCGAGGTGCAGTGGTGCTGAGAGATGTTTTCGGCGCGTCGCCGTCCGAGGTGATAAGGGTAGTCAAGGCCGCGGCTGACGAGCCGCCAGCTCGCGGCAACTATGTCTGACGAGACGACAAATGGCCCGCGGTAATCGGGAGTACGGTCTGGCAACAACGGTACTTCATGGCGGAAGAATTTCCACGTCTCCGGGCTCGCCGGTTGTCAAACCGATCTTCCAGAGCGTTATCTTCGGTCAGGAGACGGGTACCGCGAATGGACTGGTGTATCCGCGATACGGCAATAATCCGAATGCGGAGTCGGTTCAGAGCCGGTTGGCTCTACTGGAAGGCGCGGAAGCCGCGTTGGTGCTCGCAAGCGGCATGGGCGCCACGGCCTGCGCAATGCTGGCGCTCCTGCGACCCGGCGATCATCTGGTTGCGAGCTCGTGGGTATACGGCGGCACTCGCACACTGCTCGAGTCCGAGCTCGCGCTCATGGGTATCGATGTAACGTTCGTCGACCCAATGGAGACTCGAGGCTGGCGGAAAGCGCTGAGGAAGAAGACGCGCGCCATCTTCCTCGAGACACCGGTCAATCCAACTTGCCGGGTGCTCGATTTGCGACCCGTTCGCTTTCTGACTGAGTCCAACGGCCTTGCTCTTGTAGTCGATTCCACTTTTGCTTCGCCCATCAATTTTCGCCCCTTCGAGCATGGGGCCGACGTCGTCATCCATTCAGCCACCAAGTATCTGAACGGTCATCATGATGTACTCGCCGGCGCCGTGCTTGGAACGGCACAGTACATCGAGGAAGTCCGGCAGAAGATGATTTTGTGGGGGCAGGCACCCGACCCGTTCGCCTGCTGGCTGCTGGAGCGGGGACTGAAGACGCTCAGCGTACGCGTGGAGAGGCAGAACTCGAATGCGATGCGCGTCGCCGAGTGGTGTGCGACTCGCAAGGAGGTACGCCTCGTGCATTATCCCGGACTTGAAACCCATCCCGACCACGAGATTGCGCTCTCCACCCACCAGGGTTTTGGTGGAATGCTGGCAATCGAGCTGGCCGGTGGCGCCAGGGCGGCCGAGAAGTTGTTGCGCCGCCTCTCGCTCATAACGCACGCACCGAGCCTCGGCGGGGTCGAATCGCTGGCATCGGAGCCGCGGTTTACATCGCACACGCATCTGAGCGCGGCGGAGCGTGCAGCCATCGGGATCCCGGATGGGTTCGTGCGATTAAGCATTGGTATCGAGGATTCAGCCGATCTCATTGCGGATCTCGAGCAGGGGCTGCGCTGATGCCCGAATCCATCCTCAGGGATTCTTCCGAGCGTCGGCGGGTCGAGCGACGCACCAATCAGATCATTGCGGAGCTGACGCTCCCCGAGTTTCGTCGAATCGCTCTGACATCGCTGCTGTTCACCATCGTGCTGTTCCTGTTTCTCTGGATGGTGCGAACGGTGATCATAGCGGGAATTCTTGCGATAATCGTCGCGACTTACATGCGCCCTTTTTACAAGTGGATTCTGCGCATGGTGCACTCCTCTACAGGCGCCGCGTTGCTCACAATTTTGTGCGTCGCAATCCCTCTGATCGCCATAATCGTTTACAGCTATATCGAGCTCAGCGGAGCCGCGGGATATCTGTCGAAAAATGAAGCCGAGATAGTCGAGCGCATTGACGCCGCACTGCGGCGCTTGCCCTTTTTCGAGGGGAAAAGCCTGACCGACCAGATACGGAACGGAGTGCTGGCAGCTTCGAATTACGGTTCCAAACTGGTAGGCGGCATCAAGGCAACGATGGCCCAGATCGCCGTTTCGACGGCAGTTTTCCTCTTCACGGCATTCTACTTTTTTACCTCCGCGCACTCCATCGCCGCCTATATACGCGGCAAGATTCCACCGAGATACGGAGAGATCTCGAATGCGCTGGAGCGAAATGTGCGCGGTGTACTGTACGGCGCCATCTACGCCACGTTAATGACCCAAACCATCAAGTCGATCGTCATTCTGGCAATGAACCTGGCGTTCCAGGTACCTCTCGCTCTGGTACTTGCGATCCTTTCCTTCGTAATCGGCTTCTTTCCGATCGTGGGCTCGTGGAGCGTTTACGTTCCCGTAGCACTCTGGCTCGGAATCTTTCGCGATGCATGGGGATCGGCGCTTGCCATGCTGGTTATAGGATTTCTGGGGAACACGCTCTTCATGTCGATGTACATCCGTCCAAAGATTGCCGCGGAAAAGTCGAAGGTGCTCAACTTTTACTGGATGTTCATAGGGCTGGTCACGGGTGTTTACACCTTTGGACTCGTTGGAGTCCTGCTCGGTCCAATCGTGATCGGTCTGCTCAAGGCCACCGTGGACACTGTCACCGCGCAAGGCAGCTGGAAGCTTCTCGACGCCGATGGTGACACCGCGGAGCTTGTCATTCCTAAATGATCCGTTTCGCGCACGTCACAAAGGAGTATCCCAGAACGGGCGCGGCTCTAAAGGATGTGTCCTTTCGAATTGCGAAGGGCGAATTCGCGTTTCTTACCGGACCCAGCGGATCCGGAAAATCCACGATCCTCAAGCTCATCTTTCTCGAGGAGCGACCCACAGCTGGTGAAATCCGCGTCGCCGGAATGCACGCGGCAAAGATACGCGGCAAGGAAATCGCCCTGCTTCGCCGCAAGCTTGGGATTGTTTTTCAGGATTTCCGCCTGCTGGAGGACCGGACCGCCGAAGATAACATTGCCTTCGCCCTCGAGGTCACCGGCGCGCCCCGCGACACGATCGGCACCAGAGTGGGCCGCTTGCTTACGCAGGTCGGGCTCGCGTCCAAGGGCACCAGCTATCCGAAACAGCTTTCGGGGGGCGAGCAGCAGCGCATAGCCATTGCACGCGCTCTTGTTAACGACCCGTTCGTGCTGATAGCGGATGAGCCTACAGGCAACCTGGATGACCGCGCTACGCGTGGAATTTTTCAGCTGCTCGGTGATATCAACTCGTCGGGTACAGCCGTCCTCATGGCTACACACGACCTGGAACTGGTCCGCCGTCACGAGCATCGCGTCATAGAGATGAATCGCGGGCAGATTGTTTTCGACTCGACCGACCCGGCGCCACGCGCCGCGCAGGAGCGCTGATGCGACTGACGCTGCGCGAAGCCGTGATGTCATTCGCGCGAGCGCCGTTACTAAGCGCGCTCAGCATCATGATGATCGCATTCAGCCTCTACAGCTTCGGCCTGTTCGGATTGGTGGCACTCAATTTCAGGCAGCGCTTTGGAGCCGTGGAGGAACGCATAGAGATCGAAGCATTCGTCGATGACAGCACGAACGTTGAGACACTGGCGAACGCTGTCTCGGAAATCGCCCGGTTTCCCGAAGTGGCCAGGGCCCTTCCGGTTACCAAGGACGAGGCTCTGGAGCGCGCCAGGCGTGACATGGGCGAATTCAAGGATGTATTTGACGCTTCGTTCCTGCCCGCGTCCATAAAGGTGCAGGTTCGCGAAGGATTTCGGGATCCCGCGACGGTACAAAGGGTGGCGGACCGCATCGCGGCTTACGCTTTCGTCGACGACGTGCGCTACGGAGCCGAGTTCGTCGAGCGGCTGCATGACATTCGCAACGTCGCGACAGGCACCGGCATAGTTCTGGGTATCGCCTTTGCCGCGGTCGCGATAATCATCATTGCCGCAACCATCCGGATCACCGTACTTGCGCGAGCCAGGGAGATTTCGATCATGCGGCTTGTGGGCGCGACGAACGGATTCGTCAGGCGGCCATTTCTTCTGGAAGGACTCGCGACGGGAGTACTGGGCGGGGGATTGGCGCTCCTGCTGCTGTGGCTTTCGTTCGCTTTGATCGGCCGCTACATACCGCTGGTTTTTCTCGAGCGCCCAATGGCAATCGGCGGGATCGCGTTCGGCGGCATGATAGGTTTGCTGGGCAGTGCACTATCTGTGTGGCGGCACCTGCGGCGGATATGAAAACATTGATTGCCTTCGTCGCCTTCGCGGTGGCGTCGGCCAGTATCCCAATAGCTTCAGCGCCTGCGCAGGAAGGGGAGTCCGCGCGGATGCGCGGCGAACGGGAGCAGCTGAACAAGATCAGGCAGGAGCGGCGAGAGCTGGAACAGCGCATGCGCGACCTCCAGGGCAGCGTGCATGATCTGTCCGAGGAGGTAACCAATCTCGATCGTCAGGCAGATGTCACATCACGTCTGCTGCGTTCGCTCGAGGGCCAGTTGGCGTCGATCAGCACGGAAGTGAACGAAGCCACCACGGAGCTCTCGAAGAGCGAACGGGAGCTGTTCGAGAAGCGTGGCACTCTCCGCCGCCGGCTCGTCGATATCTACAAACGCGGGCCCCTGCATACATACGAGGCGCTGCTTTCTGCGGGCAGCTTCGGCCAGATGGTCGCGCGCTACAAATATCTGCGGCTGCTTACCGACCGGGATCAGCAGCTGGTGACCCGAATACAGGGCTTGCGCGACAAGACACGCCGCCAGCGTGGCAACCTCGTCCGTTTCCAACAAGACATAGAGCTCGCACGCCAGGAGAAGGCGGAAGAGGAGAAGCGGCTCCGCGCGCTCGAGCACCAGCGCGCGGCCAGCCTTGTGCGCACCAAGCGAAGCGCGAAGCAGGTAGGTGAGCGGCTGAAGCGCATCGCTCGGGACGAAGCTCGGCTCAACAACGTTATTGCATCCTTTGAGGTTGCCCGGCGGCGAAACGAGCGCACCGCTCCCAATGTTCCGCGGCCTTCGAGCACTCTACGCACAAGCGACCTGGGCCGGCTTGATTGGCCGGTCGATGGAACGATCATCTATAACTTCGGCCGTGTGGTGAACCCGAACAACACGATGACTCGCTGGAACGGAATAGGTATCAGCGCGGCTATGGGCACCGCGGTGCGGTCCGTGGCGGCGGGAAAGGTAGTACTGGCGGATGCATTGGGTACTTACGGACCCACGGTCATCGTGCAGCATGGTGGTGGCGATTATTCAGTGTACGGGTCGCTCGACCGCCTGTCGGTGCAGAAGGGGGCGCTTGTAAGCAAGGGACAGACAGTCGGAACAGTGGGCTCGGCAGACCCCGAAATGGAGCCACACCTGCACTTCGAGATTCGGCCCGAAGGGCGCGCGGTTGACCCGCTCGAGTGGCTCCGCGGCGTGCGTTGAAGGGTTTGGGTCCGCTCGGCGCTCATGTCTCCTCTGCTGGCGGTACCGTTGCAGCGCCCCCTCGGGCCAAGGCACTCGATGCAACCGCGATGCAGCTGTTCACCAAACAGGCCAGCCGTTGGGCTGAGCGTGAATGCGCGCCCGAGGAGTCCAGCGCCTTCGTCGCCGCCGTGTCGGACTCGGGAGTGCACGTTACTACTGCACATGACAGCTATCTCATCAATCTCGCCTCTCCGAACCCGCTGCTCCGCTCGCGATCGCTTGAATCCTTCGTGCGGGAGCTTGGGCGCTGCGAGTCGCTGCGGCTCGATTTTCTGGTTTCGCATCCGGGCAATTTCATGGATGACAGGGCTGCCGGCATCGCGCGTAACGCCGAATCCATCTCGGAAGGACTAGCGCGTGTTCCTGGACGCACGACGTTGTTGCTGGAAACCACAGCTGGATGCGGGACTGCGATTGGCTCCACGTTCGAGGAGCTGGCCAGCCTCATTGACGCAGTTGACGTATCAGTGCGCGCAAGGGTCGGCGTTTGCGTCGACACAGCGCACATTTTCGCCGCTGGCTACGATCTCGTTTCCGACTTCGATGGTGTATGGGCACGCTTCTCCGATACCATTGGCTGGCCGCGGCTGCACATGCTCCATCTGAACGATTCAAAAGTGCCACACGGGTCGCGACGTGACAGGCACGAGCTGATAGGCGAAGGTGCAATTGGCGCCGAAGCGTTTCGCCGCATCATGACGCACCAACGCCTTGCGCCGCTGGCCAAGGTGATCGAGACACCAAAGCTGGACGATGCGGAAGTCACCGACCGTCGCATGTTGTCGTTATTGCGAAGCTTCGCTGCTTAGCGCTCCGGCGCACACTGGCGCGGGGAGCGGAACGGCCTTAGCATCGTGGTGGTATGACCAGGATGCCGGATACACTACTGCAACGTCGGCGAGGCAGCGCATTTCGTTTCGCCTCCCTTCTGGCGTTCGTCGCGCAACTCATGGTCGCGCTGGTGGCTCCTACAGCGGATGCTAGAGCGGACCGGAGCGGCCAGGCGCACGTGGAGGTTCCCGGCAGTGACCACCACGTTGCCCATGTCGACGCTCTCTGTCCCCTCTGCGCCGCGCAACTCCTCCTGGCCCGCCCCGAAGCTGCATTATCGCTAGCCGGGGATACGACGCAATCTGAGCCCGGCCAGCCGCCAGAGCCGCTTCACCACACACTCCTCCTTAAGGGCGGATCCGCACCCCGCGCGCCCCCGCGAGACGACGCTACCGGCTGAGCACACAACCCGTGTGCTCGCGTGGCAAACGCGATCGTCGTGCGCTTCCCATGAGTAAAGTCGTACGTAACACAAGCGTGTCGGTAAGTAACGATACGGGAAGCGCCCATTACAACTACACATGCAGGGCTGACGAGAAAGGTCCTGCCGGGCACTCGGAGATTTATGCGCTTTACTTGCATGGCCGCTGCCGCTTTCATCGCGTCAGGCGCGGCGTACGCGCAACAGCCAGACACTACGCGCCGGCCACCGGTTACGAAGGCGGATTCGTTACGCGCCGATAGCATCGCCGCAGCCGACTCAATCCAGCTCGTAAGAGAGCTCGAGCGAATTGGCAACGAGCCACGTCCCGTCGTTGGCGCACAAGCAGGCGGTACACCCGGCCCGCAAAATCCGCGGCTGCTTCCCGACATTAGTGCGATTGGAGACCTGATCGCCGACTTCTCTCCGGACGGAAGCACTCAGGAGAGCGCGAACCGCTTCGACATTCGCGAAGTCGAGATTGCCGTGCAGGCGGCCGTCGACCCGTATTTTCGCGGAGATGTTATCCTCGGCCTCTCCGATCTCGAGGGGATCGCGATAGAGGAAGCGTATCTGACTACGCTTTCCCTGCCGAATCAATTCCAGATCAGGGGTGGGCGTTTTCACATGCCAGTGGGGAAGCAGAACACAACCCACCGTGCCGAGCTTCACACCATCGAGTATCCCTATGTCATCCAGCGATTTCTTGGGGCTGAGGGCCTCAAGGGCACCGGTCTCTGGGTAAGCAGGATCTTCGCGCCTTTCGGATTTTTTCAGGAACTTCAGCTTACCGTGGTGGACAGATTCGGTGGTGAGGCGCACGGGCATGAAGAGGAGGAAGGCCATGTGGAGCCGGTCGCCGAAGAGCCGGCGAACAAGCGATTGAGCGGACTCGGCTACTCAGCGCGATTCCGGAATTACTGGGACCTTTCTGAAGCGACCAACATCGAGCTGTCGGCAAGCGCGGCGACGGGAAAGCAAATTCAGGGAGTGGAGTGCTTCGGGTTCGACGATCCTGGGGATCCGATTTCCTGCGCCTTACCCGGCGATGCAACGGGCGTGAATGTGCGGCAGAGTCTCGTTGGTGCAGACTTCACGTTTCGCTGGCGCCCGCTGCAGCAGGGTCTCTACAAGTCGTTCATTTTCCAGAGCGAATACTTTCGTCAGCTGAACGACAAGACCCCCCCCTTCAGGCGTAACCCGGGGGTGTTCACGGTGTATGATGGTCCAGTGCGCAATTTTGACGGAGCGTACGCCTTCGCCCGCTATCAGGTAACGCGCCGAGCCTTTGTCGGGGGCCGCTTCGACTGGCTCCGGGATCCGGAAGCGGATGGCGAGACTTTCTCTGCCGCATCCGCATATCTGACCTTTTTCCCCAGCGAATTTTCCAAGCTCGTCGCGGGGTACGAAAGAACCTTCCCGTCGGGTGATCTCAAGGGGCTCAATCGCGTCCTGATCCAGGCCACTTTTGCGCTTGGACCGCACCGTCCCCATCCGTTCTGATATCTGGCGGCGCTAGCGCCGGGGAGTTCATTGCATGAAAAAGTTATTCACGCTTGCTTGTTGCCTGCTCGCTGTGTCGGCGACGTTGGTGGATACCACCGCTGCCCAGAAAAAGCTCAAGGTGGTAACGAGCACCACCGATCTGCACGCAATTGCGCACGAGGTGGGAGGAAACCGCATCACCGCAACGGCTATCAGCGCCGGCTATCAGGATCCCCATTTCGTTGAGGCGAAGCCGAGCTTCGTGCTGCAGCTTCGAGATGCGGACGTCTTTGCATTCGTGGGTCTTGACCTCGAGATTGGCTGGATGGGGCTATTGATCGACGGCGCGCGCAATGTGCGCATCAAGCCGGGCGGCTCGGGATACCTCGATGTTTCGAAGGCGATTCCGGTGCTGGATCTTGCATCAGGGCGGGTCGACCGGTCGCAAGGCGATGTGCATCCGCTGGGGAACCCGCACTACTGGCTCGATCCCGAGAATGGAAAACGCATAGCGCGGCTGTACAAGGCGACGTTCACGCGTCTGGATCCGGCGGGAGCAGCGGAATATTCCCGGAACCTCGAAGCGTTCGAGAAGCGGCTCGATGCTGCCCGGTCACGCTGGGCACCGATGCTCGCTCAAATCAGGGGCAAGCCAGTAGTGGCCTGGCATACCTCGTGGCGGTATTTCGCCAACTATACTGGAATGAACATCGTCGGATTCATGGAGCCCAAGCCCGGCGTGCCGCCATCGGCGCAGCATCTTGCGGGGCTGGTCCAGACCATGAAGCGGACCGGCGCTGCCGTTATCATCATGGAGCCGTTCTACGACCGCAAGACGGCGGATCGTGTCGCGGGATTTGCGGGAGCCAAGGTTCTCGTGCTTCCACCGTCGGTCGGCGGCATCAAGGGATTGAAGGACTACATAGCGCTCCTGGATCACGACATCAAGCAGCTATCCAACGCTCTCAAGTGAGCGCACTCGTCACGTTCGACCGCGCATCGCTGGGCTACGGTCGGCGCGCGGTGCTTTCGAATCTCTCCTTCGAGATACGCGAAGGAGATTTTCTCGGCCTCGTCGGACCGAACGGGTCGGGAAAGACCACAATTCTTCGCGCCATTCTGGGCGCGCTCCAGCCGATCACCGGTTCCGTGACTCGAGCGGATGGCCTGCGCTTCGGTTATGTACCTCAGCGCGATCAGGTGGATTACGGCTATCCACTGTCGGTTGTGGATGTCGTGCTCATGGGACGATACGACCGGATCGGACTCGGAAAGCGACCTTCCAGCGCGGACCGTGAGCTCGCATGCGATGCGCTCGAGCACGTAGGAATTCGCGACCTTGCCGATCGTCCCCTGGCGAATCTATCTGGCGGTCAGAAGCAGAGGACTCTGATCGCTCGTGCTCTCGTGGGTGACCCCAATGTGCTGATTCTCGACGAGCCCACGAACGGGATGGATCTCGTATCCATGACACAGATACTTGGACTCGTTCGCGAGCTGCACGAACGTGACGGACTTACGGTACTCATGGTCAGCCACGCATTGAACGAAGTGGCGAACTATGTGGAACGCATAGCGCTGGTCGCGGATGAGAAAGTACACATCGGTTCGACCGACGAGATAATGAGCGAGGAAACGCTCTCCAACATGTACGGCATTCCCGTTGATGTGAGCTCCTTCAACGGGCTCAAGATCGTTGTCGCGCGGCGCGGAAGGGACACTCGCCGCTCATGATCGATGCCATACTTCTGTTCGCGGATGCTCTGTATGGTGCGCTCGTAATTGCGGTCGCGTGTTCGACGCTGGGCGTCTATGTAGTGTTGCGTAGAATCGTGTTCGTAGGCGCCGCGCTCGCGCAGATCTCCTCCGCAGGCATTGCGCTAGCGCTTTTTCTATCCGGAATCGGGATTGGCGCATTCGGCCTGACACGGCATCCGGTTGCCCTGGCACTAATCGTGACGCTGGCAGGCGCAATGGTCTTCGCGGGCAGTGGGCGCCAGCGTGTACCTCCGGACGCGACGATCGGTGCTGCGTACGCCATGGCCGCAGCTGCAGGCATTCTACTCATTGCCAAAGCCGCGTCGGGCGAGGCTCACGACATCTTCCTTCAAGGCAACATACTGGGCATCACGCGTACGGACACGTACGTGCTGATGGCGATTGCGGCTCCGGTGCTGATCGTGCATGCCGTATTCTACAAGGAATTTCTTTTCATCTCTTTTGACCGCGAGACGGCGAGAACGCTCGGCTATAACGTTACTTTCTGGAACCTGTTTTTCTATCTGACGTTGGGGTTGGTGATCGCGTTTGCAATGCAGTTTGCAGGCGTGTTGCTTGTTTTCAATTTCCTTGTTCTTCCAGCGGTCGCGGGACTTCTCATCGCGCGCAGCATGCGGGGCATGTTCGCAGTCGCTATCATCGCCAGTCTGGCGGCATCAATCATCGGCTTTTCTCTCTCCGTCGTATTTGATCTTCCCACAGGGCCCGCCATTATCGCGGTCTCCGGCGCGCTGCTGCTTATCGCATGGCTCATTCGAATCGCTCAACAGAGATAGCTCTTGCGGTTGTGCTGACGCTGGCATCCGCGCCGAGTGCGTCGGCGCAGCGAAGCACTCGAGCACCAAACTGGTACGCCGAAGCAGCGGTAAGTATCGCACGTCCATTAGTAGAGGACGGAAATGGAACCACAGTACGGCCGGGCATTTCGCCAGTGGGCGGGATTACTGCGGGCTGGCTAACGGGAGTGCGGACCATGGTGACGGTCGGGCTCCAGGGCGGCGCATTCTCCCTTCGGCTTGAAGACGGCGGCGACTCCTGGAATGGCGGCAACGCCTGGCAGGTTGATATCATGGGTGGCGTCGAGTACCAGATCGCCGGATGCGCGGAACGGAGCTCCCGCGGATGCACGTCGGCACGTGGCGCCCTCGGCGGTACATTGCTGGCCGGATCGGACGACGTTCTTCCGTTTCGATTTGGCGGCGGCCGCCTGCATCCCGCTGGCGCGCTTGGCGTGACTGTTCGCCTCTTGGAGAAACGAGCTCTGTCCGCAAATCTGTTGGCTCACGCGTTCCGCCTTGGCGGGAGTGGAGCGGATAATCCAATAAGCACAAGCGGAACGGCATTGCAGTTTCGCGTCGGAGGCCGGTATGGCCTATAGGGGAATTTCCGCAGCTGCACTCGTGCTGGTGCTGTGCGCCTCCTGCGAGCTGCCAACCGTCCCGAGCGAGAGTCCGGCATATGAGCCATCGCTGTTTGTAGACTTTCAAACCCGCCTCATCTACCACTGGCCACTCGGTCGTACAATCTCCATCTACACCGGCATTGCTGGTGGGAGTGCGGATGACGATTTACGCGCCGCGATCCTGTCCGCTGCAGCTGGCTGGAACCGCGCGGTGTATTACCGCGAATTCGATATCCGGCTTGTGAACAGTCCGCTGGATGCAGACGTCATCTTTCACCTCGATGTCGCGCCGCCAATTGTCGACACCAACAGCTGCGAGGGTATTCTATTGGGCGCCGGTGGAGTGACTTACTTCTGCGTCGATGAAGGGTTGACCGCAATTCTTTCACTGCCCCTGGCGGGATCGTCGAGCGCTCAGAGCAGGGTCAAGTTCGACGTCACCATCAGCAGCGATCCGCTTCAGGTCCCAACCAGGGAGCGATTCTTTGGCATTGTCGCGCATGAGATGGGGCACGTGCTCGGAATCGCCAGTCACAGCAGTGATTCTGCTGACCTGATGTTCACAGCGCCCAGCATTTCACAACCATCCGCGCGTGATGCGCGAACTCTACGATGGTTGCTGCACCAACCGTCCGATCTCGATCTGTGACGCGGCGGCGTGTCGTCACAGAGCGCGACGTGCGGCGCGCAGCGCAGGACGGTACGAAGACGCTCGACGCGCGAGATGCCGTGGTTACGCCAAGCGCGCGCGACGTGGCGCGGGCGCTGGGAATTGAGTTGCAGCGCGTGGAGAAGCCGGTGGCCAGGGGGGCGGGGGGCCCCCCCCAACAGAAAGTTAAGGCAGAGGTAGCCTCCCTTCCGCAACCTTCCGTCTCGAGGGCAAGCACTTCATCGCCTTCCGGGCTCAGCATCGCGCTGGGGGCGGATCATGGCGGAGTAGCCCTGAAGGACGCGCTTGTGGCACGGGTCCGCGAGCTCGGCCACATCCCCAACGACCTCGGCACAACAGGCGCCGCTGCCGTTGACTATCCCGACTTTGCGGTCGCCGTTGCGCGCGAAGTCGCCGAAGGACGTGCACAATTCGGCATAATGGTGGATGGTGCGGGGATTGGAAGCTGTATGGCCGCCAACAAGGTGAGCGGCGTGCGCGCGGCAATGTGCTACGATGTCACGACAGCCCTGAACGCGCGGGAGCACAACGACGCCAACGTGCTCACGCTGGGAGGTGGGCTCATTGGAACACGACTCGCACTGGCGATCGTGGAAGCGTTTTTGGCAACACCATTTGCGGGTGGGCGGCATGCTGCTCGAGTCGCCAAGATCGACGCACTGGATTAAAAATTGCCGTTTCGGATGTGAACTGATCGGGAATCGGGAATCGGGAAACGGGAACCGTCTTCTCACGAAGTCCTGGTGAGCGAACAAGTTCCCTGACGCAAGTGATCAAGGTAGCGTGGGGGAAACGAGCTCTTTTCTTCCCGATTCCCGATTACCGATTCCCGATTCCAGATTCCCGATTCCCGATTCCCGATTCCCGATTCATACACTCAACGATCATGGGTACAGAAACCAAACCGCGCGCCGAGCGCTCCGAACGAAAGGGAAAGACGGGCCTCGAGAAGCAGGGATTGAAGCCGACTGGAACTCTGCACTGGAACCTCGTTGCACCGGAGCTCCTGCAGGCAGCCATGCGCCGCGGGGAGGGCGAGATCGCGGATATGGGGCCTTTCGTCGCGGTGACTTCGCCGCACACGGGCCGGTCTCCCAACGACAAGTTCGTGGTGGAGGAAGCGGGCACCAAAGATGACATCTGGTGGGGGAAGGTGAACAATCCCTTTCCCCCGGAGAAGTTCGATATCCTCCTCAAGGATGTGCAGCAATACCTGAACGCCCAACCGGAGCTCTTCGTTCAGGATCTCTACGTCGGCGCAGATCCCAAGCACAGGCTCAGCATTCGCTACGTACTGCCAAACGCGTGGCATGCGAGCTTCGTTCGGAACATGTTCATTCGGCCTGAGCTGAGCGACCTCCCGACGTTCGAGCCAAATTTCAGTGTCATTCATGCACCTGAATTTCAGGCGATGCCCGACAAGCATGGTACCCGGTCGGGAACTTTTATCATTCTGAATTTCGCCAGGCGGATAATTCTCATCGGCGGTACCCGATACGCCGGCGAGCTCAAGAAGTCGATTTTCACGGTGATGAACTACATGATGCCGAAAAAGGGCGTGCTCTCCATGCACTGTTCCGCCAACATCGGGAAAAGCGGCGACACCGCGCTTTTCTTCGGCTTGTCCGGCACTGGCAAGACTACGCTCTCGGCGGATCCCGAACGATCCCTGATCGGGGATGACGAGCATGGCTGGGGAGATGACGGGGTGTTCAACTTCGAGGGCGGGTGCTACGCCAAGGTTATCAACCTGTCGGCGAGCAGCGAGCCGGACATTTTCCAAACCACGCAAATGTTCGGGACAATTCTGGAGAATGTGGTCCTCGATCCGAACTCAAAGCGCGTGGAATTTTCGGACCAGTCGATCACCGAAAACACTCGTGCTTCGTACCCGCTGCACTACATCCGCAACCACGTGCCGAGCGGGCGCGGAGGACATCCCAGAAACGTGGTATTTCTGACGGCGGATGCATTTGGCGTACTGCCGCCTATCGCCCGGCTCACTCCGGAGCAGGCCATGTACTACTTCCTTTCGGGCTACACCGCCAAGGTGGCCGGGACGGAGCGTGGTGTGACCGAGCCGCAAGCTACGTTTTCAGCGTGCTTCGGCGCCGTCTTTCTCGTGTGGCATCCCTCCAAATACGCGGACATGCTGGGGGAGCTTCTCAGGAAACACGACTCGCGCATGTGGCTGGTGAACACCGGCTGGACAGGTGGGCCTTACGGAGTCGGTTCCCGCATGAATCTCGACCACACTCGCGCAATGATTCGCGCGGCTCTGTCGGGAGAGCTGGACAAGGTGGCGTCTGAAACCGACCCTGTGTTCGGTCTCGCCGTGCCAACCAGAATTACCGGCGTGCCGGAGGAAGTCATGCGTCCTCGCGACACGTGGAGTGACACGGCAGCGTACGATGCGCAAGCGAGGAAGCTCGCCGCCATGTTCGACGACAACTTTAGCCAATTCGCTGAAAACGTCTCTGCCGGCGTACGTAAGGCGGGTCCCAAAGAGTTGGGACGCAAGTCGGTGCTGGGAGAGGGCAGCAAATAGTCTGCTCGATCCGAAACCGCTTCGAAGTCCAGCGGTCAAGGCGACCAAACCTGGAAGCGTGGGTTAGAAGTTCGCTTCTGTGCAATACATACTTCTGATTCACGATACCGAATGAAGGTCATTCGCGATCCTTTGTGGAACAATATTCGTGTCGATCCGCTCACATTGAAGCTGATCGACACGCGTTTGTTTCAGCGACTTCGATACATTCGGCAGCTGGGCCACGCGTACCTGGTTTATCCGGGCGCTACACACTCACGGTTCGAGCACGCTCTGGGCGCGTACCATCTCGCGCGGCAGACGCTCACGATCCTGGGGGAGCGTGGCGAGCTCGCTTCGGTTCGCACGGACGACATTGCCATCATACGCGCCGCCGCCCTCCTGCACGACATCGGTCATTATCCTTTCTCGCACGCCCTGGAGGAAATAGGCGTCGTCGACCATGAAGAGGTTGCGGGACCGCTGCTTTGCAACGGAGAGATTGCCGGAATTCTTCGCTCCGAAATCGCGCCCGATGCCCCGGAACGAGTGCACGACCTGATGCGCGGCAAGTCCGGCAGCCCGCTACAGGGCTTGATATCAGGATCTCTCGATCTGGACAAGATTGAATATCTCAAGCGCGATGCCCTCATGTGCGGCGTGCCTTATGGCGAGATCGACGTTGACCGCCTCATCAATTCGCTCACTGTTGTCGCCGATCCGGAGTCAGGGCGCCTCGTAATGGGTGTGCTCGAGAAGGGGCTTTCGGCTCTGGAGTCGTTACTCTTCGCGAAGCACCAGATGTACCGCAATGTGTACTGGCATCACGCCGTGCGCGGAGCCACGGCGATGTACAAGAGGTTGGTGGGAGAGGCATTGAATACAGGTACAGTGGATGCGCGGCAGCTGGTTGGCCTCACAGACGAGGGTCTGTTGAATCGTCTCGAGGCGGGCGGGCCGCAGCCTCTGCTCAATTCACTGCGCGAACGCAGGCTGTTCAAGCGAGCGCTCGACGTGCCGGCTGCGGAGCTGGAAGAAGGTTGGGGAGAATGGATCGCAAGCGATCGTAAGCGCACGGTCGCCGCGGAAAGCGCGTTGGCGGAACAGCTTGGCTTGGGTTCCGGCGAGTTGCTTATCGACTACCCGGCGAAGCCGAGGATGCTGGGGATCGATCTTCTTGTTCTCAGGCAGGACGGCGGTCTCAGAAAGCTTACAGCGGCAGGCTGGGCCGCCGAGATCAATCTTCCAAGCCTATCGGACGAGCTGTATCGGTCCGCCCGCCGTCTTAGAATCTTCGTAAGCCGACGAATTGATATCGCGGATCGAGATCTGCTGGACTTGCTGCGAGCCGTGGGAGAATCGGCATCGCGATCAGCATCCGATCACTGATGGCGGGGCCCTGAGCCTAAGACGGGCGCCGGCACCGTCCCGCAGATCAAGGGGTTAGTGTCAGGAACTGCACCGCCTTCATTGCTGAGGTCAGCGGGGGGTCGCGGTTTCCTTGGTGACTGCGTCGCGAGGAGGGTCGTCCAGCGAAATCACCTGGACCACTATGGCGGTTATGTTGTCCAGTCCGCCGCGGCCATTCGCTTCTGATATGAGCGCTTCGACAAGGCGCTGCGGCGTGGCTCGTGAGCTGAGCAAACGATGCAGCCTGCGGTCGTCCACCATTCCCGTCAGGCCGTCACTGGCGATGAGAAACAGATCGCCCGTCCTTATGTCACCTTCGTAGGTGTCAGGCTCGACATCCGCGCTCGCACCCACGCAACGCGTAATCACGTTGCTGTACGGATGATACCGCGCTTGTTCGGGCGTCAACACTCCCGCGTCGACCTGCTCCTGGACGTACGAATGGTCCTTCGTGATCTGCTTGAGATCCCCGTTGCGCAGCAGGTAGATCCGCGAATCACCAACCTGTCCGATGAGGTATCGGCCTCGGGCCACAATCAGGACGGAAGCCGTGGTTCCCATTCCCTGCTTCTCCACCTCGGAAATGGTCCGATCGTACACGGCTCGATTTGCGCGCTTGAGTGCCTCCGCGACTTCCTCGGTTGCGCCGTCGGTTCGCAGATCACGGACACCAGCGAGCGAGCGCGAAAGTAGCTCCACCGCCATCTCGCTGGCCACCTCACCCGCCGCGTGTCCTCCCATCCCGTCGGCGACGACAAAGAGGCCAGACTCGACGGCCAGTTGGCCATTCCGAGGTTCCGCGAAGAAGCTGTCTTCGTTACCCGAGCGGATCATACCGGTATCCGTCCGGGCGGCTACGGCAAGCTGCACTAGCCTCTCTGGGATCTGGTTCGCATTGGAACTCGCTGGACGAAACTACGTGGCGCCTCGGAGGCTGGCAAGCACACTATCCACGGCGCCCGTGTCACCATTGGAACTGACGGGAAAACCAGCCTGAAGGCGAAAAAGCCTCTGATACAACCCTTCACGTGCGAGGAGCTCGCGATGCGTTCCGCGCTCGCGAATCTGCCCGTGATGAAGGACCAATATCTGGTTGGCGCTGACGACTGTGCTAAGTCTGTGCGCAACCGCCACGGTAGTGCGGCCACGCATTAGCACCGTCAGAGCTCGCTGAATTTCGGCCTCGATCTCGCTGTCGACCGAACTGGTAGCCTCGTCGAGAAGCAGGAGCGCCGGATCGGCTGCTATTGCTCGCGCAAACGACAGGAGCTGGCGCTCGCCGACGCTAATGGATGTGCCGCGCTCCCCGAGAACATGGCTGTAACCATCGGGAAGACGCCGGATGACGCGGTCGGCGCCAACGCTTGCGGATCGCTCGGAAAGCGTGGCGTCATCCAGCGGCGAGGACAGCCGGATGTTGGAAGCAATGTCACCGGCGAAAAGAAATATGTCCTGCTGGACGTACCCTATCAGCCCGCGCAGCTCGCTGAGCGGGATCTGTCGGATGTCAGTTCCATCGATTCTGATCGCGCCACGCTGTGGCTCATAGAACCGGAGAAGCAGGTTGATAGCTGTGGTCTTGCCCGCGCCCGTGTGACCCACGAGAGCCACCGTCTCGCCGGGCCGCGCCACAAAGCTCACGCCCCGCAGCACCCACTCAGTATTCGCGGCGGCAGCGCCGCCGCGTGCCATATGCGCCATATCGTAAGCAAACCATACATCGTCGAACTCGACGGTCACTCCGGCTGCGGCCCGTTCGGCGTGCGTAAGAGGCTGCGGAGAAACGATGCTGGCGGCACCGATTCGATGCCGGCCTGACGCTGGCGCCGAGCGATGTTGTAATGCGGGGGGGGACCCCATGACCGAGTCCGCCGCGGGCTGAGTATCCAGAAGAGTAAAGATTCTTTCGGACGATGCCATAGCCGCCTGGAGAATATTGTACTTCTCCGCGAGGTCCTGGAGAGGCTGGAAGTACCGGCGCACGAACTGCAGAAACGCCGCCACTGTTCCTACCGATGCGACGTCCATCTCCACGCGCGATGCTCCGGCGACGATCACGCTCGCAAGAGCAACCGACGTCAGAATCTCGATTGCAGGAAAGTACAGTGCGTAGATGGTTATCGACTTCATTTGGGCCGACAGGTGATCCCGATTCACCTTGTCGAAGCGGCGTGCTTCCTCGGCTTCCCGCCCGAAAAGCTGAACAACACGCATCCCGGTCAAACGCTCTTGCAATACCGCGTTGATTCGAGCCAGGCGGGTTCGAATCTCCCGATACGCCTCGCGCACGCGTGTCTGGAACAGGCGCGACACGAGCATCACAAACGGTATCGCGGCGAATGCGGCGAGTGCGAGGCGCCAGTCTATCGTCAGCATGACCACGCTGAAGACGACCAGGGTAAACAGGTCTCCTATTCCGGCGACCACTCCCGCGGTGAACAACTCGTTCAACGCCTCGACATCCGACGTGACGCGAGTAATGAGCCGACCCACCGGATTGCGGTCGAAGAAAGAGATCGGGAGCCTTTGGAGATGCCGGAAGATCTGCATCCGCAGATCGCGCATAACCCGCTGCCCGAGGAGACTCGTAAGCATTGTCTCCGCATATGACAGCCCGAATTGCGCGACTACCGCCAGCGTCAGAAGCAATGCGCAACGGGTGACCAGACTCGTATCGCCCTTCGGCAGGGCAACGTCGATGACGAGCCGGGTCAGGAGCGGGCCGACCAGCTGAAGCGCCGCATCCGCGAAAAGCGCAGCCAGTGCTGCAACCACCAGCCCTCGATACGGCCGGAGATATCCGAGCAGCCGGCTCATCAAAGCGCGGTCGTAAGCCTTGCCGAGCGCTTCCTCTTCGTGCATCGTGGCTGGGTTGGTCATCGGATTGGTATGGTACCAACCGCCTTGGCGCCGGTCAACGACTAGCCGCGCGTGAACGTTTGGTACGCTGGTTGCATTACCGCGAAGCGCGGTGGCATGAGCCTGTCAACCTGGTGACAGCCGTGTTTAATGAGCGCCACACTCTTTGAGGAGGAGAGGATGTCCATTATTGCCTGGATCGTCGTCGGTCTTATCGCCGGCGCGATCGCCAAAGCCATCATGCCCGGTAATGACCCGGGCGGAATCATCGTTACGATGATCATCGGCGTCGTCGGCGCTATTCTCGGCGGGTTTCTCGGAAATATGTTGTTCAGCACCGGTCTGAGCGGCTTTTCGATTCAGACCATCCTGCTCGCCATAGTAGGCGCGCTACTCCTTCTCTTTATCTACCGTATGGCGACACGGCGAACGCCGTAGCTTACGGTAGCGCAGTAGCACGGTAGCACGCATCGCGGAGGGATCGGTTGCCGCTCTGGCTGCATTGGATCCTGCTTGGCTTGCTGGCGGGAGCTCTTGCGAAGTTCCTGGTGCCAGGGCGGGATCCCTCCGGATGCATCGTGACGATCGTTCTTGGGATAGCAGGTGCTTTTATTGGTGGCTGGATCGGAACCAGAATGGGGTGGGGGTCGGTTGGCGCCGCCGACTTGAATTTGCGGTCGCTTGGGCTCGCGACGCTCGGTGCAGTAGTCCTTCTTCTCGCAGGTAGAGTCCTGTTCCGCAGGCGGAGGGGTGATCCGGAACGCTGACCCGGATCGATGGCAGGCGCGACCGTAGCCGCCCGGCGAGTTAACTTTCGCTCGTGAAGTCAAAGATCGTCATCCGCGGCGCGCGGCAACACAACCTCAAGAATATTCACCTGGAAATACCACGGCGTAGCGTCGTGGTAATTACAGGGCCATCGGGCTCGGGAAAGTCTTCCCTCGCCTTCGATACGATTTACGCCGAGGGCCAGCGGCGTTACGTCGAGTCGCTGTCTGCTTACGCGCGACAGTTTCTAGAGCGAATGGAGAAGCCCGATGTCGATCATATCGACGGACTTTCTCCATCTATCGCGATAGAGCAGAAAAACCCCGTCAAGACTGCCCGCTCGACCATCGGTACAGCGACGGAGATTTACGATTACCTGCGTCTATTGTGGGCGCGCGTAGGTCATACTTTTTGCCCGGTCTGCGGCCGCGAGATGCGTCCCGATACGGTGCAGTCTGTTGTGGATTCCGTGCTCGCCCTGCCGAACGGAACGCGGTTTTCTGTCGCTTTTCCACTGGTGCTGAGCAATCTCGTAACGCAGGAAACCATAATCGAAAATCTTCGCGCCCAGGGGTTTGTCAGACTCTCAATCGATGGGATCACGAAGCACGTGGATGAGCTTTCCGCCAGCGGAAAGGAGGTAACCACCGCATCAGACTTGCTCGTGCTGGTTGATCGGCTCGTGGTCGCTGCCGACGCAGAACGCCGCCTGACTGATGCCGTAGGGACGGCGTTTGCCGAAGGCGACGGCGAGTGCGTGATCCTCCTCGCGACGCCAGCGGCGGCGCGTCCAGGCGCCCCACCGCTTGACCGTCTTCGCTTCACCGAGCGATTCCAGTGCGCGTACGATGGAACCAGAGCCCCAACCCCAGCGCCGCAGCTCTTTTCATTCAATAATCCGCGTGGGGCCTGCCCGACATGCAATGGCTTTGGCGCGGTGCTGGAGTACGACGAGGCGCTCATCGTCCCCTATCCAGATCGCAGCCTGCGCAAAGGTGCGATCGACCCGTGGACCAAGCCCAGGTATGAAAAAAAACGCCGGGCGCTGGCTGATTTCGCCAAGCAGAATGGCATCTCTCTCGACGTGTCATGGCAAGAGCTCCCGCCCGAGCAGCGGCAGGCTTTACTGAAGGGGCGCGCGCGCGGATTCAGGGGGATTCTGCTATTTCTCAGGGAGCTCGAGGAGAAACGCTACAAGCAGTACATCCGCGTATTCCTCCGGCAGTATCAGACCGCACAGGAATGCCCGGATTGTCACGGTGCGAGGCTGCGCCCCGAGGCGCTTCTGGTCAGGATAGCGGGAACAACCATCGCTGAGGCATCCGCGATGCCGCTGGACCGCCTTGCCATCTGGCTGGACGAGGTTTCGTTCTCCGACTTCGAGCGCAAGATCGCGGAGAACGTGCTGCGTGAAGCACGGTCGCGTACGCGCTTCCTTCTCGACGTGGGACTTGGATACCTCACACTCGACCGCGGAATGCGTTCGCTTTCGGGTGGTGAAGCGCAACGCATTGGGCTCGCGAATTCCCTTGGATCTCAGCTCGTTGACACACTGTACGTGCTTGATGAGCCATCAATCGGACTGCATCCGCGAGATCTGGGCAGACTGCTCACACTGTTGCAGCGTCTGCGTGCCATGGGAAACTCCGTGATCGTGGTAGAGCACGACCTCGAAGCCATTCGCGCCGCGGATTACATGATCGAGCTGGGGCCTGGCAGCGGAGAGCATGGCGGACAGGTCGTATGGGCAGGGCCGATCTCACGCGTCGCGGAGAGTCCCTTGACCGGGGCATATCTCACGGGGGCAAAGAGCGTCCCGATTCCAGCGGATCGGCGCCCGGTGGGTCCGCGATGGCTGACTCTGACCGGAGCGCGCGAGCACAACCTCCGGGCCGTCACCATGAAAATTCCTCTTGGTGCGCTCACCGTGGTGACCGGCGTGTCGGGCTCCGGAAAAAGTACGCTAGTTCACGATGTTCTATACAGGGCGCTGGAGCAGCGTCTTCGAGGAGAACACAGTGCGAAGCGGCACCTTGGCGAACGCGTTGGAGGTTTCAGCGAAATGGAGGGCTACGAGTCGCTCGACGATGTCGTCCTCGTAAGCCAGGATCCAATTGGCCGGTCCGCGAGGTCGAATCCCGTGACATACGTAAAGGCTTTCGACGAGGTACGCCGGATTTTCGCCGACACCCCTGCCGCTCGACAGCGAGGGCTGTACGCCGGTGCATTCAGCTTCAACGTGGCGGGGGGCAGGTGTGACAACTGCGAGGGAGCCGGACATCTGCAGGTCGAGATGGTGTTCATGGCTGACGTTTTCGTCCCATGCGACGTCTGCGGAGGCAAGCGTTACAAGCCCGACGTGCTCGATGTCCGCGTTCGCGGAAAAAACATCCACGAGGTGCTGCAGCTCACGGTGGACGAGGCAATCCGATTCTTCCCCCGGGAGGAGAGACTTGGCCATGCGCTATGGCAATTGCAGCAGGTCGGACTCGGGTATCTGAGACTGGGCCAGCCCGCCCCCACCCTTTCAGGTGGTGAGGCGCAGCGCATCAAGATTGCGCGCGAATTGGCGCTTTCGGGCCGGACACGCGGGCGGAAGCTGTACATCCTGGACGAGCCGACGACGGGACTGCATCTGGAGGACATTCGCAAGCTTTCGCGCGTCCTCGACCGTCTTGTCGAACAGGGTAACACGCTGGTTTTGATCGAGCACAATCTCGACGTCATCAAGCTCGCGGACTGGGTGATCGACCTCGGTCCCGACGCTGGCACTGCGGGCGGCGAGATCGTTGCTGCCGGCCGGCCGGAAGACGTCGCAAAGGTGGAGCGGTCACACACGGGACGATGGCTTCGGACGGTACTCGGCGGCGAGGGTCGTGACCCAGAGTCCGTTGCGGGGGCGGAACGACGAGCGGAGGCTGTTCGCTAGCACTGTGCGGCGCCGTAAACGCAACGTTTCGCCATTGTGACTATGGACGGCACCGCCATGTGTGAATTGGTTGATTTCGGCTTGCTTCCGGCTTAGTTTTCCGTGTTCGATCCCGAGTAGCTCAGGTGGTAGAGCAGGTGACTGTTAATCACCGGGTCGGGGGTTCAAGTCCCTCCTCGGGAGCTGTTATGCAGAACGCAGGCAAGTCGCAAAAAGGCCGCTCGACAGAGCGGCCTTTTTGCATACCGGAGTTGTCAGTCACTCAGGTCCAGGCTTGAGCGAGCCCGCAATCAGGCGCCACACCACGCCATTCCACAAGGTGAACGGGCGCTCAGCACCGACAACGATCGAGAATCCATACTGCTCAGCGTAATCGCGGATAGCGTGGCTGTGCTCCGCCAAGCTACCCCGGTAAGCGTAATTCAGAATCGCGAGATTGCCGCCCTGTTTCAACACTCGCCGCCCCTCGCGAAAATGAACGTCCACCAGGGCCGCTCCAGCCTGCACGAGATACGGGAAAGAGTCCACGGCATACACCAGATCAAACATCCCATCCGCGAACATGGAAAGATCCCGTCCATCAGTCTTCGTTAGGTGCACGTTCGAGAGACTGCTGCAGCGGAGCCGCGCGCGCGCAATCATCTCTCCGGATACATCGACGCCGTATGCGTCACGCACCAACGGTGAGAAAGCGGCCTCCATTCTTCCAGTACCGCAGCCGATTTGCAGAATGCTGCTGCCAGTACCGACCACCTCCCACCGCTGGAAGAGCTCAACGATCTCTGTCGTCGCTCGCTCCAGAACTTCCGGATCTCCAAGAGAATACAGCGCTACGCTCGCTTCCTCACTCTGCCGTACACTCCAGTCAAACAGGCGCTCGGTGAACGCCAGCCCCTCCTGCACTGTCTTTGCCGGCTCGCCGGAGTCCACGCCGGAATTCAGCATGCGAGCGATGTGCGAACACCCCTTTTCGTGCCGCGCTGCCACTCTTGCCAGCACATTCAGCAGGGCATGCACGTCACGTTCGGATATCTCGCCAAAGTTGGCAAATTCCGTTTTCGCGATGCCTATCGCGTCCTGAACGGCTTCCGCGCTCTCGCTTTCACACAGCATCTGCATGAGCGCCACCTCGGGCGAGATCGCCCCGCCGAGGTAGCGGTAAAGCACATCGGCCAGTCCTGGCGCCAAAGCCGATGCATGCGTTGGAGCGCTCTCATCAGCTGCAGACATGCTACTGCTGCCTCGCCGTGCAATCAGCGCCGGTTCGCTGCCCCTCCCCGCCCGGCTGCAACCATCCCCACTTGACCAATAGATCGCGGTCTCCCCTAATGAACCTGTCACCTATGTCAGTTCGGTATCGAACATTCGGGATGATCACCTTCCTGGCCAGCGAATACGCCCGGTCGCGGGCTTGCTCGGCGCATTCACCGCGACCTGTCACCACCGTTACGTATCCGATAGAGCCGGCAGTCACGAGTCGCCCCCCCTGCATCGCCACCTCGCTATGGTGCAGCCCGTCCCGGTCCTCCTCCGACATATCCGCGCGAAATGAGATCGGCATTCCCTTGGACAGGTTCTCATACCCGAACGAGTACGGAAATGGTGGAACAGTGAGCACCACACCAAGCGCATACCCCGGATGCGTCGGGAACGTTAGCGTCGTTTTCCTGACCATGGCAGAGAATATTTCGGCCCAACCTCCGCCGAAATGCAGCGCGTCGAGGATGGCGAAGCCCGGATACCCAAAGCGGGTAGTGAACTCCAACGGGACGATTCCTCGTTCGGACACTATCGTATTCACATTTATGTATCCGACGTATCCATCCTGCGCGAGCAATGGCGCCATGCGCGCGAGAGTGCTCTCGAAGAGCCTTTCGTAGCCGCGATAGGTGACCAGTGTTCCCATTTCGCCTGTCAGCTCGCCGAGGTCGCCGTTGAAAAAGCGTTTGTGTTCCCAGTCCAGACAGGCTGGCTGCAGGAAATCCGTGCCGTTGAAGTACGCACCTATGCCAATCTCGACACCCTGGATGTGCTCCATCAAAACGAAATCCGGTGTTTCCTCATAAGTCCACCGGTCGCGCTGCAGGGACAGCATCGCCACGACGTCGGTGCCGTCGGCCATCTCGCCAACGTAGTTCCGGAATGAGGCGTAACCCGCACCGTTCATCTTGAATACGAAGCGGCCGGGATGTTCGCGCAGGAACCGAATACCTTCGTCGAAGCCGGCGAAGCGATGGGTCGCGACAGCCTGGATGTCCATGGTGTCGCGCATCACTTGCTGCCCGTAGGCACGGTCGATCTCCAGGCGCGTCCCGACTGGGCTTCCCCCAATCACGTTGTAGCCTTGCGCACGCAACTCAGCCTGAAGGTCACCGTGAGTGCTCGTTTCGAAGAGAATGATTCCGTCGGCGCCGGCCGATCTCACCCAGTCCAGCTCGTTCTTCCAGTCAGTGGTGAATTGCAGCATGCCGCGCATGATGTCATCGCGCGTCTCCACATCGTCCACGTAGACACGCACCTCATGTCCCCGAGCGGCAAGCCGCAAGTACATGTCCCCGAGCGCCACGTGCTCCCCCATACCCAGGAATCGCATGCTCAAGTCAGGGTGAGACCGTATACACCGGTGCGGCTATCGGGCCATGAAGTATGGCGCGTAGCGTAATCTCGTCCCAGCGATCCAGAAGCCAGATGCGACCCTCTATCGAGCTCCGAAATCCTTCCAGAGCGCTGGCACCCTGATCCCTGAAGCTGGTGCAAAGGGAGCGCATGGCTTCACGTCCGTCATGGGACGTCGTTGCCGTACGAGAGAAGCAACCGGACATCAGTAAATACCCGAAACGCGCCGCGCCGTCGGGTGCGACAACGCGCAGCGTCTCATGCGAGCTGTTCAGGAAGGCGGTCGGCAGGGTCAGCAGGTAGTTGTGTACCGATCCGGAATACTCACCGTCGGCAATCAGGACAACGAACAGCTCATCGAGCTGATAACCAGCATCTTCTACGTCGCCCACGACCCCTGCAGGATCACATAGCGAGCACCACGAAAGGACGAGAGTTTCCGGTTGCGTAGCATATGCCAGTGCGGTCACACGCCGCAGATGCGCGCTGCCGTCCGCTCCCGCCCCCGCCTCCACGGGAAGGCCGGCCTCAGGAGGTTCGGGGATGTAAGGAGGATTGCAAACGAGGATGTCGGTACGCTGACCTCGGAGCACCGCCTCCATGACGGGGTCCCAGAGACTCATGCACACGAATCTCGCTCTGCCGGCGTAGCCTAGTCGCTCCGCATTCGCTCGCGCGCAACTCTCCGCATCCGGATCTATGTCAACACCAAAAAGCGTGGCGCTGGGCCCGAGACTCAACAGACGGAAGCCGACGAGGCCGCTCCCGGAGGTCAGCTCGACAATACCGGGGCTCGAACCGAGGTGTGCCGCCAGCGCTCGCTCACCCGCCAGGACACAGAGCAGTGTGTCCTCCGGTGAAAAAAAACTCGAGAACTGGAAGGGTGGCTGGAATTGCTCGAGCCGGCTTGCTTCCGCGGAAAATGCCGCGAGTCGAGACCAGGGTGGAACCGGACGTACAAAGGCTGTACTGCGGGCTTGCTGCGAAATGGATATATTCCTCGCCGCTGTTGGTCGGGGGCAGGAGACTTGCACTGAGCGCGGCTGCGAATCCTAGGCGCCGCAACGCGACTCGCAAGTGGCGTGCGAGCGGAAGACCGTTAACCGGATACCATAATGCCGAGCATTCGGAGTGAAGGCGTTGCCGCACTTGCCAACGCGGACCACGAGCTTGACGAGACGCAATCCCATGCGGCCGATCGCGCGCGGCCGATCGCGCGCTTTATCGAGCTGCCGGATCTCCGCCTCCTCCACCCGGCCGGCAAAGCTGATTTTCCTGCGAGACTGCGCGGGATTCTCTCCGCGGGCTCTCTGGATGCGACGCTAGCGGAAGAGCCGGGGCTTGAGCAGGAAGTCATTGAACAGGCGATGTCGCTCGCAGCGCGCGCATATCCCGCACACGCCACCACGGAGCGACAGAGCGCTCGCTGGATTGATCACTCCGCTCGCGACATGCACCACCGTGCACTTCTCGCTTTGTATCAACAGCACATGCGCCTGCCAAATCATGGCCTGGCGGTCAATCAGTTCCATCCCCTCGCCTGCAGGCTGGTCGGAATACTGGAGTCGGCATGGGAGCGAGACACTCTCGCGAGAGCTCGTGCGTCAAACCCTCTCTCGGATTCCGACCTGCCAAGGGATCCGGGTTTGTTCGTGGACTGGTACCGGCGCACCGCGTTCAATCATCCCCTGTACGAGCACGAACTGTACAGTTTTCTGGCCAGCGAGGCGACTCGCGAGCAGATCCACTGGTTCTTCACCATGGAAAGCGCCGGAGAAGCGGCGTTCGACGATCTGGTGGCCATGTCGCAAGTCGGCACGCGGGGTGACGTCAAGATGGAGATGGCGAGCAACTACTGGGATGAAATGGGGAACGGTAAGGAGCACGCCGTGCACACCTACCTTTTCCATCGACTCGCGGACGACCTCGCGGTTACCGCTCCGTCCGCCGACGAGCTGCCCTGGCAGGTATTGTCAGGCGTGAACCTCATGCTCTGGTGCTCCATTTCGCGGAGGAATGCATTTCGGGCGCAGGGAGCGTTGGGCGCCGTCGAGCTACTCGCCCCGCAGCGATGCACTCGCGTGGTGCACGGCGCCCATCGCGTAGGCATTCCGAAGAAGACGATGAGCTACTATGGAGCGCACGCGATCATTGATATCGGCCACGCGGAAGGGTGGCTTGAGCACGTGGTTCGCGCGCAGGTCGCCGATATCCCGGACGCGCGTGTTGGCATTGCCGAGGGACTTGTTACGCGCGCGAACGCCAGTCTGGACTATTTCGACTACTGCCTCGCTTCTCTGCGAGCGATGTAGTGCCCACTTGGCCGACTACAGTCGCCACGAGTGCGGTGCCCAGTGTTCGGTGCCCGGTTGGCACCACGCGGTGTTCGGGGCTCAGGCAACTGATGCAGGAATGAATCAGGGCCGGTTGGATTCTTCTCCCGGCTGTATTCTAAAATGGACTATCGACACACTCGCCGGACTAAGCTGAACGCGGCGAGAGTCGCTCGGTCGCTTGGCATGTTCGCCTCGCACCACCACGCGCGTGTTTGGCGGAATTCCGCAAATAGCGTAGCGACCCGACGCATCACTCGTTGCGCTCGCGTTGTCCCTTTCCTTCCCTCCCGCCTGCCGCAACCACTGAGCTGTAATAATGGCGTTCGCGAGAGGTTCGTCATTCGACGCGTCCTGAACCTGGCCGCGAATCATGCCAGCCCCAGCGGCTACCGAGACAGTGCCTTCACCGCATTCCGCCGCCATCAGCGCAACACTGGAAGGAACCGAGAGTTCTGCAACCAGCCGCTCACCGTGACGCAACGCAAGCTCTTTTTTCGCGACCGTCATGCCAAGGGAATCGATGCGCGGATGCGTGAATGTCAAAGAAACGGGTCCAGCTGCGAGGCTATCTATCTCGAAGCGTCCGTCGCTGGATGTCAACGCGGTTCGTGAGCTACCGGACGCCGAGACCTTGGCACCGGCAAGCGGTGCTCCGCTGGTGCTGTCGAAGACCACTCCTTCGATAATCGCATCGGGTGCTTGCGACGCTTCCTCTGGCGTGCCCGCTGTCGAGCCCGCCTCGATTGTAGATGCCGAAGTCCTGGGGCTATTTCCGGCAACCGTACGTGAGCCCAGAGGAACGACTGTCGCGCCACGCTCACGCACTCCCACGAACACCTGACCGATTCGAGCTTCGCTGACGAGCGCGCCCCCTGGCACGGTTGAATCCCGACCGGGCAACCGCGTCTGCACAAGGATGGGCATCTTGATCACCCACTTGTCGACGAACCAGGCGCCACTCGGAAGCTGACTGAAGGAAATCCGCCCCCCAAACTTGTCGCGCGGAATTTTGCGCACGAGCTCGGTATACAGGAAGTCGAGGTACAGTAGCTTGGCGGAGCGCGGGTCCAGCCATAGAACGCCTTTCACGTCGGGCAGCTTGCGCCCCTTCACAGGCTCGAAAGCAAGTCCAATTAGCGTGTCCTTCCCTGCCGCGGAGCGCTGAACTCGAAAGCAGTGGTCGGCGATGAAGGTCTCCGACAAAAGAATGTGCGCATCAGGCGCGTAGTAGATGTACTCTGCCGTGTTTATGGAATCGCGGTGCACATACCCATGCCTGGAAAGGTCGTCCGCTGGAATGCTGGCGAAGGCGTTTTCGCTAACGGCCGCCCATTCGTCCCACGTTTTCTCCCATTCGACGCGAACGCCCCGCTTGTCGAGACCCCGTTCGTGCTGCGTGATTTTGGTCTCGAAAGCTCGCTTGTCCTGGGTGAGCGATGTCGCGTACAGCACTATTTTGGCTTCGTCCCAGAGCTTGGCTACTTCGGACCCTTCTCCCAGTCCACCCCCCATGCACTTCCCCCGATTTGCTGAAACGACGACATCAGTTAATCGGGAAGCAATGGAAGACGCCGTCAGGCGTCTTTCGACGGTCTCACCCGCCGCCACATCGAAGGGTGCCGAAGTTGTGCTCTTGAACCCGACGCGCATCGTCCGAAGCGAATACGTGCCATGCGCCGGAACGACCAGCTCGAAGTGGCCGAGGTCGTCTGTCAGTACCTCCGTGACCTGCTTGGTGCCGGAGAGCAGACCCACCACCACGCCCGGTATGCCTGCTCCGCCCTCGTCCCAAACCCCTCCGCGAACGCGCTGCGCGTCCAGGGATTGAACGGCGAATGCGCTGAGGAATAGGGGGATCAGGGATGAGAAGCGCTTCTGGGGCACTGGATACCGGACTGAAAAAACGGTTGTTGGTGCAGGAATCGCATTGCAGGATAGCCGCTCGACACTGGGCTGCGCCACCACAGGATGCGAGGCCTGGCAGCGCCAATGATTTCAGCTCCTTACGGGCCTTTTCATCGGCAGCTCGATAGGGCGGCAAACTCAATGTCCATCACATCCAGGGTGTCAGAAAAATATACCACCCCAACAGGCGAGTTCGTCTTTCACGTTGAGTTCCGCTCAAGGCATCTGGCTGGAGAGCGGAAAGTCCTCATCTACTTGCCGCCTGGATACTCAGCTCAGCCGCTCCGCCGCTTCCCTGTTTTGTACTTGCACGATGGTCAAAATCTGTTCAACCACCCCCAGGCGGATGGAAGTGTCGAACGCTGGTCTTGCGAGCTCACCATAGACGCGCTCCTCCAAAAGGGAAACGTAGAGCCCCTCATTGTCGTGGGCATCTGGAATGCCGGGCACGAACGCATTGAAGAATACGCTCCCACTCGAAACGAGCGGTTGGGCGCGGGTGGCAAGCTGGTTCAACATGGTGAGATGATCGTGCGGGATCTCAAGCCGTTCGTCGACAGCCACTACCGAACGCTGTCCAATGCGTCCAACACCGGAATTGGCGGGTCGTCACTCGGCGCACTCGCCTCCCTGTATCTCGGAATCTCGAATTCCGCCACCTTTGGCAAAATCCTGGCAATTTCGCCCTCGATTTGGTGGGATGACCGAATGATCTTGCGTGACGTCGAGGCGCTCACTGAGAGACCTCCACTCCGAATCTTTCTGTCAGCCGGTACTGCTGAAGGCCGAGAGGTGGTGCCAAATGCTCGGCGGCTGAGGAGGGCGCTCGTGAAAAAAGGCTGGCGTGTCGGGTCCGATCTCGAATATCTCGAGGCAAGAGACGGCCGCCACCATGAAAGCTCGTGGGGGCTGGCTTTCGCGCCGGCGCTTCAGTTCCTGTTCCCTGTTGGGCAAGGGGTCGATCTTGGAGGTTTGGAGCGCCTGTAAGGCGTGCCTGACCTGAAATGTGACAATGACCTTAAACTGCGCGGGTTGAACGTGTCAGGCGTCAGTGATCGCCTCAGGAACCACCTACAGCCGTACCTGTCAGCCGAACATCGCCTCACGAGCAGCCAACATTACCGGCGGATAGTTGGTAATGATCCCGGCGACACCCCGACTCCATAGCCGGCGCGCGGCGAACGGACTGTTGACGGTCCAGACGTGCACGGGGCAATCCATGGCGCGGGCGGCGCGTACAAAACTTCGCGTAGGAACCGGGAGTCCCCAGTACCACTCCGGCACGAAAAGCCCGCGATAGCGCACGGCATTCGCGCGCCGTCCGAAAAGCATGGGAAATTTCAGCCTGCCTATCTCCTTCTGCGCGGCACCCAGAGACCAGGAGGAAACGTCGAACTGATCGAGCGCCGTCACTTCAGAGGAAGCCACAATGCAGCGCCGCATCGCGCCATGCTCTCCAAGAACGCGCTGGACGACCTCCTGAGCATGCCGCGTCTTGATCTCGATCACGAGCGGGATGTCAGGAAAGGAAGAGACGACATCGCCGAGCGTAGGCACGAAAACACGACGGCCACGCCACGGAAAGGTGCGACCTTCGTCGGAAGTCCAGCGGGCCCCCGCATCCGCCGCGCGGATAGCACTGTAGGGAAGACTTGCTATCGCACCAGATCTCTCAGTGGTTCTGTTTAGCGTCGGATCGTGGATGACTACCGGTGTACCGTCCAGTGAAATATGAACATCGAACTCAAGTGCGTCGGCACCCTGATCGACCGCGAGTTGGAATGCGGCAAGGGTATTCTCGGGTGCGTATCCGGATGCTCCCCGGTGAGCAATAACCGGGTGCGCATCGGGATCGAGTAGAATGTCCATCGTTCCTCGTAGCTACTCGTGCCTCACCTGCGAGGGGATGCTGTGCTTTGCATCAGCATTAACGGAACAGATTGAATAGAACAGGATGGAGAAGATGGAAATTCCTCATTCCACCCGCATCCATCCTGTAATCCTGTTCCAATCGCAACCTGATTCAAACTCCGCTACCAGCATCCTGCCCGCCTCAGCAGGAACTATTTCCTTGGCGAGAGAAAATCGAAAGTGTATTGCGCCTGCATTATTGCGAGCCGCCCAAGTTCGGGCGCTCCGATGAACTCGATATGCTTGTCGTCGAAGATATTTTGTACGTTCAGGGAAATCTGCAGCCCAGGCGTGAAAGGCAGCCGATAGGAAGCGCTGACGTCTACCAGGCTGTAGCTCTCGACCTGTCCAATAAAGACACCCGAGTTCATCGGGAAACCTTTCTGAAACCGCCCGCGTGTCTCGGCCGAGAAACCGGAACCATCGTCGCGGAAGCGAGCACCAATGGATCCCTTGCTCTTGGGCGCATTCAAGGCGACGCCGAACGCGCCTCCGCCCTCGTCGGAATCGAAAAAGTCATCGCTTACCCACGAATAGGTGCCACTCAGGGCGAAGCGGTCGGTTACAATGGCCTCCGCCGCCATGTCAGCTCCCCAGAGATCCAGCTCGCCGAAATTCCGATAGGTAACAAGCAGATTCGGCGAATTCGTGAGTCGGCTGTCCGGTGTTACCGTCGCTAGAGGAATTCCCTTCACCGCATTGGCTATTCCCCGCGCTTGCGCCTGTGCAACTGGTGCTGGGGCGCCTCCACCCTGGAACACAGCCGCCAGATAAGTAGCCAGCGATGCGGAGTCGACAAAAGCGTTGGGCGACTCAACGATCAGTGGACCAACGAAGTCCTCACGCTTTTCCCTATAGACATCAGCCGCGAGCAGCAGTCTCTTGCCGATGATCCCCTTGTAGCCCAGCTCGTAAACGTTGCTTATGGTGGGACGAAGTCTGTCGATATCCTCGACGTCAGCGGCGGTTATCCTGTCGAATCTTCCGGTCGCCGAGTTGAGTCGGCCGAGGACCATTCCAACCTGCGCGGAAGTGGGGTTGGGAACCGCGCGGATGTCTACGCCTTGTGCGAACAGCAGTCCCTTGAGCACGGGAAAGAATACTGCAATGTCGTTCGGCAGAAAGGCGCTTGGATCAGGAACGAACGGTGATCGTACGCAGAGACCTCCGCCACAATCGCGGCGAAACCGAAATCCATTCTCCGGCACGCCCACCGCTCTCACGAAGTATGGCAGCCGGGCATCCAGGCGCTGAACCTCGAGATCAAGAAAGAGGTTGTTAGTGGTGGGTGTGCTGAACGCGCGATTGTAGGTGAGACGGAAGTTCTGGTTTTCAATGGGCTTGAAGACGATGGCTGCCCGCGGTGAAAAAACCGGATCCTCTATACGGCTGTGGTCGTCGACGCGCGCGGAAAGGAAGATGTCGAAGAAGCGGGAAAGCTTCGTCTCGGAGTGCAGATAACCGCCGACCTCGTTGATGTCGTCATCTTGCTCGTTTCTTCCATTGATCGTGGAATCGGTGCGTGGGTCGGTGCGCTGAAGATCAATACCGTAGATGAAGCTCTGACGCTTTCCGATATCGAATCCGTGCTGCGCCTGCCCCACAGATACCCGGGACTTATCCCTGATTGGCTGCCCGGTCCTCAATATGTACGTATCGCCGGAATTACTGGTGTTCAGGAAACCTTGCACGAACAGGCGATTCCAGCGTGCACGTGCCTGATAAAAGTTGTACTGCCAATCGATAGACTGCGCGGTACCAATGCCTGTCATCTCGAGCGCGCTGCCGGCGCGCGCCAAGCCGGTGGACAGGATGACGTCGGCATTGTCGCTGAATTTGTAGTCAATGCGTGCCTCGCCCGTCACCCGGTCCACGTCGAAGTCGCGGCGCCCGATTTTCAGGGTATCAGGATTGGCGCCGGCTTCGATCGCATCTGCCCTTGCCTGCTCTTCGACCGGATCGGTGAAGTTCCAGTCCTCGCCGCGCATGATCTGGCCGGAGAGTTTGTAACCGAAGCGCTCGCCGAACGTTCCCGCGTGCCTGAGGGCGCCGCGAACGATGGAACGCTCGCCGCCGGCGATGCTGAGCGTTGTGCCCTTTGACTCGAATGGAGCCTTTGAAATGATATGCATGACGCCATTCGCGCTGTTCGGCCCGTACAGCGCGGATGCGGGACCCAGCAGCACCTCGATGCGGCTGATGTCCTCGTTTACGGTCGGAATGAGGAATGCCGTATTGACGCGCAACGACGGTACCGCGGCATAGCGATTGTCGGTAAGCGTCAATAGTGCGCCAGAAAAGACGTTGTTGAAGCCGCGCGCCACAGCGGCGCCAGATACGATGCCTGTCGTCGCAACGTCCACTCCAGGAAGCGCCTTGAGCTGCTCCTGCGCGGTGAGCGTCGGACGCTCCTCGATGTCGCGCAGATTAACCACGGCCACGGAGGCGGGCGCATCCAGTGCCTTCTGCTCCTGCCCGCGTGACTCCGTAATGATCACCCGATCAAGCTCGAAGACAGCCACCGACATTCCAATCGGAAGGTTGGTTGTTTCCCCGGCTGTGACGTTGACAGATTGGAACTCGCGGCGTTCGTAGCCGAGTCGCGTCACCGCGACCGTGTAAACTCCGGCGTCAAGCCCTACCAGACGGTACGCTCCTGCGTCGTTGCTCAACGAGCCGCGTATTGCGACAGACGTTCCCAGTACCGCCACCTGAGCTCCGGATATGGGTGAGCCGGTTTGAGCATCCGTGACTACGCCTCCAATCGCGCCCGTTTGCGCGGCGATGGAGCGCGCGCCCGTCAGAATTACTGCAAACACCAGAATCAACCAGACTCGAACATACCCGACCATGAGGACCTCGTGGTTGTCGTGAAGTTCACCCTCCCGTTTCTCCGAGGGCGTGCTCGCTTGCGGCAGAACCGCTCGACTCTGTCTGAGGCCACTTGTACTGCCAGCGCCTCGAACTTCGTGTCTTGAGTAATGATACGCAGATGTGACAGCGGAAGGCGTACGGCCCGCTCCCGGAGTTTTAACACCGCACCCCTCCCACGAGCGGCGCTGGGCCCCCATCTTGCCACGATCGAAATACTTCGAGAGGCGAGAATCTACCCGCCCCCATGAACGCCCAATATCCGCCCGGGAGGCAAGAATGCAATACATATGGCGTGCAGCAATCGCTCTGGCGTTAGTAGGATGCTCCTCCTCCAAGGGTCGGTCGGAAGGTGGTGGAGACTTTGTGGAACGGGGCCGCGCTGACATGACAGACGCTACGGGCAGGGGCGTCGGAACCGTTGTTCTTCAGCGCGCTCCTCACGGAACGCTGCTCACGGCCGACCTGGCCAACCTGCCGTCAGGCACCCACGCCGTGCACATCCATTCGGTTGGCAAGTGCGAGTCGAATTTCGAGTCCGCGGGAGAGCACTTCAACCCAGGCGGCAAATCGCACGGCTACAAGAATCCCAATGGACAGCACGCCGGCGACCTCCCAAACATTCACACGACAAGCGGTGGCAACGTCCGCATCGACCTTCTGGTGGATGACCTTGAAATGCAGTCGGGAGACCAGGCACTCTTTGGCGGTGACGGTTCCTCGATCGTCATCCATTCCTTTGCCGACGATTACGCAACCGATCCTGCGGGCGGCTCCGGAGCGCGGATCGCGTGCGGGGTAATAAGACGTTGAACTGAACTGCGAACTGCGAAGTCGAAGCGCTTATCCGCGAGGTGCCAGTTTCAGGTCGACCATCAAGCCATAGTGCCAGTTCCGCTTCGCAGTTCGCAATTCGCAGTTCTTCCCCCTCACCCCGCCACATTCCTGATCAGCCCCGCGTAAAACCGTATCATCAACTCGTAACTCGCCACGGATATACGCTCGTTTGTCCCGTGCAAACGAGACAGGTCCGCTGGCCCGATAAGCAGCGGCAGGAACCGATAGGTGTTCGGGCTGATGGCGGCAAAATGCCGAGCGTCCGTAGCGCCTACGACGAGGAATGGCGCAACTACGGCAAGTGGAAAAACTTCGCGGACCGAACGCGCCAGTGCCTCGTACATTGGGCCATCCGTGCGCGACACGGGTGATGCGTTCCAGGCTCCCGAACGTGGGGAAACGCTGATCTTTACCCTCTGATCGGCCACCACTTCCGTGACGTGCTCGATTACATCATCGACGTCGTCGCCAGGCAGCAGCCTGAAATTGACGATGGCGCGCGCCCGGATTGGCAGTACGTTCTCCTTCACGCTCCCCTCGAACATGGTTGCAGCTGTTGTAGTCCGTATCATTGCATTGCTAGCTGGGGACGCAGCAAGCTGACGCAGGACGAGAGGCTCGAAGAGCCAGAGATTCGCGAATATTGATCGCTGAACGAGTGGCATCTCGGGCGCCAACGCCTTGAACATGCTGGCGGATGCACCCGCTATGGAGGCGGGCATGGTATGCTCTTCGAGCTTTACTATAGCGGCACTCAGTACCCCAACAGCTGTTTGAGTTGGGGGCATCGACGAGTGGCCTCCGCCAAGCTCCGCCGTCAGGACCAGACTGACCGCCCCCTTTTCGGCGATCCCGATTAGTGCAACAGGACTGGATAGGCCCGGAAGCATTCCTTCTGCCACCACCGCCCCTTCATCGAGAATCATCGCTGGCCGCACTCCGCGCGCAACCAGCAGGGCGGCGATAGCAATGGCACCTTCGCCACCGGCCTCCTCGTCATGTCCGAATGCAAGGTAAATTGTGCGCGCAGGGCGCATACCCTGCTTTAGAAGCAGCTCCACTCCCTCCAGAATGCCCAACACGGCACTCTTGTCATCCATCGCTCCACGGCCCCAGATGAATCCATCCTGTGTCATTCCGGCGTAGGGAGGATGGGTCCACTGCCCCTCGCTTCCCGGCTCTATCGGCACGACATCCATGTGGCCCATGAGAAGCAGCGGGGGAAGTGCGGCGTCGCTCCCTTCCCATTTGTACAGCAGGCTTGCTCGGCCAACCACCTCGCGCTCCAGGCGCGCATGAGCCAGTGGAAATGCTGCACGAAGGTATTCATGCAAGATGGCGAACTCATCGGCGGCGAATACTGTTGAATCTTCCGATGAGATCGTGCGGATGCGAAGCGCACCACTCAAGCGCTGTGCGATTGCCTCTCGGTCCACTTGCAGCGTTACCGTTGGCTTTGCCGGCGTGACCTGCACCGACCGCATGCTCAACGCACGAATCAGAACTACTGCAAGTAATGTTGTGACGGCGAGCCCTACGCCGAGCAGGACTTTCTTCATGCCTTCCTTACCGGCTCGATTCGGTTACACTGCGAGTTCTGCACAAGGCTTGGTTCCCCCTAAGCGATGTTACCGATTGTGACGCGGACAATCGCGGTTTTAACAATACCTCTCCATTATCCTGTCTCGATCACCGCACTCAGTGTTCGGATCATGAATTCGAACCCGGTCACCGCGATCTGACATTTGGGCATGTGACATCGTGCACTTGCGGAGAAAATCTCATGACGTCCTTCACTGATTCCCAGTATTTGTAGTGCCAACCACTTAGTGTCCAGCCGCTTTCGGGACCGTACGGAGGCGGGTCGCTTCCTGGCCGAATCGCTCCGGCATTACGCCGGGCAACCGGACCTTTTGGTACTCGGTTTGCCGCGTGGCGGCGTGCCCGTGGCGTTCGAGATTGCTGTCGCGTTGAATGCGCCGCTGGATGTCTTCATCGTGCGCAAGCTGGGAGTTCCGAATCGCGAAGAGCTGGCTATGGGCGCCATTGCCACCGGCAACGTGCGAGTGATCAACGAAGACGTAATCGACGCCCTTCAGATTCCGGAGCGCGTTGTCGAAGAAGCCACGTCGCGCGAGATCGAAGAACTGAGACGTCGCGAAACGGCATACCGCGACTCGCGGCCCGCACCGAAGGTCGCCGGAAAGACAGTTATTCTCGTGGACGACGGCCTCGCGACAGGCGCTACCATGCGCGCGGCGGTTGCCGCTCTCCAGCTGCAAAGTCCCGCCCGGATTATCGTAGCTGTGCCAACGGCGTCACCAGGAACCCGCGATGATTTCAGATCCATTGTCGACGAAATTGTCTGCGCCATTACGCCTGATCCATTTCACGCAGTCGGGCTCTGGTACGAGGATTTCTCACAAACAACCGACGAAGAGGTTCGCGATCTGCTGGCCAGGCGCGCTCTCAGCTAGCCAGCGGTCTGGCTGTTCTGCAGTCGCTCGACGAGACGCGCCTTCACCACGGACCATTCGGAATCCAGAATGCTGAAATAGACGGAGTCGCGCTCCCTTCCGCTCTCTGTGATCAAGTGCTTCCGGAGAGTGCCTTCCTCGGTGGCACCAATCCGCCGAAGTGCCCGTCGAGAACGCTCGTTGAGTGCGTCAGTCTTGAACTCCACGCGCAGACAGTCGAGTTTTTCGAAGGCGTGCGTGAGCATCAACAGCTTTGCCTCGGTATTGACCGCGGTCCTCTGCCACGGGCGCGCGACCCATGTCCATCCAATCTCCAATTTACGGTTCGCCGCGTCGATGTTGGCGAACCGGGTGCTTCCAATTACCCGTGCAGTTTTGCGTTCAACGGTGGCGAAAGGAATCGCGGTTCCTGCGGCCTGCCATGTCAGGGCTATCTCGATGTATCTGCGCATCGCGTCCCGCGTGAGAGCGCTCGTGGTGGTCCAGCGCCACAGGTCGTCATCCAGCCCCACTTCACACAACCCATCCAGATGCGCGAGTCCGAGAGGCTCGAGTTTGACAAATGTGCCTTCGAGTTCGACTGAGCCAACCGTGTCCATGGGACTGAGCTGTGAACGAGCCGTCGTCATCGCATAGACCTCTATCTCGTGGACTGTTCCCGCCCGCCTACATTGGCATCGAACACACCGGTGAGGATCTGCCCATCACGCTTTACCTGCACCCAGATCCGGTATTTGCCGGGCTGAGGAAAAACATACGGAAAGCTCACTTCACCAGTCGTTCCGTCATGTAGCATGTGGCTGGTGTCTTCAGAATCCCGCGACAAAGCGGCGGTAATGGACTCGAGCGAAGTATCTCCGCTAGCGCGCTGCCGGAATGAGCGCTGCGACGCCATGGAGATCGTTCCCATTGGATGCGGGTGAACGAAAACGGATCCGTCGAAGCGCGTGATAGCTGCATGGCCCGGCATGGACATGTAAGGCTGGAGCTCCACCGGCCCGCCTTGTGCCGTTCGAACAGCAAAACGCAGCACGGACGGCTTCCCTGCAAGGAGCTGCGTGCCCGCATTCTCCCATCGCATGACGGATCCGTCAGCGAGCGCGGACTGGGTCGCAGGTGCCGCTTCCGGGACATTGGCCGGAATTCGCCATCCATCGTCCGCATCGGACGACGCGGACGAGCTGGACAACAAGTCTGGTATGTCGATCGTGTCGGCGTTCGTGCGGGAAAAACCGCTCGCGTGTACGAGATCCGCATACACGCGATACTCGCCTGCGGGAAGCCGAGGTAGCGTCGCTTCGAAATTCGCGGAGTCAACGCGAATTGGATGAAGGTGCGCGAATGCGTCGAGGGCAGGTGCGCGCACGGCGAAGAGATGAATCATCTTTCCATGGTCTGGTATGAGCGGCGTCGTACGCCCGCCAAACCAGGCTGAATCCTCGAGAGAAAAACGCAGTACGGGCCTGGAGCCATCCATGCGTATGCTCGCCCTCGCTGTCAGCGGGCCGGCCAGACTCCTCCGGTACGCTGCATCTTCGTTGTCCCACCAATTCTTTCCCCCTGTAATCGCGAGGAGGAGAATGACGGCCGCGCCACCGGTGACGAACCTCGTTCGCCATTTGTGACGCGGATCCGCGTGGGCACCCGGCTCGAGAGAGGCGTCGCGCGTGGCAGCTGACACGATGGAAAGCAGGCCAAAAAAGAGGAAAAGCCCCAGTCCGGCGAGCAATCCGCCCGTCGGCAGCTCCATGGTGAAGCGGCGAGTCGCGAGCGAGTTGAGGGGGACAATGGCAGTTCCGACTCCGGCTGGCCCTTCCACCGAGACGTACACGCTGTACGCGCCGGACCGCATGAGCCAGAGCTGCGCACTGTACAGTCCCGTCTCGCCCTTTACCGGCACGGCGACGTCTGGCCGCGGAGCGCCAGCAGTGCTCGTCTGCCAGAACACGGGCTGCACCGTGACTCGCCGCACGACCTCGTCGGTCACCTGAACAGTAATGTCCGCCAGTCCCGGTACCACGCCGGGAGGGCGGACTATCACATTTACATCATAGGCGCCGGCTTTCCCCTTGAAGTACACGTCGGGGCTTCCAACATGCGCTGATGTCACGGCCAGGATTACCACCACAGCAGCCGCACGAACCAGACGTCTCAACGGCGCACTCGCGTCATCCAGCTACCCCAGGCAAGACCGGCGCGCGCGGAAGCGATCGCGATGAGTGGAGCAACGATCAGTAGTCCCGTGAGGAGTGTCGCACGCGTCTCTCCCATGGGGTAAAACTGCCGTCGCACTGTGTACGATTCGTTCGGCAACGCATAGTAATAGTTGTCGGCGAAGAACAGCCAATTCTGGGCTGCCCCAGACTGAAGGAAATCGGCGAACGGCCACTGCACCGCAACCAGCGCCGCGAGGAATGCGGAGCCGAGCGCGGCCGCGACGACCCAGTCGTTGCGTCGTCCGATCAATCGCCGCATCAAAACGTCGATGGCGAATGCCGGAACCACCAGCAGCAGAGGGAAATCCATCGGCACCATGTTCGTCACGTTCTGATATATGGGTGCCAGCTTCGGTTCCGCGGGAAAGAGCGGCAGTATCCAGCCCATCAGGATCGTGATCGCGGAGTAGACCGCTGCGATCGTGGTAGCGGGCCAACGCAAGGTGGAGGCTCGCGCGATCGCTATGAGAACAAAGGGAAAGGCTCCACAAACGACCTTGTAGAAGATGGAGCTGTGCATGAGCCCGCGATCCGCGTATTCGGTGGTGAGAATGGATACGAACACCACCAGAATACCGCCGGCATAGGCGTATATCGCGCCGTAGCGCGCCCGCGTTTCATGAGTGCTGCGATTCTGAAGCCCAAGGGCGAGCAGAAGCGCTCCAAAAGCAACAGCAATCATCCCGAGCGCCAGCACAGAGTGCGGCGGACTCAGAATCTGCACATCCAGCCCGTACGCGTTATGCCACCAGTCGTCGAAGGGTGCGGAAGTGAGCATTGCGAACGTGCCCCAGATACACACCCACGCGCCAAGCGGGCCGTGAAAGAAATGCCAGAATCGTACAGAGGATTGGCGGATGGCTGACGTGGAAGGCGCGAACGTCGTCCTGAGTACAATCCATCCGCTCGCCACACCTGCTAGCACCCCTCCGAGATACATCGCGAGGTGGGCCGGCGTCCAGAAGCTGTCGCGACCAATGGTCATGTGCCAGGAAATGTCCCAGATGACCCCGATCACGATGCTCGTGGCGCCGAACACCGCGCCATACAGATGCCATGGAACGACCGCCGCATGCGTGTCTGCTCGGGACAGAACCGCCGGCGTCGGTGTCAGTGTGGCTGTTCCCATTTACCTCGCTAGGAAATCGGGAATCGGGAATCGGGATTCGGTGCGATCAAGGGGGTCAGAGTCGTTGAAAGGCGCAGCCATCGCTGCTCAGGATTGTCCCTTCAACGACTCTGACCCCTTGATCGCCATAGTGAACTGAAATTCCCGATTCCCGCTTACGGTACGACTCCCCCCGTGACCCTCGCTACCCACAATCCGCTGTTGATGTCGCTCGCGTAAATGTAGCCCTTGTGAGGAATGGCGCTCCACGTCATGGCCTGGTTGGGACGATAACCCTGTAAGGATCTCGTGAGCAGCGAGCCGAAAACGCGACCCTGCTCGCGGAGGTCGCCGCGGAGTTCACCGCTTACATCCATGACGCGAATGCCTCCGTCGTAGGCGCCAATGTACAGCAGATCGTTCTCGACCCAGAGATTATGCGCGCCAAATTCTACGGGATCATATTGCGCGACTTTCCGAGGATGTTCGATGTCGCTAACGTCGATCACGTGAACCATGCCGCGCGTCACCAGGGCCTCTTTGCTCATCAGATTGAAAGTGCCATCCAGCACTTCGTCCGCGAGAAAGAGATACTTGCTGGAGCCATCGCGGTACACGGCGTGTGTGCCGGCCAGGAAACCGGGTGGATACAGCTCGGCGTGATTGTACGTCAGCTGGCTCACTAGCTTCGGCGCCGCCAGCGTTCCCCCCTTTATTCCCTTCCCCACGTCGAGCACGATGAGCCCATCCTTCCAGTAGGCGAGATATGCAAGGCCGTCCTCGACGTACACGTCGTGCAGCATGCGGCCCCCCGGCATCGACTCACCCATGAACTCGACACGCTTGATATCGCGCGGAACCTCCCACCGCGCGATCTGCCTGGGCTTGTTCACGTCGGAGAAGTCAATGATTCGAAGTGAGCCGGTCGCATCATCCGTGGCGAAGACGGCTCGCTCGTAGATGAAAGCGCTATGCACTCCGCCGGTCACCGTCTCTGTGAATTCGGAGATCTTTTTCGGATGCCGCGGATCCGATGCATCGAAAAAGACCAGCCCATTCTTGCGGGTGCTCGCCCCTTCGCGCGTGATGACGCCGATCTTGCCATCCGTCGTGGTGCTGACATCGTTCATGACGCGCGCGTCCACTTCGAGAGAATCAGTGAGCACCGGCGCCGACGGGTTCCGAATGTCAAAGACATACAGCTTTCCGGCAACCGTCGAGAGGTACAGCACGTCACCAATGGGCCAGACCTCGGCTGTCTGTAGATCCTTTGGGAGCGCTATGTGCGTTACCATCGTCACCTGGCGCCGGTCACTTCGCGGAACGACGCGCACCGCCGCCGATGCCGAGACGTCGCCGATGGACGCCGTAACCGGATACGAGCCCGCATTGTTGGCGACGAAGAAGCCACTCTGATCAACGGAAGCTCCGCGTCCGCTCACGCTCCAGTGGACAGGGGCCGATGCCGCCGCCACGCTCCGGCCTTGCGCATCACGAAGCGTCGCCTTGAGAGCCACGACATCTCCAGTGCGAACAGCTTCGTTCACGGGCGTAACGACTACCGACCGGACAGGATTGGCGCGCACCGTGACTGCAACGCTCCCCGAAACACCGCCTCCCTGCGCAACAATCGTGGCCCGGCCTGGCGCCTTGCCGCGAACCAGGCCAGCCGGCGAAACCTCCGCGATGGTTGGCTGTTCCGACTTCCAGGTAACCACTACGTCCTCCAGGCGATCGTTCACCTCCGTAAAGCCGGTGGCATCGAGTTGCAGAATTCCGCCGACCACCGTGCTGGCAGCACCGGGTGCGGCAACCTCGATACGCGCTGGCCCGCGCTCGAGTACCTCGATCTCCGCGGAGGCGGGCTTCCCATTCACGATGGCATACACCTTTCCTGTTCCAGCGCGAAACGTGTCGACATTGCCGGTGGAATCAGCGCTGGCGATATCGAATGGCACTGCGGCCCAGTAGACGGTGGCACCAGTAACGATCTTCCCGCTGGTATCCTTCGCGACAACTCGAAATTTGGTCGCCTTGCCCGCCACTACCGAAGCTCGAGCCGGCATTACCTCGACGTGGGCTACTTGTTGCGCGCCCGCGGCGATTGGGCAAGCCAGAAAAATCGTTCGGAGACAGTTGCGGAGAGAGTACATGGAGGGTCTCGGGGTGATAGAGTGTCTTCGCCTTGGGACTCGTGCACTATGCCTTTTCAATAGCGTGCGCCGCCAAGCCGGTCAAGCATGAACGATATCAGCGAACGGTTGCTCGGGTGCTGTCGTGTTGCGAGGGATCGGCATCCTGTATGGTAGCGGTTTCCCCGACTCGAACCCCTAGCGCGGCAAGATACCCGTCGATAGTCGCACCATGGCCGATCACAATCCGCGAGACGAATCTGAAAACCGGATTTCGAACCCAGCCAAGCTCCGTAATCGTCAGCCTGGTTCCGCCCTGCCTTCCCGGCTCGAGCTCATGCACCCATTCGCCGCCGAACGGCCCACCCTCATCGACGATGCTGGATCTCAGCACGCTCGCGGGTCGCAGCTCATCGCGAACGTATGTCAGAACGTCGCCACCAGAGGACGTTTCACGCCAGGCAAACCGCTGGCCTCGTGCTGGAAGGATTTCTACGCTCTTGAGATCCGAGCGCCACCCAGGCATTGACGAAACATCAGTGATCAACTTCCAGACGGTATCCGGGGGGGCGCGAAATTCAGCTCTCCGTGCAGTGACGTGATTCTCCGGAAGGAGAAACCCGACGGTCACGATTAAGACGATGATGCCGGCGAGCAGAGCAGCAACGCGCACGACCCATTTCATGTGAAAGGCTCCGGTAGCGCGTTTGATGGCGACCGGAGCCTATTCTATCTTTTCACGAGCCGAGCGCAACGGTTCAAATGATGTGCGCAGTTGAAAACATCAACTACGCCCCGCAACTGCGCGCGCAACCCGGGCTCTGAGGGCCGCGTCCACTTCCTGCACCGTTACCGTTTTGGGAATGTTCCATTCTCCTCGACGACCGGTCGGTACCTTTACCGAGGCAACGTCTCCGCCCGCTCCAATGTCGACCAGCGCGGTGACCGCATTACCGTCGCCCGCTCCCTGGGTCACGGTGATCATCAGCGTCCAGGTTCCTTCGACCGGCCATTGCTTCTTCAAAGCGAATGTACCAGTTCGCGATGTCTTCTCGAATCCAAGTTTCACCGAGCGACGCTGTCCGTTGACAATACCTTCAGCCGAGCCGGTAACAGGAAAGTTCATCGGCGTGCCGTGATGGAAAGAGTGCACGAGCAGAAAAGCATCCCGGGTTGTGGGATCGTACGGGCTCGGCGGGTATTCGATGGAAATCCAGGGCGGGCCCGCGGTGGCGGGAGATGCAGCGAGACCAGCGAGAGCTATGCCGGCTACAATCAACGACCGGGAGAATGAGTGCCACAACATGTGAGACCTCCTGTTAAGCGTTGGTGTTTCGTGCGATGAATTCATCGTGGCCTTAGAGTGATTCCGCCCTTGAAGGTCCTTGCCACAATTCGTGCCCCTCCACCTCCAAGGGTCAATCCGAGCTCTCTTCTGCGCATGTCCTTGCCTGCAATAGCGCGAGCGCTGCTTATCTCATTCGAGATGCTTCCGCTTATCGTCGTGAAATCGAAGTTCGCCTGCGCCTTTGGTGAGAAAAGCAACTCGACTGCGCCACTGTGGCTGTCGAAAGTGAGAGACCCATCGCGGGGTGTCGTGCCACGGTAGCGAATGTCGCCGGTCACCGTCTCGAAGCGTCCTCGCGTTATGGAACCTTCATCCACAACGACATTCCCGCTGACGCTGGAAAGCGCTACGTCGTCCCCGCCTCCATTCAGCGTGACGGCGCCCGCTGCCGACTTTGCACGAAGCCACGGTATCGTTCCAACGATCTCGATATTTCCATCCATGGCCTCGGCGTTGACTTCCCGCGGAGTTCCTGCCACACGGATGCGCCCACCCACAATACTCACGTCCAGGGAACCGGTTACATCCCGAATGTCGACGTCCGCACCTCCACCCTTGATCCATAGCCTGCTGCGCGCCGGCACCCTGAGCTCGAGCGACACCGGCTTGCTGGCCGCCGGCTTCTTTTCCTTGAATGCTTTCTGGGACTCGACGTAGAATTTTGCACCTTGCCGGGACGCCAATAACCCACCATCGAAGCGGTCGTCGTTTCCGATCGTGCCCGTGATTGAGAGAGTGTCCCGATCCCACCCGATTACCCTCACAGTTGCCATTGGAACGACGAGGGTCAGGCGAATCGAGGCGTCGGGTGAAATCGGATGACGCTCGTCGACCCTGCGTTGCGCGGCGATCACGCCTGGAAAAACCCCAAGACATATCAAAGCCAGACGAATCCGCATACCTGGTGACATCATTCAGCTCTGGGGAAGCAGCTCAGTCGCCCGCTTGAGCAGATCGACTTTGCGCTCATATCTGGCGGCCAACATGTCGGCAATCACTGCATTGTTCGGATCGCTCGCGAGTGCCTCGCGTGCCTCGAGGATAGCCGCATCGATAAGCTTGATGCTCCGCTCCACAGTGGCGATTGTCTCCGGTGAGAGTTGATCGCGTCGAGCATTCACCGCGGCCCAAAGCTCATCCGCCGTGTTCCGAAATCCTTCTTCCCGGCTACTGAGAGCGGCAAGGTTGCGATCGTTGTCGGTTGCCGGGCGCGATGCTACCGTTGCCGGCACTTCAACATCCGGCCTTCTGACAACAAGGGTTGTGACTGCCGAGGAGACCACGACGAGCAACACCGCGGCGGCCGCAAGCCAACTCCATGCCGGCGGGCGACGGCTGAGTACGCTGCGCTCCTGGTCAGGTATAGGGGCTGAATTCCGAATTCTCGCGGAGATCATGGGCCACGTTTCCGCTGGCGGCTGAATGGACAGAGGTAACGCGCCGATTCGCTTTGCCAAGGAGCGAATCCGTGCGATCTCTGCGCGACAGGTAAGGCACTCCGCGATGTGCCGCTCGTGCTCCGGCCCCACGCGAGCCGGTATCGCGTCGTCCGCCAAGTCGTTCAGCTGCTCTTCCGTCAGATGCTTCATTGTGGCTCCAGAGACTTTCGTAGGAGACGGCGGGCGCGAAACAGGTGCGCCTTCGATGTTCCAACCGCGATTCCCATGAGATTCGCGATTTCCTCGTGTTTGTATCCTTCCACGTCATGGAGGACGAAAACCGTTCGCGCGCCAGTTGGGAGCGTGGTGATGGCCTTCTCGAGATCGATGTCACTTGAGTCCGATCTCACCGTCCCCGGCGCATCGGGTAAGATCGCTACAGCTTGTACGCGTCTCCACCGTCTGGAATCGCGGCGGTGCGTGCTCAACGCGACATTCACCGCCAAGCGGTGCAACCAGCTCGAGAAGGCGCTCTCGCCCCGGAAGCTTTCCAGACGCTCCCAGCATCGGACGAACACGTCCTGAGTAAGCTCGCTCGCACGGCCAGTGTCACCCGAGAGCCGAAGGCAGAGTGCGTACACCCTGCCTGCGTGCTGCCGATACAGCTCCTCGAACGCGGCGTTGTCGCCCGCGCTAGCCCGGCTCACCAGATCGGTCACGTTCGAGGCAGACAGTACACTGGAATTGGATTTCACCGGCTGAGCGACGCGAGAGGCAGGACCTGGCAATTTGAACACTCTACTGAGACGCCTACCAGCTCAACTTGGTTTAGCGGTGTCTCAACTCGCCAAGATGCGGCTCAGTCATTTCATGCTGGTCTTACTTTCTCCGTAGGACTCGAGAAGCGGCCTTAGACGGCTGATGGCGCTTATGCCTTCTTCCGTCGACGCGATGTTCGTCCGTTCCTCCGGATCAGTCATGATATCGTACAATTCGACTGACCCATCGGTGTGCTTGATGTAGTGATAACGATCCAGAGCGACCGAACTTCCAAAGTTGCCTTGAGAAAACACCGGAACGGGCTCGTTGGAACGCTCGGCGTCAACGGGAGTCCAAAAGCGTGAAAGGGAGCTGCCCGGAAATGGCGAACGCGCCTCGGGTGAAACGATTGCCATGACTGTGGCGGGAATATCCCTCAAGCTCACGGCTCCGGTGACAGTCATCTCCCTGGGGACCGATTTACCACCCGCAATTACGAGTGGCACCCACAGCACCTGGCTGTACAGTTTGCGACCATGGCCGAGCCTGCCATGCTCGCCGAACTCCTCGCCGTGGTCGGATGTGATGACCACAAGCGTATTATCCAGAACTCCACGGCGATCCAGCGAATCGAGCAGTTGGCCAATTGAATGGTCAAGCGCAGCGATTGTTTGATCATAGGCGTCCCGCTCCAAACGCAGTTCCGGTGTCGGCCATTCAGCCGCCAAGTGGAGACCCATGGTCAAGATGGGCACACGCTTCGTTGCAGTCCCTCCAAAAAGGCGCTGAAACCCGGCGGGAGGCAGGTAGGGCGCGTGTGCGTCGAGATAGTTGAGGAATGCGAAGAACGGGCGCCGGCCGGTTCGGGCTTGCCAACGCAACAATCCCGCGTTGACGTCGTGTGCGTGCTTGCGGCCAAGCGGCTGGTAAAACCCCAACGAAATGGCCATCGGGTGCCGGGACAGGGCCAGAATGATTGATGACTGCGAGAGCATCTGCCCCACACTTATTTGCCGATCCTCGTAGCGGGAGAAGCCACGCGTCAGTCCCGATTCCCAACCCGCATAACGCCCATTCGCAACGAACGCGGCCGTCTGATAGCCCCGGTCGCTCAATTCGGTGGCGAGCGTTGCCAACCTGGAATTCATCGCGGTGGTGCGATTTGCGGAGGTTTCGTGCGGATGGTGTCCCGTGAGCATGCTCGCATGGGACGGCAAGGTCCATGGAGCCGTCGCGAAGGCGCGATCGAATCGAATGCCTCGCGCGGCCAGTCGCTCCAGATTGGGGGTCGTCGGTCTGCCATAGCCGTACAAACTGAGGCTAAGCGCCCGCACGGTATCGAGAACGATGAGCAGGACATTGGGCGCATCGTCGGGCGGTGGCGGGAGTGCGCCGAGCGCACGCCGCTCGGCGATTGCCGGGTAGAGCGATCCAGCTGTCGCCAGCAAAACGATTACAGCAGCCACCCAGTAGATGCTGCGATTGGCGAAAGCAAGAAAAGCGTGTGGCCTGCTTCGCACCATCCTTCCTGCGTTTACGGCAAACCCCGCCGCAAGAACCGCAACTGCCAGCCAATGCAGCTTGTTGAAAACTATGAACGGCGGGAGAACTGCCAGAAAGGCGAAGACCACGACGGCCACCTCCGAGCTCACGCGAAGCGGCCACAATTTCCGGACGAGAATCAGAATTAGTGCGGGTATTGCGAAGACAAGCAGGTTCGCCAGAGGCGACATCCAAGTGGCATGGGGGCTGACGTCCAACAGATAACTGTTCAGAACGAGCTTGCGGAAAATGTGCAGCGTGACCTCACCGAGTCCGGTGAGAAGCGCGAACCACACCGCCAGCAATACGATGCTCGAAAAGGAAAGTCCTATGCCGGATCGCGGCTCTGTTACATCAGCTTGTGGCATCACAGGTCAGGGCGACTGTGATGCTCCCTGGCCTCCAATCGACGATGGTCCCCAGGCAGGTGCGTCGCTCGCAGGGAATGATTCCTGAGATGCTTCATCGACCTTACCCTGCACTATCTCCCTAGCCAGAAGGTCCACAACCCTGGTGACGAACGGGCGCAGGTCTTCCGGCTTTCTGCTCGTTATAAGCCGCTGGTCCACCTGCACCTGTTTGTCTACCCACTCACCACCACCCGCCTCGATCCCGCTGCGGAAATCCGGGGATGATGTAAGGGTTCGTCCCTGCACGCTGTCGGACGCCACGAGAAGCGACACACCGTGGCAGATGGCTGCGACCGGTTTATCCGCTTCCACAAAGTCGCGCACTAGTTGTACGGCCTGCTTGTCCTGCGAGAGTGCGCTGGCGCTCGCTGCGCCACCGGGCAGGATGAGCGCCTCATATGCTGTCGCCGACGCATCCGCCACGGCGATATCGGCGGTGACACTGTCACCCTTGTCATCGCGGATAGTCCCGATGCGCGGCGATATCAAGTGCGTAGTGGCGCCGGCTTCCCGCAACGCCTTCCACATATCCGCGAGCTCGTCGTGCGCGACGCCGTCAGCAGCGAGAATTGCGACCTTGCGACCCTCCAACTTCTCCGGCATTCAGAGTTCTCCTGGTGGTTGAGAGGCAATAGCCCGGGAACACGTCCCGGATGCAGCTGCCCTGTTTCTGAATTCACTCAGCTAGATCTTCTTCTCCTTCTTCGAGCGTGACTTCTTGACGCGAGCCTGGGCAGGATTCTCGTGGCTCTCCGGTATGAATCCCCCTTCTTCCTCATTGGAGGCGAGCTCCTGCTTCTCCTTGTTCAAAACGGACTCATCGAAGCTGCGTTCGTCGTGGTCGGCGCCACCTGACTCTGGACGGTTGGACGCATACTGGTCGGATCTCTTGATTCCCATCGATTCCTCTCAATTTGAGACACCAAATCACATTTCACCAAGCGCACCAGATCCATAGCTACGGTACCACAATCTGGAGCTTCCGCAAGCCCGCTCCGCTTCCATTACAGCGGTATCCTCTCTTTATTGAGCGAAGCAGAGGCTGAGTATGGCGGAATGGAAATAAAGCCTCACAATTTGCGCGCTCACAACGTACGTCCATCATCGCGGAGCCAGGCATGCAGGCAGTTGATCGACCCAACAAAGTGAAACCGGCAAAGCATGCATCCTGAGCTCGGCTTCCTGGGCGATCTCCTCACTCTTTTCGGGTTGGGGGTCGCGGTGGTGCTGATCATGAGCCGCATCGGGCTTCCGCCGATTGTCGGCTTTCTTCTCACAGGTGTCTTGTGCGGTCCATACGGCTTCGGGCTCATCAGCAACGTACGCGACGTGGAGGGCCTGGCCGAGATTGGAGTGGTATTGCTGCTCTTTACCGTGGGTATCGAGTTTTCAGTGCAGCAGCTCGTACGAATGCGAACGTTCCTCCTTCTGGGGGGCGGGCTGCACGTTACGCTATCCCTCGGTGTGACGTTTTTGCTGGCCCGCATTGCCGGACAGCCATGGAACGTTTCAGTGTTTCTGGGCCTACTGGTCGCGCTCAGCAGTACCGCCATCGTGCTTCGGCTTTTTACGGACCGTGGTGAGATCGATACGCCACACGGACAGGCAACTATTGGAATACTGATTTTTCAGGACCTCTGCATCGTCCCCATGGTGCTGCTCACACCTTTCTTGAGTGGCGAAACGAGCAGCCTGGGCGAGATCGCGATCATAGTCGCGAAAATCCTGCTCTTCGCTGTCGCCGCCGTGCTCGCTGCCCGGTACGTTTTTCCGTGGTTCCTGCATCAGGTGGTGCGCACGCGCAAGCGTGAGGTATTCCTGCTCGCCATCATACTTCTCTGCCTCGGCACAGCATGGGTATCCGCTCAGATAGGCTTGTCGCTGGCGCTGGGCGCATTCATCGCCGGTCTGGTTATCTCCGAGTCCGATTACAGTCACCAGGCACTGGGCGAGATTCTCCCGCTTCGAGAGGTCTTCAACAGCCTTTTTTTCCTGTCTATTGGCATGTTGTTCAACGTCCGCACCGTGCTGGAATCGCCCTTGCTCGTGCTCGGTGTCTTCGCCACGGTCGTGCTGGTGAAGGCGGCAGTTGGTATCGGAGTTTGCTTTGGCCTGGGACAGTCTCTTCGGGTAGCTATCGTGGCAGGCTTGGCGCTGGCGCAGATTGGTGAGTTTTCCTTCGTGCTATCCAAAGTCGGCTTGGAAACCGGCCTCCTGGACGAAAGACTCAATCAGCTCTTTCTGGCGGTAGCTGTTGGAACAATGACGGCCTCCCCGGCCCTCATCGCACTGGGGCCGCGGCTGGCGGCGCTGCTCGAGTCTCGCCTACCGGCGCGATTCGTATCGGGCCGCAGGCTTCTTCCAAGCATGGAGAGTCATCGAAATACCCGTCTGGAAGACCACGTGATAATCGTCGGATATGGCCTCAATGGCCGTAACCTTGCGCGGGTTCTCGGCCGCTCGAGCATTCCATTCGCGGTAATTGAAATGAATCCCGACGCGGTTAGATCCGAGCGCAAGCGTGGCCGCTCCATTATTTATGGCGACGCCACCCGGCCGGAGATCCTGGAACACGCAGGCATTCTTCGGGCGAGAGTCCTCGTCATTGCCATCTCCGATGCGGCGGCAACCCGCAGCGCCGTCGCGCTTGCCAGACGGCTGAATGACCGAGCTCACATCATAGTGAGAAGCCGATACCTCTACGAAATGGAGCCCCTGGTGGTACTCGGCACGAACGAAGTGATTTCCGAGGAATATGAAACATCCATCGAGATTTTTTCGCGCGTGCTCCAGCGTTACCTCGTTCCGCGCGACAAGATCGAACAGCTGATTCGGGACGTGCGCAGCGACGGGTATCAGGCCTTCCGATCCGTCGCCAATACTTACGGATCGGCGGAAGCGCTGGGACAGTACGTCAGTGGACTCACTGTGGAAGTGTATCGGGCCGAACCTGGAAGTGAGCTCGAAGGAAAGACGCTCGGAGAATCGAGAATTCGCGAAAGAGGTGGTGCCACAGTTGTCGCGATTCAGCGGGAGGATGGTGACGTAATCGCTAACCCCGCCGTCACCGACGTCATACGCCCAGGGGATTCGGTAGTGCTGCTTGGTCGGGCGGAACAGTTGGCCGCCGTGGCGTCGCTTTTCAGGGCGGCAGCGACTGACACGAAAGCGCCAGACGCAGCGATGGCTGTATCCGGCCAAGTTGAAGCTGTCCGTCTCAACTAGCGCACTCAGCTATAGAATATTGCCCGTGCCGATTATTCCGTTGTATGGACACGAAGCACTTCGCGCTCGCCTCGCATCCGCACATGCGCGTGGTGCGCTGCCTCCGAGCCTGCTTCTGCACGGGCCGCGAGGGGTGGGTAAGCAGCGGCTGGCGCTCTGGATCGGGCAGATGCTTTTGTGCGACTCCGACGGTGATCGGCCGTGTGGAGCGTGCCGGCATTGCCGGTATGTCCTCGACCTCGCGCACCCGGATTTGCGATGGTTCTTCCCGCGACCACGGTTGCCCAATCCGGATCCCAGGACGCAGGACGTGCTGGATGACTTCGTGGACGCTATTGGCGAACGAAGAAAGTCAAACGGACTTTATAGCGCACCAGGCGGGAGTGAAGCTCTATACGTGGCCACGGTTCGCGCGATTCTACAGCTGGCGTCGCTCACACCCGCCATGGGACGTCGCAAAATCTTCGTGATTGGTGACGCCGAACGCATGGTGTCACAGGAAGGCTCGGATCAGCCCGCTAACGCTTTCCTCAAGATGCTCGAGGAGCCGCAGGCTGACACCCAGATAATTCTTACATCAAGCGAGCCCGGGTCTTTGTTGCCCACCATTCGGTCGCGCGCGATAGCAGTCCGGGTCCCTCCTCTGGTTGAGCCCGCGTCGCGCAGTTTTCTTGGCGATCCGGTCGTAAATGCGGCTCTCGATCGCCTCGACCTGCCTGCTTCACTCGAGCAACGTATCGAGCTCATGGAAGGGGCTCCGGGTATGCTCCTTGAATCGGCGGATCGCGCCCAGGCGATTGCTGCGGCCCGGGAATTCCTCGACGCGGTATCGCAGGGACGGGCGGAGTGGTCTCGTGCGGTAGCCAAGATGAGCGCCGCGAGGGCTCGAGGGTTCTTCGCCGACGTACTGGATGCGATGACCGTTCAGTTGCACGCCAGGCTGCGCGGAGCAGCAGGTCGGTCTGACGCTTCTCGTGTGACTGCGATCGCCCACTCGATAGAGCACATAGAGGACGCCAAGGTACGCGTCGATGGGAACGTAAACCCGCAGCTGCTCGGTGCTTCAATAGCGCGGGAAGTGGCCACGTGGTCACTTTCCTGACATGGTAACGCATGGCAAATGTCGGTGCACCGCGTCGAGGAGCATGCGCTCCAGCACCGCTGTCCGGCTTTCGGAATTCGCCGCCTGGACGGTGGTATGAGTGATTTGAGCCACGTCGGTCCCACGGGAGAGGCGCGGATGGTCGATGTATCCGGGAAAGCCGTCTCAGCCCGTGTTGCGCGTGCCTCAGGCTCAATTCGCATGGAGCGCAACACGCTCGACGCGATTCGCGCGAACAATCTCGCCAAGGGCGATGTGCTGAGTGTCGCCCGAATCGCGGGGATTATGGCAGCCAAACGAACAGCGGATCTGATACCGCTCTGTCATCCCCTTCCTATCACGGACATTCAGGTAGATCTGGAAATGGATTCGGCGCTACCCGGCGTGCGAGTGCAAGCCATCGTTCGGACGTCGGCACAGACCGGCGTGGAGATGGAGGCAATTACAGCCGTAAGTGTGACACTGATCACAGTTTATGACATGGCCAAAGCGGTCGACCGAGCGATGGTGA
>JACMME010000075.1 GCA_014379205.1 Gemmatimonadaceae bacterium
CGCCTGCGCGATGAACGCATGACCAGTCTGATGCAGATCCGGGATCGCGCTCCAGCGATCGCCGACCGCGCTTACGCTTCCATTCTGTACGGGGGGGACCATCCGTATGGTCGCCCCCTCACCGGTACGGAGACCTCCACCAAAGCGATTCAGCGCGCGGACCTGCAGCGCTTCTATGGCAATTACTTTCGCCCGAACAACGCGACGATGATCATCGTTGGCCACGTGAGCGTGGACAATATCACGCAACGCGTGGAGGCCCTGTTCGGCAAGTGGTCGCCCGGCAAAGTGCCCGATGTCGAGTTCCGCGAGCCGCGGTTACCCGCGGCCACCACCGTGTATCTCATCGACAAGCCGGGAGCACCGCAGTCCTCGGTTCGTATAGGAACGGTAGGCGTTCCCCGCTCGACCGATGACTACTTTGCTCTTCTGGTGATGAATACCATCCTGGGGGGATCGTTCACGTCGCGCCTGAACGCAAACCTCCGGGAGACCAAAGGTTACACGTACGGAGCGAATTCCCGCTTCGATATGAGGCGGGCCGCCGGTCCATTCACGGCGAGAGCAGAGGTCACGGGTGCCAAAACGGATTCTTCGCTCTTCGAATTCATGAAAGAGCTGAAAGCCATTCGTGACACCGTACCAACGCAAGAGCTCGAGAAGGCGAAGCGCTATCTGCAGTTGGGGCTTCCAGCGCGCTTCGAGACGACTGGTGACATCGCCAGTCAGATCATTCCCATCGTCCTGTATGACCTCCCGCCAGACTACTTCAACACCTATGTGCGGCGCATCGAGGAAGTCACTCAGGCCGACATACAGCGCGTGGCGAACAGGTACGTCGATCCCGCGCGGATGTCAGTGGTCATAGTGGGTGATCGAAAGTCGATCGAACCGGGCCTCAAGGGGCTGGGAGTGGGAGATGTTGTGATTCGGGATCTTTCCGGGCAGCCGCTGCGCCCGTAGCGGAGCCGGTGAGCGCCCTGATTCGTCGGGGCGCTTTTTCTACTGGTCTTTTATCGTGGAGACAAAATGGACGATAAGCAGCTGGCGAAGCTCATCCGGCAGAACTCTGCAAAGGCTACACGTTCATCGAAGAAGCCAACCAGAAAATACGACGCGACCCTACCGCCAAGGGAGGAGGGAGCGCTGGAGGACGAGCGCAAGCAATTCTTTGACGAAATGAAGCGTCGCGAATTCTGATGTAAGCCCCGTTCCTACCTGAAGAGCCCTGTAAGTAAGTGGGGAGCGAGCGTGTTCGGATTTACCTCCGAATAGGGCAAATGGTAGACGAGGCGCACGGCGGTTCGCAGGGCTAGCGCTTCCCGAAGAGGTTGCCCAGCATCCCCTGGCCCAATCGCGCGATGTCGTCGGTCACACTGCCGTCATTGTCACGGTCGAGGCCGCCGAGGAGGCCGCCGGCTCCAGGCGAACGTGTCTCGATGTGCGTGCGCTCCTGCTGCAGCACGGTACCGAGCTGGCCCGAATCGAGTTTTTGCTGCCGTTTCTGGCGCCCGATTACCCCCATGACGATTGGCGCAAGCATCATGAGCAGTTGCGTCACCTGCTGGGCATTGAGACCGGTAGCCCTGCCCACGCCCTGAGCCACGGGTGCCTGTTTACCGCGCAGGATGTGGCCAAGTATGCCCGCCCCGGAAAAGGCCTGCGGATTACTCATGAGGCCACTAAGGTTGTTGAGAACACCACCGTCGTGATCCTGTTCGAGCGCCGTGTTGAGGGCCTGCGCCCCATCCGGCCGCGATGCGTTGCTGGCGAGTCCACCCATGAGCAAGGGAAGCGCTACCGAGATCGCCTGCTGAACGGCGGCGGGCTGCGCGCCTATCTGCCTGCTCATGTCCGTAAGGGTGTTTCCAGCAAGCTGTTGCTCGACCATGTCCGTGAGTGACGACATTTGATTTCCGTTGAGAGGGGTTGACGGGAACCACGAAAGTTTCGCGCCAAAGCACTCCGTCGTTGCCGCACGATGGGCGGAATAACGCAGTGCAACGCGTTATTGTTGGAGCATCAGACACCCAAGTCATGACCAGATGCGCTTTTCGTTGTCGCTAATTGGCAATGCCTCGTTTCTAATTCTCGCCCCTGCCGTATCTGCACAGGCTCCCGCAGTGCCGCTTGCGCCTGTGGAAGTCACCGTCACGCGGGACGCAGCGAGGTCGCCACTGGACCTTCCATTCGCCGTCACTCGCACCCACCCCGACAGCGCGCGACCAGGACAGCGGCAAAGCTCGCTCGACGAGACACTCGCCTTGCTGCCCGGCGTAATAGTGGCCAACCGTACGAACCCGACTCAGGATCCCCGGATCGCGATTCGGGGGTTTGGTGCGCGTTCGGCGTTCGGAGTCCGCGGAGTAAGAGTGTTGCGAGACGGCATCCCGCTGACCCTGCCGGACGGTCAGACACCAGTGGATTATCTGGATCTCGAGGCCGTTGGGAGCGTCGAGGTGATTCGTGGCAGCGCTTCCGCCCTGTATGGGAACGCGGCGGGCGGGGTCATCGACCTCCGAACCGCCGACGCGCCGGCGAACCCGATCGCCTTACAGCTTCGCGGTTGGTCCGGTAGCTCAGGCTATCGCCGCTGGGTGGGGGGAGTGGGTGGGCGCTCAGGCGTCGCGCGCTATCAGGGTCACATCGCGCGCACCGAAACCGACGGCTTTCGACAGCATTCACATCAGGAGATCACGAGCGGATCCGGCCGCGTGACTGCACGTGTCGCCGGAACGGAGTTGGCTCTCAATGGCATCGGCTTTCACATGCCGGTAGCTGAAAATCCAGGGGCATTGACGGCGGAGCAACTCGAATCGGACTACCGGATGGCGGATGAATTCAACGTCCGAAAGGGCGCTCGCAAGGCAGTTCGTCAAGGTCAGCTGGGGCTCTCAGCCTCCCGCGGCTCGCGAGAGCGAGACATGTTCGCAACGGTCTACGCGGGGGGTCGCACGTTGGACAACCCACTCACCTTCGCCATTGTGGACATTGACCGTGCGACAGTGGGGGCCACGTTGCGGGGATCCACGGCAATTCGCGTTGCTGATATTCCGGGCCGTTTGAGCGCCGGTCTCGATATTCAGAGCCAGCGGGATGACCGCCGCAATTTTGCCAACTGCTTCGACAGCGATACTGCAGTTCCGGCGGTTTCCTGCCCCGACGCCGGTAACGAGCGCGGGATGCTCCGGCTCGATCAGCGCGAGCGTATCTCGAGTATCGGACCATTTGCGCGCGTTGAAGCCGAGCTCGGCCGGTATAGGGTGTCGGTGGGTGCACGCGCGGACAATGTCAAGTTCAGGGTGGAGGATCGCCTGATCGACGCCGACAACGCCGATGACTCTGGCGAGCGCACCCTGAGTGCGGTCAGCCCAATGGCGGGAGTCGTAGCGCGAATAGGCAAGCTGCATGCGGCTTACGCCAATGTATCGACCGCATTCGAGACTCCCACCACGACGGAACTGGCGAATCACGCCGACGGAACGGCGGGCATCAACCCCGATCTCGCTCCACAGTTCGCAACAACCTACGAAGCTGGCGTGAAGGGAATCGCTCTTTCACGCATTCGGTACGAGCTCACGGGCTACGCTTCGCAAGTCCGCGACGAACTTCTCCCGTTCGAGGTTCCGGAGGGCGCTGGACGGCGGTATTTCAGAAACGCGGGCCGCACTCGGCGCCGTGGGATCGAGGGAGCAGCGAGTACTATCGTTCGTCGCGTGGAACTCGGCGCCGCGTACACGTACTCAAACTTCAAGTTCGTCAACTACACGGTAGACAGTGAGACTTACGACGGAAATCGCTTGCCGGGCGTACCACAGCAACAAATCCAGGCTTATGCGACTTGGCGGGGACGGCGCGCCTTCATCTCGGCAGACGGAGTTATCGCCGGCTCCATGTTCGCGAACGATGCGAACATCGCTCGTGCCGCCGGCTACGAAGTCCTGAACTTGCGGGCGGGAGGAACTCTCGCGCGACCGACGGCAGTCTCGCCAACGATCGGGGTACAGAACGTCTTCGGCCGGCGTTACGTGCCGTCAGTGAATATCAATGCCACCGCAGACAAATTTTATGAACCGGCCGCGGGCCGCGTGGTGTATGCGGGACTAACGATTGGGGTGGGGCGGTGAGTCTGGGGGGCGCGGAATACCAGTTACGATCGCAACGAGTGAGGTGCCTGGTGCCCGGTGCGCGGCGCTCGGTTGTCACAGCGCGGTGACCGGTGCTCGGTCTCAAAGCGCGGTGTCCGGTGCTCGGTTAAAGGCTCAATTCCGGCTGGACTTGCGCCACCTCTGCGCGAACACCATCGATTTTCGCGGTTCGCAACCTGAAAAACTGTCGGCATTGCGCCGTGGCAACGGTCTCCTAAGATCCGGGTGATGGTGGATCAAACAGCAGCAGTTGCGAGCGAGGGTACCGTCCAAAGACCCGAAGAGCCCCTTGCCGTTAGCTCCACATCCCATGCGTTCCCACCCGGGCGTGACAGGTTCGCGGCAGTGCGATTTCCAGTGGCATCGGCGCTGCGCGCAGCATCATGGGTATTGCTGATCGGGGCTATAATTGCCGCCGCAGGGTTTCTGCTGTATTCGCCTCGAGATCTCCCGATCCCTCCGCGGGCCGCGGCGCTGGCGCAGCTTGCGATCGAGCTCGATCAAGGCGAAACCGTCGAGGCGACCGTGAATGTCTCCCGCAGACACTGGTGGGAC
>JACMME010000009.1 GCA_014379205.1 Gemmatimonadaceae bacterium
GATCGGCCGACGCAAACGGGATTTCGCAGTGGAAATGTTGACGGCAGGGAAGGACGGCTAACAACGATGCCTCCGTGATGGGCAGAAGCACGTCTATTCCTAGAGATGCCGCGAGACCTGCCAGCTCGCTCGCGAATTTCGCGGGTTCACTCAGAGGGTCGGGGACTCTCGTCTCGGTAGCACAATAGCGCGACTGTCCGGCGATAGAGTGTCCGCTCGAAGAGCAGACATGCGCGGTGTACCCCGCCACTCCGAGGGATCGCACTGTGGCCAGGGACGCGCGCTGTTCCCCGTCCGTGATCAGTATGCTTACAGGCAGTGCGATTCGCCCCTCCTGGCCGGCCTTGTCCAAGAGCTAGAGCAGCGAGACAAGCCCGTTCCAAAGAAGGTATGATGTCACAGATACATCTGGCCCCGGCCAGCATTTGTCAGACAGTCGCGATACAGCTGCCCGTAAGATTGTACCTGACGCTCGAGACCAAATCGACTCTCAACCACCTGACGCGCGGCTTTTGCCAACCGACGCCGCTCGTGGGCATCGGCCCTGAGTCTCACGATCGAACTCGCAATCGCCTCCGCCGATCCGTTTGCCACGAGAAGGCCGCTGACTCCGTCGTCAATGACTTCTTCTGGACCACCGCAGCGTGTAGCTACGACTGGCAGCTCCGCCGCCATCGCTTCCAACAAGGAGAGCGGCAAACCTTCGGTGCGCGATGTAAGTGCGTACATATCGAAGGCCGCAAGGGCACGGGGGATGTCGTTTCGGTAACCAGTAAGCACGACATCCTCGGTGAGCCCGCGAGTCTCGCGGTTCTTGATCAGCTCCGCTCCACGTCCGTGATCCAACTCGCCCACTACTATAAACCGGCAGCCGGGCGATTTGTTCTTAACAATGGCTGCCGCGTCGAGCAGCACGTCGAATCCCTTGGCAGGCCCCGGATTGCCGATTGTTCCGATGACGAACTCATTCGGCGAAATACCGAACTCTTGCCTGAACCGCATTCCGCTACCGGGTAAAGGTCGCCGTGGGTCGATGCCGTTGAGGATAACCGTGGTGCGATCCGGTTGAATTGGAATGGCGGCGAGGAAGGATTGACGCAACAGCTCTGAGACGAAGACGATCCGTTGCAGTCCGTGATTTACGGCCGCTACCTTCAGCCTTCGAAATCGCTCGTTCGACGGAAGATCTATGGTTCCGTGTAGCGTAGCAATCGCGGGGACCCTGCACACAAGCGCCAAGAGTGCGGCGCGGACGGCGGATCCGAATAGGTGGGCCTGGATTATTGTGACCCGATGTCGGTGAATTATGGCGGCCAGTTGGGCGAAGTAACCCACATCGAATGAATTTCGCTCACTTATGAGGACGGGCTTGATACCATAGCTGGCAAGCTGTTCGTATAACCACCCACGTGTCGGAACGACGGCAACGTGGCACCAGCGAGAATGGTCGAGATCACGAATGAGATTCAGGTAGACGGTTTCCGCGCCGCCAATGCCACCGGTATCAATCATGTGCAGTATCGTGTTCACTCGCGTGCCCTAGTGATACACGCGAACATTTCTTCCAGGAGTCGAGCGTTCTCCAGGTACTAACGAGCCATCTGCCGCCAGCGCATTCAGAACGGAATTATTCAAGGCGACGGACATCGCAAAATTGATCCAAAAGAATGGATAATAGAGCACGCTAATGAAAAAGCCGCTGACAATGAGCCCGACAAGAGAGCCATCCAGCCCGCGGGCCATATAAAACATGAACTTGCCCCGATCGGCCAACCGGTTAGCAAGCAGTCGAGTACGGCGATTGATCACGAACACAGTGGCGATCATAGCCAAGAACGCCAGCAAGCCGGTATAGCCCAGCTCCGATCCTGCCTGAATAAAGACGTTATGCGCCAAAAGGCCATGACCGCCGTAATTGATATCGTGATACTCTGTCCAGTTAGCGTATCCGATCCCCAGAATGGGATAGTCTCGCATCATTTCCAGGCCGTGCTTCCACATGGTTGTACGTGACACTGATGTTGCGTCGACCCCTACTTGCTGAAAGCGCGTTTTTTGTTCGGACGGAGTGATGGCATACACCAGCCCAGCGAGCACAACCGCCGCGGCAAAGGCACGGACTTTCTTACGGCTTGTCGAAATCGCCCACAACAAAACGCCACCTAGACCAACGAAGGCACCACGGGAGGAAGACGCGACAATACTAATAATTGCCGTGCCCGCGACGGCCCATGCCACCCACCGCAGCCAACGCGGCCAGTATTCTCCCAACGCTACAATGAATGCGGCAATGAGCGGAAGGAAGATACACATTTGGATGCCGAACTCACCCGAATTTTGAAACCACCCTGGCGCACCTGTCGTCCCCCAGTCACGAAATGCAAAACCTTCCTCAGCCCACGACCGTGTTCCGAACTGAGACATCTTGAAGCTGTATAGAAGGAAAGACAGCATGAAGATCAGAAAGCGCTCTTCGGTATCCACGGTGTTTGCTATCAGCAGGTAGATGAGGACCCACGAGATAAACGCCGGGAGTTGCTCGTAGGAGGCACTCGAATCGACCGCTGTGACAGATGATGCTACGAGGATGATCGAGAAGATCGTGAGCAGGATCTCAAACAGCCGGAAGTGAAGCGTGCGCCGCTCCAGCAGGAACGACACGAGGGCAAGAATGATCGTTGCCCGGGCGTAGGGCAGGCCCTGTATCGGTTTGTAAACCTGCTGAGGCCGGACGTATTCGAAGAACAAGTAGATGCAGACGAACCAAAACGACGGCGGCTGCCTCTTGAGAACTCCCCAAATTGCGCGAGGACTGAGTGAGTACAGCGCGTTCTGCGTTCGCAGATTATCTGAAAGCCCAGACGCGGCGGCGCGACCGCGCTGCGGACCTCTTGGATTGCCGGAGATTGTTCGGGGAACTGGCCCTGCGCCACCAGGCGTCCCGTGCGCTATGGGAGCCATGTTTGATCAGCCATTCCTTGCAGACAGAGAAACCTTCATATGTGAAATGGCGTTGGGCTCGCAAAATTGCGCGCTATCCGAAGCACGCTGATGACGACCTGTCGACTTTCCGCGAAGCAAGCGGAAGGATTCAGAGGATTGACCCTAAAATGACCTCTTCAACACGGGCAGATCGTCGCTGCAATTTGCCAGTGGTGACGAATCTCAGCAACAGGGAACTTGACGCGTGCTGAAGCTAGTTCGCCTGCGGTGGGTAAACAGAGCCCTGGATCTAAGGTTTGCGAATAGTTCATTCCTTGATTAGGCCGAGTTTGGCTCTGTCCTCACCAAGTTCCGGGTCGAACTGGTCGGTGGCGCGCCGTGGGATTGCAAGTATTGCAAGATTCTTTACGGCGCTCAATCTTGCACCGCCGAAACTAAGGGCCTTCAGATACTTACCTGCTGCGAGGCGATGCTGGCCGTCCAACGCGTTTTGTAATCCGGAACTGATCAACGCTCGCCCGACGCGGCGGTCGAGTGCGCGGCGTTCTGAATCTGTCAGAGCAACTTCAGTGAGTAGTTGAAGTGCGACGAGCTTCGCGTGTGGCATGTCTGCAAGTCGACTTGTCGCATTTGCACCATGCCGTCGAACCTCGACGAGCGGTTCCTTCAGAAAGCCAACCGCTCCTTGGCGAAACGCCCGGAGGCAGAAATGGATATCCATGCAGACGTCATACTGCATTCCAATCCACGTTCCGTCTCTTGCCGGAAAGAAGAGATCTTTTATCGCCTGACGGCGAAATAGTATTGTTTGTACCCAAGCCGGAATTTCGTCGAACGCAACCAGAGTGCAAAAGGTGTCACCCAAGATGCGTTGTCCGCGACCATCGAGCGTCGACCGCATAGGCACGGTGGCCAACTCGGGATAGAAACTAAATTGGTCTTGCGGGAAGATCCCGCGCTCGTCGAAGCGGACGAAGTTGGTAAATACGGCTACCATGTCCGGCTCGGCGCTCATCACCTGGAGTTGATGCTCCAGTTTCCTCGGCGTCCAACGATCGTCCGCATCCAAAAAGGCGATAAAATCTCCCTTTGCGCGCGAAAGTCCCTCATTGCGTGCAGCACTAATTCCTTGGTTCAGCGTGCGCACAATTTCAAGGCGCGGGTCACGTATTCGGGCAAGCACGTCGGGGGTATCGTCCGTCGAACCATCGTCCACGACCAGGATCTGAAGGTCAGCCACCGTCTGTGAGAGGGCGCTCTCGATGGCTTCCTGAACGAAGCGTCCGTAGTTGTAGGTGGTGATGATGACGCTAACTGTCATTGATGATTTCGCTCCCGAAGGGATCGGTGCAAGGAAGACTTCACAGTTGTCGCTTGGTTAGAGGGAATCAGACTATACCCTCGAAGCCTTCCGTCAATGCTTAGCTTTCGTGTCGATTGAGCGGGGCCGCTCATAAAATTAGTCGGCGCGACCTCCTCATCGTCCATAATCATACTCGGACCGTGCTCACGAGGGCAGAAATCAGGTCCGCGACAAAATAGCCGCATCTTCGCCTGATGAATGAGCTAGGCCTCGGAGAGGAAAGCCTTTGATGAGCACGGATCTGAAGACGATTGGTAAGCATACGTTGGTGTACACCGGTGGAGTCATCATCGGCAAGGTCGCCAGCTTCGTCATGCTTCCCGTGTATACCCGGTACTTGACCCCAGCGGATTACGGGGTGCTGGAACTCCTCGGGATGACGATCGAAGTGATCGGCCTTATTACTGGGGCCGGAATCATGGGTGCAGTGTTCAAGTTCTACCATGCCGAGGAGCGTCAGGCAGGGAAGAATCAGGTGATCAGCACCGCGGCCTTAGGGGTCGGCGCCATCGCCACGGTAGCAGCACTTCTCGGGTTGATCGTCGCGCCCGAACTCTCAAAGCTCACCTTCGGCTCCGAAGCAAATCTTCCGTATCTACGGCTGTATTTTCTACTATTCTTTCTCCAGAACTTTGAGCAGGTCCCGCTTGCGCTCATTCGAGCTGAGAACCGCGCCGTTCTGTTCGTCACAGTCAACGCGATCAAGCTGGTGGCGATGTTGTCTCTCAATATCCTATTCGTTGTCTACCTTCGAATGGGAATCGAGGGAGTACTTACCAGCGGTATCATCACGAGCGCAATCGTGGCGATCGGGATGTCAGGTTATCTCGTCCGCAGGGTTGGTATCGGGTTCACTGCAGAAAAATTCCGTCAGATGTTAGGCTTCGGCATCCCGCTAGTGCCTTGGTGGGTGGGTAACTTCATTTTGGTATTTTCAGACCGCTTCTTTCTGAATTACTATACCGACACGTCGACGGTGGGCATCTACTCCCTGGCGTACAAGTTCGCCTTTTTGCTGACCGCCCTTGCGTACAGCCCCTTCGATACGATCTGGACCTCCGCGCGATTTGAGGTCGCAAAACGGCCAGATGCACCGGAGGTATATGCGCGCGTGTTTTTCTATACGAACGTGATTCTTGGAAGTCTGGGTCTGGTACTGGCTCTTTTTGTTAGAGACTTCCTGACCATTATGTCCGACCCTGCGTTCTGGCCAGCATATCGCGTGGTGCCTCTGCTTATCGCCGCGCAGGTCGTGTTCACCTGGGCGGGATACTGGAGTGTGGGTATTTATGTTAGCGGCAGGACTAAAATAATGGCTAGTGCAGCAATCGTTCTCGTGCCATTGACCCTGATCCTCAACTACATCTTCATTCCGCGATTTGGGTTGTATGGCGCCGCTGGGGCGACGTTAGCTGCCTACACCGCCCGCTTTTTCTGGATCTATTACTTTGCGCAGCGTCACTATCCGATTCGATATCAGTGGTCGAATATTGCAAAGCTGTACGGGATCCTCGGAGCTGCCGTGGCGCTAGGGTTTGCATATCATCCTGAGCATTTAGCGGCTTCAATCGGCTGGAACGCGGCCCTCCTTCTAACAACGATCGGTGTAGTCAGTGCACTGGTTCTCTCCTCTAATGATCGAACAGCCCTAAGAACCGTTTTCGCAGGAGGGATTCCCACGATGGTGCGTCGTTTAGTTGAAAGCACTACTCGGCTTTGATTTTAACGGTGTAGATATTGTGCCCCACTTCGCGCAGCCACGATTTCAGGCAGGTCGAGCGGTTGGCTTCCGAGGCGGCGAGCTCACCCGTTTCTAAGTAGGCGGGCGTCACCGGTTCGGCAGCACTCGCCCGATTTCATTCAGGCATTGGTCTGCAATGCTTGTCCAGTCGAGCTCGGGAGAAACACGATCGATCGATCTTGGCCCAGCTGCTACTCTATCCACCGCGAGCTCGATACCATGCCGAACGTCATCGGGCGTGGACCCCGCCACGAAAATAGTGCCCGGGTACCGTGACGCGGATTCTTCCATGCCCGTGCGAGTCGCAACTATGTACTTGCCGAAGGTAATACCGAGCATCAGCAGGCCGCTGCCGTAACTCTTCAGATAGGGAAGCATCAGCACGTCCGCCGCCTCGAACAATTCAGCCATCCCCGTTTCGTCGAGAAACCCCGGATGCAAGCGCACTCTATCCTCAATGCCGATTTGGCGCACAAGCACGCGGGTCTGCGCAAGCAGGTCGGTGGGCGTGGACTCAGGTTCACCGCCGGCGATCAAAAGGATGACGTCTTTACGCTTGATCCCCACCATCGCGTAAATGCAAGCATCGACGTTCTTGTACGGTCTGATGGAGCCGCAACAGAGAAGGACGACAGCATTGGCTGGGATGTTGAACGCATTACGGACACGAGCTCGCGCCTCAGGTCGTCGGGGATACACGGTGTACGTGCCGAATGGCATTGTGACCGCCTTCGAGGCGTGGGCAGGGAACAGACTGGTGAGCTCTTCAAGGACGGGAGTGGAGTGGACGAAAAGAAGACAAGCCGTTCGGTAAACCCTCTCACACATCGCTATGTCACCCGGATTCCGCTCGTGCGGGAGGATGTTGTGCACGGTGTGTACTATTGGGAGGCGCAACCAGCGGGACGCCGCCCAGAAAGTGGCGTACGGACCGAAATCCGGCCACTGGGTCCACACGACGTCGTAACGAGCGCGACGCAGGTATATCGCCAACTCGCTCCCCAGGTAATACTTGCGTGCCCAGCTCCACCAAACTGGAATAGTGGCTGCAGGCATTAAAGACCTGTAAACTCCCGACGCTTCGACCGACGGATCGGAGCGTGCAGGTTCGCCGCGCAACGAACTATCCGCGAGCACGCGCGGTAGACTGCTGCCCAGCACGCGGAAACGCCGATAATTAGGGTGTGTGACATACACCTTTAGTCGCGAGATTTCGGAAGTGAAGACGTCCACATGGACGCCATTCTCCGCGAGGCCACGCGCGAGCTCATGCGTGTATGTGTCAATGCCGAAATCCCCGAGCGGGTTAACCAGCACGACGGACTGCGGTAAGGGCCGACTCATGACGGTTAGGTGTAGGTGAGCCCGCCCGAGCGGACTGGACAAGATTACGCGATCACTTCACGTATCTGTGACTCCGCCCCACAGCGAGTAGCGTAAGAGCGTTTACACGGGCCCAGTAATACAGCCAATAGAGGCAAATTCCCTCAATCAGATGCCTGGCGCGATGGGTTTGCGATACACGATAGGCGACTGTGATAGTCGGAACCGCAAGCTGCAGTAACACAGCGATTACAAGGCGTACGAGTAGACTGAATGGGCTCACGGCCAAGACGAGCAATCCGCCGATTGTCGCGAGCAGATGAGCAGTCATCATCGCGGTAGGTTTGTCGATGTGATGCCAGTTGACTGTTCCCAACATTCCGGTAGCGTGCCAGACATTCCGCCGGTAAAACTCGCGAACGGACTTCGGGTTGCCGAGATGAATCGCTCCGACACTCGGCGATTCGTGGATGCGATACCCTGCCTTCGTGAGCCGCTGCCCGATTTCCGCGTCCGCGCCGGAAGGTAAATCCTCACGAAATCCGCCTACACGCTCAAACGCTTGCCGGCAAACGAAGAAATTACCCGAGTTAAGATAGTGTACTCCGCGCTCTCGTCCGACATAGTGCAGGTCATACCATGTTGCCTCTGTCCAGTGCGGGTCGAACGGAATGGTTGTCTCACATCCTGTTGCCGCAGCTCCCGTGGACTCCAAAACCGCGAGTGCCTCGTTGAAGTAGTCCTTGGCCACCACGCAGTCAGCGTCGAGAAAGCTGAGGTACTGACCATGCGTCTGATGCGTGCCAAAATTGCGGGCAGCCGCGCTTAAATTGCGCGTTGCCGTCTCCGGCGCCCTTTCGAGACTGAGAACTTGAACGCCTTTGCGCCCAAGTGATTTCAGGTACTCGCGAGAACCGTCGGTGGACCCGTTGTCCACAAATAAGACGTCGACACCTTGCGTGTTGCGGGCGGCTTCAAGTAGCGGAGGTATAGTTTGCGGGAGGAACCGCATCGCGTTCAGGACCGGTACGACCACCGTAATGCGAGATGGGCTTTCTGTTGTGATAAACCCAGCGATGGAGCCTGCTGGAGATCTGTTGTTACTCAATCGAGCCAGTGGCGCCTCCAGGATTCAAACATGAGAACTGCCCAGAACGCCAAGGCCGCCCTGTCGTCTCCGCTCTGAAGCCGGTCCCATCCAGGCTGCGTTTTCCCGAGTTTCAAGTACCGGCGGGACTCGGGCTCGTTGGAGAAAAGAAGCTCCTCCGCCCAGTCGCGAAGCGGACCGCGCAACCAGTCGCCAATGGGGACCGAAAACCCCATCTTGGGTCGGTCGACCAGCTCCGGCTCCACGAGACCGTAAAGCACCTGTCGAAGCAACCATTTTCCTCGGCCATTCCTCACCTTATGCTCTGGCTTGAGGCGCCAGGCAAACTCCACGACCCTGTGATCGAGGAGCGGCACACGTGCCTCGAGACTGACAGCCATGCTGGCGCGGTCGACCTTTGCAAGAAGATCGTCGGGAAGGTAGGTCTGCTGGTCGAGCAACAGCATCCTATCCAGCAATGGCATCGCTCTGGTCTTTGAGAGTTCCTCTTCGACTCTGCTCCGGGACGTGCCTGACTCGGCCAGCAGGCTCTCTGGGTTCTGCCACGCGGAAAGAAGGAAGCGGTACATATCGTCTTCGGAATCATGCCCCAGCAGCGTACCGAGCTTGCGAATCTTACCACCTACAAGACGATGTGGCGTGAGACCAGGAATTAGCGTCGCAGCTGCACGGTAGCCGCGATCCCATGTGTGCTCGCTCACCGCCCCCACCAGAGCGCCAAAGGCCTTACGAACGCCGCTCGGGAAATTGCCGAGGCCGGCAATTACCCTCTCTCCCTGCACATACCGATCGTAGCCTGCGAATAGTTCGTCGCCGCCGTCGCCAGACAGAGCAACGGTGACATCTTGCCGCGCCAGCTTGCACACCAGATATGTCGGAATCTGTGAAGCGTCTGCGAAGGGTTCGTCAAAAAGTTCCGGAAGCCGAGGAACTATGGCGAGCGCGTCATCCCCCGTTACCGCCATCTCGGTATGATCAGTACCGAGGCGTTTCGCGATGCGCTCCGCGTGAATTGATTCATCGTAATCAGTTCCGGGGAAAGCTATGGAGAAAGTACGAGTCGGACGGGAAGAGTTTGCCTGCATCAGCGCGACTATAGTCGAGGAGTCTATGCCTCCCGAAAGGAGTGCGCCCAGGGGGACGTCGGCCTGCATGCGAAGGCGCACGGCATCCGTGAGCAGGGCGGCCAGCTCCTGGACCGCTTCTGAATCGGATCCCTCGAACGTGTTCTGGCGTCCCATGCGGTACGCCTCGGAAAGAGACCAGTAGGCAACGGAGTCGGGAAGAGATTCGGCCACGCTTTTGACGGACAGGATGTGCCCTGGTAGAAGCTTTCGCACGTGACGATAAATCGTTTGCGGCGCCGGTACGTAGAGGTACCTCAGGTAAGCGGCCAGTGCGTTTACATCGAGGGTCGCATCGAAATCGGGGCCAGCCACCAACGCCTTGAGCTCCGATCCGAACGTAAGGATTCCTGGCCGGTAATAGTAGAAGAGTGGCTTGATACCAAGTCGATCGCGGATAAGCGACAAGCGCCTGTCGAGGGCGTCCCAGACGGCAATCGCAAACATACCGATGAACTTTCTGACTGCTAACTCGATTCCCCAGCGCTCGAAGGCCGCGCAGATGACCTCGGTGTCCGAGTGCCCGCTGAAATGCCAGCCCTCGATTTCAAGAGGACGCCTCAGCTGCTCATAGTTGAAAATCTCGCCATTGAAGACGAGCGTATACCGGCCGGACGCAGAGCTCATTGGCTGATGACCCTGAGCCGTCAGATCGATGATCGCCAGCCGGCGGAATCCAAAGGCCACACCGGCATCGGGCTCGGTCCATGATCCTTTGTCATCCGGACCGCGGTGAACGATCCGGGCGCTCATCGTCTCCGCGATCGCCTCCAGAGTTTCTCTGCGTAGGGACGCAGTTGTAACAATGCCAGCGAATCCGCACATCGTCCAAGGGGGTTGACTGCACCGTTACGACCAGAGGCGCGAGCAGTTCAATGAGGTCGCGTAATATAGTGACTGTCGTTGCATCCGGCGGGGTGGCGCGCGGGAGATTGCGGATTCCTGATTCTCGCGCAGTAATCCATCACGTTGGTGCGTCAACGCCTAAATTGAACTCCTTTCTCTAACTCGCCTTGAACGCGGCGCTCGTACCCTAACGGAGGAATGATGTGGAGTAGAATGCTCGATTGGCTGGCGTGCCCAGTGTGCCACAGTCCTCTACGTCTCGAGAGCTTTGAGGAAAGCCACATCGAGCTCGCGCCGGAACACATTTCGTTGGCCAAGCAGCGAAACCTGCTCGATGACGAGTTCAGCCGCCACATTGCCTCAGGGGCATTGCTCTGCGACGGCTGTCGAGTGCTCTATCCCGTTTTGTATGGCTTGCCGGTCCTGGTGCCCTATCCGACACCGATTTACGCGGAATTCGCGGCAATGTTTGCAGATCGGCTGCGCGAGTTCGCGGCCTACAGACCTCCAGCCCTGGAGCCGGTGCCTGGCGAGCGCTTCGTGATGGACTCGTTTTCCAGTGAATGGATCGGTTACAACTACGATGGCGTTATCTGGGATCTCAGCTACGAGGATCACGAGAAGCGCTTCCTTGCCGAGCTCGGGCCGGCGGTGATCGCTCACGGACACGGTGGGCTTTTCGTCGAGATTGGGTGCGGAATAGGCGTCACCAGTTTCTTCGCCACCAAGAACATGCAGTGTGACGCTCTCGGCGTAGATCTCAGCCTTGCTGTGCTGCAAGCGTCGCGGCATTTCAAGACAGATCCCTTTCTCCACTTCGTTCAAGGCTCCGCGTTCTACCTCCCGATTCGTCGGTCGCTCGCGAGCGTCATGTATTCGCACGGGGTGCTGCATCACACCTACTCGACCGCAAAGTCGCTGGCTTCGATAGCGCAGCACTGTCGGGAAGGTGGATGGTTGTACGTGTGGCTTTATGGGAGCGGGTCGCAAAAAGGGAGTGCGGCACGCAGAATGGCGTATCTACTGGAGGAGGGGTTGCGGCCAATTATTGCGCGTAACCTCCGATCTCTGCCGTCGAGAGCCGCTTTGGCGGCAATGGCCTATGGATATCTCCTTGTCAACGCGCTCCACCGCCTTCGAGACACCGCGGTTGAGAAATACGACTACGAGAAGGCGCTCCATGCGGCGCGTGACCGGTTTACACCGCTGTACGCACATCGGCAGGACTTTGCCGAGGTAGCGAGTTGGCTCACGGCATTGGGGTTCGAGGATATCGAAGAAGTTGACTGGAGAACGATGCCAACAGCAAACCAGGACAATTACCGTAGAAATACGGGCGTTCGGGGAAGGCGGTCGAGCTGACCCGCCTCGCCCCTACTGTCCGACCCGAGTCGTCGAAAAACCTACGTTGTCCCAGTAGCGGTACTCGGAATAGCCCGCCTCCCCGGAATACGTGGTTGTCTGCGTACCATAGCGAAACGAATTGAAGTAGCTACCGCCATTCTTTTCCGTGATCGGCGAGATGCCCGAGGACAGACGGAAGTTGGGCACTGCGCCGGGGTTGTTGATGTACACGTCCAGAACGCCGTCCTTGACACCATCCGCTGAATTGAGGGTGAATCGGACCTCAATCGTATACCAAGTGTTGTCCAAGAGGGTGATCCCGGTACTTCCCCATGTGACGTCCGTATGGAACTGCCCGTCGTCCTCGATCTGGCAGACGAAATATTTTAGTAAACCGTTCGTTCGCTCCAGTATCAAGCGGGGCAACGGTGGGGCACTGAAATAGTCAATCAGCTTTCGGGTGTCCAAGTTCTGTGACGCAGTTTTTTGGGTGACACCGTCCGATAACGTCGACGGGATATAGAGGTCACCCTTGAACCAGATGGTTTCACCGTAACGATAGCGATGGGTGGTATTTAGCTCCATGTTGATATCGTTACTATTCAGACCAGCGCTTGGATGGTAGCGAATCCGATTGACCTTTCCCCGCCCTGTATTGGTAGGATCAGCCGGATAGTCAATTGAAGTAACGTCGGACCCAAGGTAGCGGAATGGCCCCGGCGTCCCGTTATTGAAATCGTGAAACACAGGCCACGTCGATTCAGGAACCTGTGTTACTGTCAGTGAGGCGGAGCCAGCCTTTCCGGAGACCGTCGCTTGTATTGTTACGGATCCGCTGGCAACGGCTGTGACCGCACCGGTCGAAGAGACCGTGGCAACAGTCGGAGAAACTGAAGCCCATGTAACTGTCTTGCCAGTGATGAGATCGCCAGCCGCGGATGTGGCAACGACGGTGCCCTGAGTGGTCTGTCCCGGAGCCAGTGTTGACTGCACGAGGGTGATTCGGACAGACGAAACCGCTCCCACTTGCACCACGTTCGGCGCGCCGAGAGGACCCGACGGCTGGACACAGGCTGCTACGAGACTCAGAACGCACGTCAAAAGCACTACTAAAAATGTCGACGCATCGATCTTATTGAAATGGAGCATAGCTCGCTCCCAAGCGGAATGTTCGGCGGCTCGACTGGCATGGCTCGCAGGAACACGGGCTTTAGCCTCGTAGCTTTGCGTCGCCGTCTTTCGACGGGTTTGCCTTTATCGGTATCCCTCTCTGAGAGAGGAGCAGTCCGATGTATGAGCAGGGGTGCTCATGGCCTTTCCTTATAGACTGACTGCTGAGCTTCGGACCCAGTAACTCAGTAGAAACCCCTCTACAGGGCCTTAACCATCGGAAGGGGGCAGATTCTTAACGACATCGATGATTTCAGGCCTCAGCAAGCCATTTGTTCACAGGACCTCGAATGGGGGCTATTTTCCGCTCAACCATGAGTCGCCTGGATATCCGTTTATTGGCTGAGGAGGGCCTCGAAGCCAAACTGGTAGGGCGAGATGTGCCAAGGGGAAATAGGCGTTCGACAGATGCGGAAGGGATCATTCCCTTTCCCCACCGTTCCACCATAAGCCGACGGACAGCAAACAAAACCAGCCTTTCGGACGATTTTGCGGTTCTCCTCCGTAATCTGATGGGGGCGTCCGTAAGGGTAGCTGAAGAGATCGATGGGAATGCCTGTTTCAGCGACAAGGCGACGTGCCGAGCCGACAATCTCTTCCACGGCTTCCGCGCCTGAAACAACACCCAAGTCGACATGATTCTTGGTATGCGCGCCCAGCTCAAACCCATCATCACTCAGCGATCGCACGTCGGCCCACGACATCCACTCGGAGACGATGCCCGATTTTGCATCCCACCAAGGCACTCGATCCGAGCCGATAAATTCGGTCGCTATGAAGAAGCAGGCCGGCATCCGGCGACGCAGTAATTCGTCCGCTGCGCGGCGATTGTCGCGATAGCCGTCGTCGAAGGTTATGACCAGGTGGCGACTGATGTCGTCCCCGCGTTCCAGCTTGGCGATAAGAACATGGAAAGGGACGACGGTGAAGTAGCGGTGAAAGAAAGTGCAGAACTCGCGAAACTGGGCTGTGCTGCAGGTAATCGGATCGCCGGGGTAGCGGTCGTCGATGCGATGGAATAGCACGATGACCGCCTTATTGCGAAAAAGCGGCCGATAGGCTCTCGAGGCGAAAATTGCGCGACCGAGCAACGCCTTGATGCGCCGCTTCATTTGGTGCCTCCATACTTTCTACGACTCCGCACGCGTTTGCGTAGCTCGCGTACGGCACGGTGGTCTGGAGTAGGAAATGTTCGGGCGACAGCGTGGTTCTGCGGAGTTTCCTTTGCCGTTCCGTCCGCGAGGGCACGTACGGTTTCAACGAGCATCCTCACACCATTTGGTAGCAGGACCTCTCGCTTGAATTGTTCGATGTACGTTAGAGGATCCTCTTCGGGCGCTGAATTTAGAGGAAACATCTCCTGGGCTAAGACTGGTCCCGCGTCAAGCGAGGCAACAACGCGGTGGATCGTCACACCAACAGCTGCTTCTCCGTTGTAGAGCTCCCAAAATGCTGGTGCCGCTCCCCGGAATTCCGGCACCCTGCCCGAGTGTAGATTGATCGAACCATGCCGCGGAAGCGCAAAGACAGATGCGTTCAGGATGTAGGTACCGGCGATGACTGCAAGGTCTGGACGCAACGCCTCGATAATCGAAAGGGACTCTGGCGCATGAAAGTCGACTACCTCATGACTCTCTATCCCGGGCGCAAGCGCAAGACTCGATCGGTCGAGGTTGGACGGCTCACGTAAGCTGGTGACCGACGCGATCTTCCCCCCAATAACGGCGAACAACCCGGGCCACCCCTGCTTCCGAATGACGTGACGGAACTTTGCAGGCAATGTTCGCCTGCGGCGGGCGTAGGGAGCAACAACCAGTCCGACCACTTGACTGGCGCCGTCTGCGCTCAATGCGTTCGCGACCTTAATGCCAAGATCACCGCAGCTTAGCACTATGGTTCGAAAGGAAGAGATCATAGGACCGGTCGCCGAGAAGGTCGACTGTCATCGAGATAGATCCGGCGTGTGACTATGGATTCGAGCGCGTTATCCATCTATTAAATGCTCTCAACAGTTCGGAGAATCCCGATGATCTCGATAAGGTCTCTTGCACGCAAACGCGAGTGAGTCGGCACCGTCACAAGCTCGCGGACGAGCGTTTGCGCTCCTGGCCACTCACCTTCGGGTGCAACGAGTCTTCCAGCTAACTGAGGCAGCGCCGCAAGAGACATCGGGTAGCTCGGAGTTATTCCCACATGGAGGGCACGCTGCGCATTCAGAAAGCTCGCCATACCCTTGGGAGCCCTCACTGGTAGTCTGAGATAGCCGGCAGCACGGCAGCCCTGGGCGGGTATCGGTCTCACTTGGGGAGAATCCCCAATCGCAGCGATCAATGCAGTCGCATTCGACTGCCGTATGTTCGCTTCCTTTCGTGAGGCTTCGTGAGTCGCGAGTAACGTGGTTGCGGCGACTCGAGTCATCGCCCTGACGGGGCGTGGAGGCCAGTAAGTCGTCTCGCCAAGCCGAAGTGCGGGAATCGATACCGGCAAGCCATAGATCTCGGGTCGGGCAAGTGCCCATAGAGCAGCGACCCCGATGCTTACGGCTACCCGTCGGGAAAATTCTGCCTCCAGGAATCCTGAGCTCGGAAGACCGGCAGAATCGGACCTTAGAATCGCTCCGCCTCTGCCGCCAGTCCAACCTTTTCCCCTCCCGAAGCTGAGTATGGCAGTATCGCCCAAAGCGCCAAGGCGTTTTCCCTTCCATGATGCGCCGTGTCCCTGTGCGGCATCCTCAACAAGAACCGCTTCGTAGCGCTTGGTCAGCGTCGTGAGGGCGTGCCAATCGACCGGTATACCATAGAGAGGCGCCACAACTACTACGCCGGCCCCGGCGCGTAGCGCCCGCTCCAACGATCCCAGATCCGGACTCAGCGTATCCGGATCAAGATCGTAAAGACTGACGAGTGCATTGGCTCCAATGGCCGCACTCGCAACATCAAAACACGAGAACGCGGGGAGCGCGACCGGCGCCTTCGCATCGACGCGGAGACGGGCTTCTTGGATTGCGAACATCAGCGCCTGCGTTCCAGATCCACACAGCACCACACTGCTCGCCCCGTATTCCCGCTGAAGCAAGGCTCGCAGTGCTGGTCTCGGGTCTTCACCGAGACCGGAAAGTTGTCCGGCTGCAAGTAGGACCGCCTTTGCGGAGACAGGCGAGTAGGCGGGAAGCTGGTGTCGAATCACAGATAAGGTTGTTGAGACGGCTTTCAGGACGAGGGTGGCGCACGCCTAGTCTTCAACCACGAGCCTCGCGCGGCGCGCGCCAGATGAACGCGAGCTTGGCAAGATTTTTTGCGGCGCTCAGTCTCGCGCGATTGTGGCCGAGGGCTTCCAGATACTTGCTGGCGGCGATCTTATACTCGCCGTCCGAAGCGTGCTGCAAACCGGAATTCACTATGGCTCGGCCTATCCTGCGGTCAAGCGCGCGACGTTGCAAGTCGGTAAGCGAGAGTTTCGTTAGGAGTCGGAGCGCGGCGAGTGAAGCGTGCGGCATAATTGCAAGTCGATCTGTCGCGTTCTCGCCATGCCTACGCACCTCTGCGAGAGGCTCCTTCAGAAAACCAACCGCTCCGTGACGATAAGCGGCGAGACAGAAGGGAATATCGCCGCAGACACCGTTGCCATTCCTGTTCAGAAATAACCCGCTCAGCGGAAAGCGGAGATCTTCAACAGCCTCACGACGAAAAAGGATCGTTTGTACCCAGACTGGAAATTCTGCAAACGGAATGATTGCACAGAATGGGTCACCCAAGATCCGCTGCCCGCGACCATCGATGGTCGTTCTGGTGGGGACAACAGCCAACTCAGGAAAGAAACTGAATTGATCTCGTGGATAGACACCGCGTTCGTCGAAACGGACGAAGTTGGCAAAAACGGCTGCCATATCGGGCTCGCTACGCATCACTTCGAGCTGGTACTCCAATTTGTGCGGCCCCCAGCGATCGTCCCCGTCCAGGAAAGCGATGAAATCTCCCTTCGCGCGCGCGAGTCCCTCGTTGCGTGCGCCACTAATGCCTCTATTTGGGATGCGCACAAACTCAACTCGGGGGTCCTTTACTCGGGCGAGCACATCGGGAGTTTCATCCGTTGAACCATCGTCCACGACTACGATCTGAAGGTCGGCCGTCGTCGTCTGTGCAAGCACGCTCTGGATGGCCTCCAGAATGAAGCGCCCGTAGTTGTAGGTGGTTATGATGACGGTGACTTTCATCTCGCGAGATTGCCCTTCAGCCATCTTCAAGGTAGCAACCGCGCGAGCACGGGCCCCACCCGGTTCGCGACACCCATTGGCAGGTAACGCCAGGCATTAACCGCAAGACGGTACAGCGGACGATCCGCGGACGGGACGCCAATGCTTGGCCTTCGCGACCAGGATGCCCAAGGCAATGGAACATCGCTGCCCCCCCACTGCCGTTTGAACCTGTGGGTGCTTCCATCTGGACTGCTTCGGCCAAAGTTGAAGATCTCGATACTCTGGTCGATCGCGTGTTCCATGAGGCGGCAATAGAGCAGCATGTTTGGCGACAGGTGATTGAACTCCCTGAGTGACGACGCCCACATTGCCTCAAGCTCCTTTCGCCAGAGAAGGCAACAAGCGCCGGCTACGGGAACTCCGGCCTTTGTGTAGACCGCCGCGAACAACACGCGCGGTCCGAAAGTGTCTGCCACCTTCTCGAAGAATGCTTTTGGGAGCACGGGCGTTCCGAGATCACGCATGTTGCGTGCGAAGACCTGATAGAAGCTATGCATCTCTTCGACACCGCATCGGAAAACCATTCCTTCCTTCACTGGCCGCCGGATCTGTGCACGCAGTTTCGCGCGGAGGGTAGTATTCCAGAACTCCTCGGCGGATGACGGAAGCCTGAGCTGTACGGAGATCTTTCGATGCACTGGACTCACCGGTCCCGGAAGCTCGGAGCGCGAGCGAAACTCCAGTAGACCGGCTCCCGATTGTTCGGCCTCTGTCACGGCGTATTCGACCAGCCCACGTTGTGCGTCGGAATCACCAAGTGGTCCACCGTCATTCAGAAATGGAAGCGAGATCAGGTAATGTCCGAGGATGTTGCGAACACGAACGAGTGGTAGCACACCACGCCACGTACCGTCGTCGTCAGTCGCCGCGACGTACAGAGATTCGTGGCCCAACACGTCACGCATGATCTCCTTCCACCTGTACTGATGACAGAAGGTGCTATGTGGGTCCGATTCCACGAAACGATCCCACTGCTCAGGACCCAGATCGCCGCCGACAATCCGCAACATGTCAGCTGACCGATGGGATAGGATCGTACGTGCCGAGCGTCGTGCCGATTGGCTGAAAGCGAAAAGCCGATAGAAGACGCTCCAGGCGGGGAGTCGTCCGTGCGAGACCGCCATAGTGCCGCAGCGTGGTCAGAAACGGCGCTCGTATTCGCGGTTGATTGGTATCGAGTTCCCATGGGTGGATGTAAAACGTTCCCGGCATTCCACGCCGCTCGGCGGAGCGCAACGCGGAATGAACAAGCTCGTAGGGCAGATGGCGAAAAAAAGCACCTCCGCCCGCCGGGAACACGGTGTTGCCGATCTTAAGCGTCGCCAGGGGAATTTCGTGGAGGGTTCCTGCAGCGAGGCGCATGCAGTACGGATCGCGCTCGCTTGGGACGAATCTATTTCCCCTGCGGCCAGGGAAAATGCTGGAATCGTAGCGGTACCCTTCCTCGAAGAGGATCTCGAAGGCCCATTCGTCTCCGCGCCCGATCGAAAAGTTGGGCGCACGATAGCCGACGATGGGTCGACCGATGGTGTTTTCCAGAGAGCTCTTGGAGGTCCGGACTGACTCACGGAATTCCACTTTCGTTAGCGTAGTCACGAGCCGATGATCGGAGCCATGTGAGGCGACCTCATGACCTCGAGCCGAAATCTCGCGCACCAGTTCCGGTGCACGGTCCGCAATCCATCCGAGAACGAAAAAGGTTGCGAGCGCGTTGTGCTCCGAGAGAATATCGAGTAGCGAGCGCAGGCCCACATCCAGTCGGGGTGGCAGCACATCCCACAGGGCGCGCGGGATGTACGGTTCCAGCGCCAACACCTGGAAATATTCCTCGACATCGACCGTAAAATGGTGGCACACCGGCTTGCGCGCGATACTCATGTCCGCTTGGATTCAGCTCTCAATGGATTTCCAAGGTAACAGTCGTCGCGGCGGATCGGCCATGAATATTGTTTGAGCGTTCTCCAACTCGCCGAGAGATCGCAGTCGCCGCCATCCTGCTTGTCATTCTGGTAATCACACTGACCCCGGCGGCTAACGGCCCTCCTTTGCAGTTCTCCTTCGAGCTAGGGGTCGGCCGCCACTGGCTCGCCGATGCAATCCTGAATCTCTGCATGTTCGTTCCACTCGGACTAGCGCTGGCGTGGAACTCGCGATCACCCGCCAAGGCGGTTTTTTGCGGGCTGCTGCTCTCCACAACCGTCGAGTTGGCGCAGATGTGGATCCCGGGAAGAGATCCGTCACTCAGCGACATCTTCTCTAATACCGCTGGTACAACAGTTGGCGCATTGATAGGTCTACGCCCCAGAGCCTGGCTCGCTCCCGACGCGAGAAGCTCAGTCACCCTTACCGCCCTTGGCGTTGCGGCGGCGACATTGGTGATGACCTTGACTGCGCTGCTCCTCGCACCGGAAGGACCCTTCGCCATCAGTCGCGCGGGTAGCGATCTGGTGCTTGAATATCAGTCGCGGGCAGATGCGGCCGGGCTCGATAAGCCCGTATATTGGCTGGCCCACGCCTTTCCAGACAGCTCAAGCGCAGATACGGGGTCAGTTTCAGCACGGCGTGACCGCGCGCGGTGGTACGTAAGCACACCAGGTAAACGGGCAACGCTTGGCCCGACGGTTGGAGAAGGGTGGACGTTGCTCGCGTACCCTGACGCGATTGCGCGCCGCTGGGGGGAGGCGCTGGATGCCGCGTGGGTGTTCCTGCTTTGCCTACCGATCGGGTTCTGGGCGCGAAGCAGGAGGGCGCTGGCTGTCGCGTGCGTCATCGTCCTCGTCTTGTTCTGGCTCCCAGGCATAACTGGCGTCGTATCTACGCCACCAATCGAATGGATCGGAGCAGGGCTCGGTTTTCTCGCTGGCGCATTGATCGGCTGGTCATCGCGCCGAGTGTTGCACGGACCGAGCGAAAAGATTTCTCTCAGTGAGTCCCGGAGATGATTCGAACCAGCTCACGAACGCATCGATCAATGCGATCGTAGCTTTCGTCAAACGCCGCGTCGGGTTGTCCCCAAGGATCCAGTATGGTTCGACGATTCACCGGCTTGGGATCAAGATCTCCGAGCACGAGGACGAATGTCGAAGCATTGACTCGTGCGCGGATGTTGTGGGCCTGCTGCTCGGACATGACGACCACGAGATCCGCTGCTCGCAGGCTCTCCGATGTGACCAGTGCGGAGCGGTGAGTCGAAAGGTCGACGCCAAATTTTGACGCTGCAACCAGCGCATTAGGTGGAGCGGAGCGGTCCGGCCCGATGAATCCCGCGGATGCGACCTTCACGCCGCTCGCGATGTCAGGCGGACACGAGCGCAAAAGTGCCGCGGCAGCGAAGGGACTGCGGCAAATATTGCCGTGGCACACGAAGAGAATGGAGCGGGGCGTGACACTCCCCAACCGGATTTGAGCGGAACGCCGGCGCCGCGCATGGAGGCGTGAAGATGGCACGTTCCGCAGCTCGCGTAACCATTTCCAACCCGCTACGCCTGGGATCCCTTGGGGAACCTCGTTATCAACAGCACCGACTGTTCTCGTGTCCATCCCATCCGATTGGATTGATCCCACTGCCGCCTCGCTCATACTGTCTACCAACCCAGCCGGGAGAACAGCATGATGGGTACCGTGCGCGCCATGATTCTCAGGTCGCGCGTTACGCTGCGCGTGCTGAGATACTCCAGATCGAATTGGACCTTTCGACGGACGTCATCGACCGAGGTGTCGTACGCTTGGTTGACCTGCGCCCATCCGGTGATGCCGGGCATAACACGCTGCCGCATGTGATAATCCGGAATCGCTTCTCGAAGCTCGGCGAAGATCGTCGGACGCTCCGGTCGCGGTCCCACGATGTTCATGTCACCGGTAAGCACGTTCAACAGCTGAGGAAGCTCGTCGAGACGGGTAACCCGTAGCCGTCGGCCGATCGTCGTAACCCGCTCATCGTCCGGTCTCGCCCAGACCTCCTTACTATCGCTTTCGGCGGCGACGACCATTGTGCGGAATTTGTACATCGTGAATGGGTGCCCGCCCAGATCCCGGATGCGGCTGTCCTCGTGCGTTGGCGCTCGATTCCAGCGGCGATCCAGACCGATTCGGGTTTGCTTGTAGAACACCGGACCGCGACTGGTCAACTTGATCGCAATGGCGATCAGCAGAAACAAAGGAGTCGTAAGGAGAAGTCCGACCACGCCGACGATGATGTTGAGGGCGCGCGTCGCGCGGTCGCTTCCATGCGGTGCTACGATGCTCTGGCTGGGTCCCTCGGTGCGACTACCACGCTCAAACAACGGGTAGTAGAAGGGAAGGACGTTCGAACGGAACAAAGCATGGCTCCGCGACCGCAGCTTGCGGAATGTGATCGAATTTCGTGAGGAGGGATCGACGACGAGGGGAGTGTCGCTGTCGCTGTCGATACCACTAACTTCAGCGGCAGTCGTCGCCATGCAAATTGATTGGAAAGGTGGTGGTTGCAGGAATCAAACGCGACGAGCTATCCTCGCGTTGCGACCCGACCCAACGCAAGGCCCTGTGCCTCGTGTCGCGACTTTGACCCAACGCAGGCCCCATGCTCGCGTATCGACGGCAGAGCTCCTCGGGTAGCACGTTGTCACGTAATGACATAGGAGCAACGGTACGTGAGGTACCGAGTCGGGCCGCCAACCAAGTGTGTTGCACCGTATCGACACTTTCCTGCGATGTCTCTACAGTTTTGTTGGGATTGGATGTGCGCAGAGCCGCGCAAGTAATTTTGGAAGAAATCGGTGGAGCTGCGCTTCCAGTCTGATCCTCCAACATCCACGCTATCCTGCAGGTCCGGATGAGGGTAGGACCCGATCGACGTCGTCGATCATTCGCCCTGCGATTGTGCTACCGAGCTCACTCGCATCCGCGAGACCTGTTTCGAGCCCACGCACAGGCGCTGCGGGGGAGGATCGCACCGGCACGACTACTCGGACGAGGGCCTCTTCCGTGTGTCCACGGAACGCGGCGTCTCTTAGCAAATTCCATTTGACGGCGTACTCGCTGGCTACGACTCGACCGCGTCCCTGATACCAGTAATACACCACCGCACGGGTAGCTCCGTTCTTGAGAATGTACCGGTTCACTGTGTATGCCCCGCCGTTTGTCGTCAGCGCCTGCGTTCCGCTCGAAAGAACTTCCCACCCGGCACCGGGCAGGCAGTTGCGCGGAGAATGGATCGACTTGCCCCGGGTCTGCCGGTCGTAGTAGGAAACGAGCGTTGTGAACGCCACCGCCGAATCACGCAAATACGCGCGAGCGACGTAATCGCTCATCCCGGCTACGCGGCGTTCCTTGGCGCCTATCAGCTGGTTCTGAGCACGATATCCTTCGACTGATGGAAGGACGCCATCAATGGGCGAGGCGAGCGGTATCGCTCGCTGTCCCTTCGCGCCCGCCACGAGGAAGTAGCCGACAGCGAGAATGAAAGCCGGGATATAGGCGTTCAGCTTATGCATTGCGCGTATTCGACTTGTCGAGCACATACCGCTCGAGGAGAACAAACCCCCACGCGAGAAGTCCAAGCGATGCGAATGAGACCAGAAACAGAAGCCACCCTTCAGTGATGTGCATGAAGCCTTCGCCGAACGACGGACTTACGAAGTACACAAGGAACCCGGTGATGAAGACGCGAACTCCATTGATCAGGATCGCAACCGGTATCGCCAGTGCCAACAGTAACAATCGAGATACCGGGTGCCGAAGGGCGACACCGCCCATGAGTATGCCGAGGCTGACGAGCGCGGTGAGTGAGCGCAGTCCGCTGCACGCCTCGGTAACGAACAGCTCGCGGCCGGGGATCCTGATGATGTTACCGGCGAGCTCGACCGGCACATGACGGGACGAGAGCAGCCATGCACCGATGCGCGAAGCTTGAAACTGCAATGGCAGCGCAAGCTGCTGAGTCACGAGCTCCGGCAGTGGTACTGTTAGGGCAGCCAGCGTGAATGGAAGCCACCACCAGAGCAACTGTCGAACTCCGTAGTGGTAGACAGTGAGTCCGGCGAGGGCCAGCACCATCGACTCGCGCATAGTGAACAACTCGGCGGCGAGGCCCGAGACGTACCGGATGAACACCGCCACCAGGAGAATTGCGATGCCTGCGGCGTGGTTGGGAGTTGCGCCGTCACGAATGCCCGAGCGCCAGGCGAGCCACACAGCCATTGGGGCGAGAAGCAATCCATGGCCGGCTTCGGGCAGCTGCCACCAATCCTGGACGAGAAGGACGAGCGGCTGGGCAAACAGCGCTAGGAAGGCAATTGCTGTAACGAGCGCGGGAAGAAATCGCCCAAGTGCGCCGGGCACGTCTGCAACCCGCAAAGGAATGACCTGGCCGGCACGAGCGAACAGGCTACTCGCGGGCGGGGCTCCTGTCTCCATTCAGAGTGTCGACGGCCGTTCAGCTATGTCGACGACGTCGCCACCGCGAAAGAGGTCCACCCAATCCGAGCAATCCCGTTGCAACGAGGGCGATCGTTGCAGGCTCCGGATTCACAATCACTGCGTTCACTTCGTTCGCTGCGTTCGCTGAGGACGTCGGTGAGCCCGACGACACGATCGCGTATGTCAACGCCGCCGCCGAGAACGAAATGATCACCGCGGTCCTGTCACACTTGTAGAGGCGATCGAAAGTTCCGGAGCATTGGTCGCCATTTATGGGCGCGGCTGTCACCAGGGCGTCGTCACCTCCAATTGAGCGAAACTCTGTCCCGGACCATCCGACAGGCTCGTTGATAACAGCAAGAGATAGATCCGTCCCGCCGCCGGTGTTCACGGTCGCAGTCGTGAGGACCGAGCCGCAGAAGTCGAGCGACATGCCCGTCCTGCAGAAGTCGTAAGCGTTCGAATCGGCTCTCGCGCTGGTCACGGGCGCCAGCAGTGCGAGCGCCAATGCAGTGGGTAGTATCAGTCTCTTCATGGCAATACCCCAAATGATGAGCTTCCGTCTGCCAATTCGCGAGGCTTGGGCGCGGTATGGGACTAGAAAGCTGACAGCAACGCACGTGCCGAATGTCACTCACAATGCAACTCGCGATGCCGCGTGTACTTGACGGTGGGCAACCGCGGTTCATGACGCCCATTTTGCAGCGTTGTGCGGTGCAACTGCATCACTTTATGCAGCGGGAGCGCGTCACTCGTGCTCAAGCGGCAGCGCGGCGGCGCAGCCCCTTGATGGCGCCGAGGATAAACAGAGC
>JACMME010000076.1 GCA_014379205.1 Gemmatimonadaceae bacterium
ACGTTCCGTGGAGCAAAAGGCGTTGACCACGGGCCTTGGAACAGCAAACCGATCCATTGAAGTTGTCCGGCAGAGTGGTGTTGTTGTCATGCAACAGGAGAATGCACGGCGAGCGATTTTGGAGTCGCTAAGACCAATGGTTGCAAGCGCCTGAGTAGCGTTCACATCGGGCCTGTGCCTTGCGTCTGAAGCGTCGCATGGAGGCGGCGCCGTCTATCACGGTCAGTTGCACTTCACCGTTTACAAAACCTGGAGGAAGCCAGCTTTCTCCACCACTGGGCTAGACCCCGAGCGACCGTGATCTCTGCGAACCATCGGAGTCATGTCGTACCAACCGGCTTGGAGAAGGGCGGAATGCGGAAAAGTTTGGTCCTGGAGACGGATGCACGAGAACCCGGTGACGGCATCCCTGGGACGCCGGTAGCGCAGCGCGGACGCCGTCGGCAGCAGTTGCGAGCACCGCGGCGTGGTGGTAAGCCAACTCTCACGGTGGTAATCGCATCTTCCGAAGACGATTCGCGCCTTGACCTGTGTCTCGCCGCAATCCTGCCCCAGTCCACGCTATATAATGGGGAACTCATAGTCGTGCGCTCAGCGTCAAGCCCGGAGGTTCGGGTGTTGGAGACGCTCTACCCCACGGCGCGATTCGTGCTAGCCCCAACCGATGCTTCGCTGCCTGAGCTCCGCTCGCTCGGAATGTCGGAAGCGAACGGAGACATTGTTGTATTCACCGGAGATGGCATTGTCAGGGAAAGCCGGTGGCTGGCCAAAATAATGGCGAAGGCCTGCCCTCCCGACGGCGAAAATTTGGTCAGCGACCAGCCCTTCGATTGGTCTGCCTACTTCACCGGTGCCGGCGTCTTCACGAGAAAAACTCTTGGCATCGGCGGTCGCTAACACAGTGGAGCGTCAGTTGAGCGCAATGGATCGAAAGCCACATTTGGCGCAGGGCAGGCTTTCTGTCTTCATTCCTTGCGTGAACAGCCCGTCCACCAACGCTTCGGTGCAAGACGCCTGTGTACGCCTGTCGTGTCACATCTGGGCTACCCGCCTGCTCGCAACCGCGCTTTTTCCTCCCCGCACGCTATCGAAAATTACGGTCCACCGGCCTCATGTGGCGCAGTGCGCGCCATCACTTTCCTTCTTGCTCTCCTCGTACGCATTCGCGTGTGTAGGAGAAATTGTCGGCCGTTGGACTGTTTTCGGTTACCCCTCGCCAGAGTCCGCTAGATGAATCTTTCCGCTAAATCGATCCCCCGGCAGGTAAGCCAGATCAATGCTGGCGACCGTGTCGTAGTTATTGGCGGTGGGCCTGCCGGGTTGACTGCCGCTTACCAGTTGTGCAAGCAGGGTTACGCAGTCACCGTTCTCGAAGGGGAAAACATACTCGGAGGAATCTCGCAGACGGCGCAATACAACGGGTATCGGTTTGACATCGGAGGACACCGCTTCTTTACCAAGATCAAGCCCGTGGAAGACCTCTGGCACGAGATACTGGGTGATGAGTTCATCTCGGTGCCGCGAATGTCCCGCATTCACTACGGCGGCAAGTATTTTGACTATCCGCTCAAGGCTGCCAACGCTCTCAGTGGTCTTGGATTGTGGAATGCATTCCTGATAATGCTGAGCTATCTCAAGGCACACTTCCGCCCTAATCCGATAGAAGAAAACTTCGAACAATGGGTTTCAAATCGGTTCGGAAAACGTCTCTACACAATTTTCTTCAAGACTTACACTGAAAAGGTGTGGGGCATTCCATGCACGGAAATTCGCGCTGAGTGGGCAGCCCAGCGCATCCAGGGGTTGAGCCTCGCCAAAGCGATCATGTCGGCAGCCTCGCTCAACAAGCGCTCGACGAAGATAAAGAGCCTCATTAACGAGTTTCAGTATCCGCGCCTGGGTCCTGGCCAGATGTGGGAGATGGCGGCCGACAAGATTCGTGAGATGGGTGGACACGTACTCATGCGTCAGTACGTTGAGCAGCTCGAGATGGAGAACGGTAGAATCGTTGCGGTGCGCGTACGTACTCCGGTGGGGGAGCGGCGAATCGAAGCGGAACACTTCATCAACACCATGCCGATCCGCAATCTTGTACGCGCGTTGCGGCCTGAACCTCCCGCTGAAGTGTTGAGCGCAGGCGATGGCTTAAACTACAGGGACTTTCTTGTCGTTGCGTTGATGCTCGACGAAGAGGATCTGTTTCCGGATAACTGGATTTATATCCACACCCCCGGAGTGAAAGTAGGCAGAATCCAGAACTTCAATAATTGGAGCCGCGCCATGATTCCGGTGCCTGGGAAAACATGTCTCGGACTCGAGTACTTCTGCTTTGAGGGCGATGGGCTGTGGGCAAGTTCGGATGCGGACCTGATTGCCCTAGCGACGCGTGAGCTCGGAGAGCTCGGCCTTGCGGACACATCCAAGGTGTTCGATGGAACAGTCGTTCGGATGAAAAAGGCGTACCCTGTTTACGACTTTGCTTACAACGCTCATCTCGATGCCGTCCGCGGCTTCATCGATCCGATATCCAATCTGCATACTGTTGGCCGGAACGGAATGCACAAGTACAATAACCAGGATCACTCGATGCTCACGGCAATGATGGCCGTGCAGAACATGCAGGGCGCCTCCCACGACATTTGGGAAGTGAATACCGACTTCGAGTATCACGAGGAGCAGAAGGTGGAGGACGCCAAGTACCCCGCGCCCAAAAGGGCGGAGCTGCGCGCGGCCGTGGGCGCGTAGGCCGGCTTCCGAGCCGAGTGATGCGTATCGGTGTCGACGCGGCATGTTGGGCCAACGGTCGCGGTTACGGGCGATACGCGCGTGAGCTGCTTCGAGCGATGGTTACGCTCGCTCCAGATGACCAGTTTGTGTTCTTTCTGGACGACCACGCCGCTCGCACCTTTGATCTTCGCGAAGCCAATGTCAAAGTAGTCCACGTCCCGCAGCACGTATCCCCGACGCTGGCGGCGGCCGCCAATGGCAGCCGTTCTCCGTCGGACATGTTACGTTTTTCCCGCGCCGTCTGGCGCGAGCCTCTGGACGTCTTTTTCTCACCCTCGGTTTATAGCTACTTCCCGCTACCGCCGAGGCTAGCCGCAGTGATCACGATCCACGATACGATCGCGGAACGTTTCCCCGAGCTCACGTTGCCGTCGCCCCGCGCCCGGCTTTTCTGGCGCATGAAGGTGGGTCTTGCACTCAAGCAGGCTAGACTGGTTCTCACTCCGTCAGACTTCAGCAGCCGCGAGGTATCGGAGGTGCTCGGCGTTCCGGAGGAGCGCATTCGCGTAGCAGGCGAAGCTCCCGCGTCTGCCTTCCGTCCCAGCGAGTGCGAGAGCCAGATCAGGGAGGCGGCAGGACGCATGGGCCTTCCCATTGGAGCCCGATGGTTCGCATATGTTGGTGGCTTCAACCCGCATAAGAACGTCGACGTGATCGTTCGTGCGCACGCGCGAATTGCTGCGGAGTGTTCGGCATCGGAGGCACCATACCTTTTACTAATCGGAGCGACGACTGGCGATGTCTTCCACGGCGACCATGCCCGCATCAAGGACGCAATAGCTTGTAGCGGAACCGATGCGCTCGTGCGCTGGGCGGGTTGGGTGGCGGACGAGGAGCTCAGGCACCTGCTCACTGGTGCCGCTGCTCTTCTTCTCCCTTCCGAATGCGAGGGTTTCGGCCTTCCAGCGGTCGAGGCCGCGGCCTGTGGAACCCCAGTCATTGCCACGCTGGCCAGCCCGCTTCCCGAGCTCCTGGCCGGCGGAGGGATCTTCGTGCAACCTCGCGACGAGGATGCACTTACCAATGCCATGCGGGCTCTCCTCGGGGACCGAAGCGCACGTTACGCTTTTGGTGCCCGCGCACGCGAGCGCGCACTGGAGCTTACATGGGAGCGAGGCGCCGCGGCCGCGCTCGGCGCTCTGCGTGAGGCGGCCGCGTGAAAGGGCTTCGGTTTGCTTTCGTCACCACCTTTTACCCGCCGCACAATTTCGGCGGAGACGGCATTGGAGTGCAGCGATGGGCGCGCGCGCTCGCGCGCCGCGGTCATCATGTGACCGTCATTTGCGACACGGACGTGTACAAGGTTCTGCGTACCGGTCCTCCGCCGCCTGCTGTCCCCGAGGACAGTGGAATCACCGTGCACTGGCTTCGCAGCGCTGCTGCGCCTCTTTCGGTGCTCCTTTCGCACCAGGCGGGGCGTCCCATCGTTCACGCGAGTGCAATTCGGCGAATACTGGATGAAGGTCGATTCGACGTTATCAATTACCACAACGTGTCAGCCCTGGGCGGTCCAGGCATCCTCGGCATGGGCAGTGGCGTAAAGCTGTACACCGCCTGGGAGCATTGGCTCGTCTGCCCCACCCACGTTCTTTGGCGGCACAACCGCGAGGCCTGTCCTGAACGCCAGTGCCTGCGGTGCGTCCTCGCGTACCGGCGGCCTCCTCAACTTTGGCGATATACTGGCAAGCTCGAGCGCGAGATCCAGCACATCGACGCTTTCATCGCTCTCAGCGAGTTCAGCCGCGAAAAACATCGCGAATTTGGCTTTGATCGCGATATGGAGGTAATTCCCGGTTTTCTTCCTGATCCAGCCGCTGCGCCGATTATGGCTGGTGCGGAGGAAGCTACGTCCGCGGATGAAAATTTTTCATCGACCCTGAATGTGCGCCATTTAAGTGCCGCCCAGCCTGGCGAGGCGCGGCAGGGAGATTCGCCAATTCATCCGCGGCCGTACTTTTTCTTCGCTGGAAGGCTGGAGCGGATCAAGGGACTGGACGACGTCATCCCTGTGTTCGAGCGTTACAAGGACGCCGATCTGGTGATCGCAGGTGACGGAACGCACCGTGCCGAACTCGAGCGAATCGCCGGACGAAATCCTCGGGTGACATTTCTAGGGATGGTCCCGGGCGATCAAGTGGATCGCTACAATGCGCAGGCAATAGCCTCGGTAGTTCCGTCAGCCGGTTTCGAGACGTTCGGCTTCGTTTTGATCGAGGCGTTCCGCCGTGGTACTCCGGTCGTTGCCCGCCGCATTGGGCCATTCCCGGAATTGGTCGAGTCGTGTGGTGGAGGCGAGCTCTTTAGCACCCCGGATCAGCTGGTCGCTGCACTGACGCGTATGCAAATGGAACCTGCATGGCGTGCCAAGTTGGCTCACGCGGCGTACCAGGGATTTCTTAAGAAGTGGACCGAATCCGCCGTCTTACCGAGCTATTTCAGTCTGTTGGAGCGAATTGCGGTATCGCAAGGACGAACCGACATTGCTCGAACGCTGGAAGAGGGGAGAGCGGCGTGAAAGCAATCCTGACTTATCACTCCATCGATGACTCCGGCTCGCCGATTTCCGTGAGTCCCGAAGCATTCCGAAGTCACGTAGCATGGTTCGCTTCCGGTGTCACGCGAGTGGTTTCAGTCGGACAACTTCTGGCACTGCCCGATGACGCAGATGCCATAGCCATAACATTTGATGATGGCTTCAGGAATTTCGGAGTCGTGGCGGCGCCTCTTCTTGTCGAGCACGGTTTGCCGGCCACACTCTTTGTCGTTACAGACGCCGTAGGAGGAACCAACAGCTGGGGGGGCATTCCCCACACTGGCATTCCCACTCTTGCATTGCTTGACTGGAAGGAGGTTGCCAGTCTCGCTGCTGCGGGCATCGAGCTTGGGTCGCACACTCGAACCCATGCGCATCTTCCACGGTTGAGCGCAGCCGCCGTCGCCGACGAGCTCATGGGCTCGGCCGAGCGGATAAAAATGGAAACCGATCTCGTGCCGGCAGGTTTCGCATACCCGTACGGGGAAGTGAGCGACGCGGCGAGCATCCGGGCGGAATCCGTCTACAAATGGGCATGCACTACCTCGATGCGTGGGGTTGGCCCTGGCGACAGGGCGTGGCTCCTTCCACGAATCGATATGTATTATTTCCGCGAGTCTGGTCGTCTGGATTCGTGGGGTTCCGCACGATTCAAGCAGTATCTCTGGTTGCGGTCGCGCGCGCGCCAGGTGCGCCGCGGGCTTACAGCCGTAAATGAGTATCTATGAAGCCTGACCGGCCCTATCTTTCAGTCATCGTTCCCGCTCACCAGGGGGCGGCTATGCTTCCGCGGTCCCTTCCAAGTCTTATGGCCAGCGATCTGCCACGTGAGTGCTGGGAGCTGATCGTAGTGGACGACGCGAGCACCGATGAGACGGCCCTGATAGCGGCCGCCTACGCGGATACCGTTGTGCGGCTTCCGGGTCGCCCGCATGGGCCGGCCTACGCGAGGAACCGCGGCTTCGAAGTTGCCCGTGGTGAGATCGTAGTATTCGTCGACGCAGACGTCAGTTTGCACGAAGACACCTTGCGGCGCTTTGCTGAAGTGTTCTGCAACGAGCCGGATGTTAGCGCCGTGTTTGGGGCGTATGATGACGAGCCGGCAGAGAAAGGTCTCGTGACCGAATATCGGAATCTGTTGCACCATTACGTCCACCATCAGAACGCTGGAGACGCTGAAACGTTCTGGGCAGGGTGCGGTGCGGTGCGAGAGACCGTCTTTCGAAAGGCGGGGATGTATGATGAGTGGCACTACCCGCGTCCCCAGATCGAGGACATAGAGCTGGGTCACCGCATCCGGGCGATAGGACATAGAATCGCGCTCCGGCCGGAGATTCAGGGCAAGCACTTGAAGCGATGGACATTGAGGCAGGTGATTCGGACTGACCTAAACGACCGTGGAGTGCCGTGGACGCGCTTTCTGATCATGCAAGGCCAGGCGATAACGAGCCGCACGCTCAATCTTCGCACAATCGAGCGCATCAACACCGCCCTGGTAGCGCTGATGATCCTGTTCGTTCTCGTGGCGGCATTCAGCGTGGATCCCCGATGGCTGATCCCGGCAGTGTTTTGCCTCCTTCCAGTAGTCCTGACCAACGCTCGACTCTATGGCTTCTTCCTCCGGAGCCGCGGGGTGTTGTTTATGCTGGGCGTGATCCCTCTCAACCTGATGTACTACGCACTGAACACCGTGTCGTTCGCGTTCGGTTGGCTGCTGCACGGAACGGTGGGAGGGCCACGTCCGGATCCCGCCGTGGAAGCGTTCTCCGAGGTTGGGGTGCAGACCTGGCCACCAGTGCCGGCCAAGCGCAAGATTTCCGCGTGATCACACCGACCGGCACGGCCAGAGTGAGTGAGGACGTGCTACCCCCTGCGCTTGCCCTTGCCTTCGCTCCGCTGCACAAGCGCGCATTTGGCACGGCTGTAGGCACCGCGGCTGGACTGACCTTCTTTTTCGTGACGTTGGTTCACGTGCTTACCGATCCCCGTGGAGGATTACCGCTCGGATTGCTGGCGGAGTATTTCTACGGATACAGCGTTACGGGGATCGGTGCTTTCATTGGCCTGGCCTGGGGAATGGCAATCGGATTCGTCGCGGGCTGGTTCTTTGCGTTCTGCCGGAATCTTGCTCTTGCAATCTCCATATTTGTTTCGCGAACTCGCGGGGAGCTGGAATCAACTCGTGACTTTCTGGATCACATTTGAAGCGTGATATGATGGACAGATCTGCTGTCTCCAATTCGGTCGAAGATGAGCGAGAGCTTCATGGCGCCCTTCTCCGGATGAATGCACGTGCGTGGGGTATCGCTGTCGGCCTTCTGATGGGCGGAGCGATTTTCGTCGCCACGAACTTTCTCGTGCTTAAGGGAGGCCAGAACGTTGGCCGACACCTCCGGCTACTGGCAGTCTACTTTCCGGGGTATAGCGTAACTTTTCTCGGAAGCATTGTCGGCTTCATCTATCTATTCGTTATTGGATATATCCTCGGCCGACTGATCGGCGCTGTCTATAACCGCATGGTTCAGCTCGGCCGCTAACGTGGTCTGCAGCGGGGTCAGGCACTGCATCGATCGCGCGCTTGACACTTGAATTCACCAGCCTCGGTGCGCCAGCGCGGGCGAAATGACCTGGTAGTGCCGGTTCCCCTGTCGATCCTCCATGTACTGGCGCCCGGGCAGGTAGGAGGCCTTGAGAGCGTGGTGGCGATGCTGGCCTCAGGCCAGGCTCGCGCCGGCCATTCGGTCAGCGTTGCGGCTGTCGTGACCGGCGAATATTCCGCCGAGCCGTGGCTGACTTCTCTGCGCTCCGCTGGAGTGCACACCTTCGCGATTCTGGCGCCTGGCCGCGCGTACCGAACAGAACGTGCAGCCATTCGCGAGCTATGTCGCGATAGTACGATGTCGATCGTTCACACTCATGGCTATCGACCGGACGTCATTGACGCTGCCGTCGCGCGGAAGCTGCAGATTCCGACCGTTACCACCGTGCATGGGTTTACCGGTGGCGGCTTCAGGAATCGGCTTTACGAACGACTGCAGTTGCGCGCCTTTCAGAGTTTCGGCGCCGTTGTATCAGTCTCTCGTCCGCTCGCCGACGAGCTCGTGCGGCGAGGTGTAGGCCGCGATAAGGTGCACATTGTGCCAAATGCGTACGACGGAGCGGTTGCCCGCCTGCCGCGGAATGAGGCGCGGCGGATCATGCAGGTGAGAGAGGGCAGCTTTCACATTGGTTGGGTAGGTCGGCTCAGTGAGGAAAAGGGGGCCGACCTGTTGCTCCGCGCTGTCGCGAGCCTCGGCGATCTGCCACTACAGGTATCCATCGTAGGTGATGGCAGCGAGCGGGAGGCACTCGAGCGCCAGGCTGCAAAACTAAACATCGCTCACCGCATCTCATGGCGAGGGACAGTCCATGATGCAGCGCGGCTTTTTTCCGCATTTGATCTTTTTGTTCTGAGTTCCCGTACGGAAGGCACTCCGATTGTGCTCTTTGAAGCAATGGCCGCCAGTGTGCCAATCGTGGCCACTCGAGTTGGAGGAGTGCCTGACGTGTTGACCGATTCGGAAGCAATGCTGGTGCCTCCCAACGACCCGGATTCGCTTGCCGGCGCTATCCGCGCAGCGCACGAGCAGCCCGTTGCAACGGATCTCCTCGCGAAAAATGCCCGCAGCAGACTTCTGGATCAGTTCAGCGTGCCACCTTGGCTTGCTCGGTATGAGTCGATATACACAAGCTTGCGGAATTCGTCGCCAGGGGTTCCGCGTTCGCGTCGCGCGACATCGAAAACGTGACCGGTCTTGCACTGAGCCTCATTGCTGCTCCCGTCCTGCTTTTCGGGTACGCATACGCCGGATATCCGCTACTCTTGCGTCTTCTGGTTATTCGTCGTCCGGAGCCGCGCGCTTTCGCCGACCCTGTCGAATGGCCAGGCATCACCATTGTGGTGCCTTGCTTTAATGAGGAGAAGCGAATCCGTTCGACGCTGGAAAGCATCCTGACGATCGACTATCCAGCGGCAAGCTTGCAAGTGCTGGTCGTTTCAGATGCTTCGTTTGACGGAACTGACGCCATTGTCGCAGAGTATGCTCGATTCGGTGTTGAGTTGCTCCGCCTGCCGGTGCGCCGGGGAAAAACCGCCGCCGAGAACATCGCGTTGGAGTCAGCACGTGGTGACATTGTCGTCAACCTTGACGCCTCTGTGCGCATACTCCCGAGCTCGGTCAAGGCACTGGTGCGTGCGTTTCAGGATCCCAGCGTTGGGGTGGTTTCGAGTCGTGATGTAAGCACCGGTAGCTCTCCGATCGAGGGAAATCAGGGTGAGTCCGGCTACGTCGGCTATGAGATGTGGGTACGCGAGCAGGAAACGCGTATGGGCTCGATTGTAGGTGCGAGTGGATCCTTCTTTGGAATTCGGCGCGGCATTCACGAACCCGCGTTTCCAGACGCTCTTAGCCGAGATTTCGCCTCCGCACTTATGGCGCGCGAGCAGGGGTATCGGTCCGTCTCGGCACGAGACGTTGTATGCCTGGTGCCTCGGACGTCATCACTGCACGTCGAATTTCGGCGAAAAATCAGAACGATGGCTCGCGGATTGGAGACTCTATGGTACAAGCGCCAGATGATGAATCCGATGCGCTATGGCAGCTTCGCGTGGATGTTGATAAGCCATAAACTTTGCCGCTGGCTTGCCTACCTTACACTGCCTCTGGGATTTGGCGGCTTGCTGCTACTCGCTCTGGAATGGCGCATCGCGCTGGTATTGTTGGCCATAACCATTTCGGGTATTGCCGCGGGAGTTATCGGAATGTGTTGGCCCCAAGGACGCGCTGTTCCGACGATTTTCGCCGTGCCCGGGTTTGCGCTAGCGTCCAATCTGGCTGGCGTTCTCGCATGGGTAAAAGTATTCAGAGGCAAACGGAGCCCAATCTGGGAGCCGACCCGGCGCTAACTGATCCTGAGCGGGAGGTTGGAGAATGCGGCGGAGGGTGGGCAAAGGCGAGCAGCGCATTGCAAAAAAGTGCGGGCCTCGCTGCAACTTCTGCAACGAGGCCCGCAAACTCACTGTACAGCTCTTTGCCCTGTTTCTAAATGCTACTGGCCCTTTCCGAACAAAATCACCGGGAAGGTCTTGAGCATAATCCGGAAATCCTCGGCGAGGCACTGCCGGTTTATGTATTCGAGGTCGTATCGAACCTTGGCACGCACATCATCGAGATCCTGGTCGTATCCCTGATTGATCTGTGCCCAGCCGGTGATACCTGGCTTGGCGATCTGTCTGAGCGGATAATCCACAATGTCCTCTCGCAAGCGCGCGAAGATACTGGGGCGTTCAGGACGCGGTCCGACAATGTTCATGTGTCCCTGAACGACATTCAGGAGCTGCGGCAGCTCGTCCATCCGCGCTTTTCGTAGAAATTTCCCAACGAGTGTCACGCGTGGATCAGATTTGCTGGCCCATACAGCGCCAGAGACATCTTCGGCGTCAGAGTGCATCGTTCGGAACTTGTAGATCGAGAATACCTGGCCACCAAGATCCTGCATGCGACGATCGTACGCCGCGTTAGGCGGAGATTGGCGTCTATCCCTTCCAACGCGCGTCTGAACGTACAGCACCGGCCCGGGAGACGTCAGTTTCACAAGCAGGGCCACAAAGAGCATGACCGGGGAGAAGATGATCAGAGCCGCCACGCTTAGCGCGACATTCACCACGCGGTCAATTCGTTCGGAGCGCTCACGCGGGTTGGTCTCCACAACCGGGCGATCCGGTTTGGCGCTATCGGCGAAACGCACCAGCTCGATAGGCCGTGCAACCTCGCGCATATCCGCTGCGCTACCGGCTTGCATGCGCTGGCGGATTGGTACCGCTGAATGATGAATCACTCTTGCTCGTCTCTCAATGGTAGACATCTCAGAATTTCTTTCCAGCGCCATAGATTGTGAACCCTAGAGCAAGGCCGATACTGACTGCACGGAGTATCTCAGTCCACTTCCTTCCCCCTGTACTTCCCACATGGATCGCGTCCCCAGCCCGGAGCCCAAGCGCGTCCACGGTCGATCCAACCACCAATGCCCGCTGAATAGTCTTGCGAGACACAACTTCCTTGCGGCCCCGCCTGACTACCGATTTGTTCAAGTCAGCCGAAGCATCCGGGCCACCAGCGTGCATGATCACATCGCTCAACAGCCAGTCCACCGGAACCGAGTAAAATCCCGGCTTTCCTACCGGTCCGAAAATTCCAACTCGAAGCAGCGGTACTGCCTTGATCTTCGGTTCCTTGATCATGCGCGCGTACTGCTGAGTCAGGTAATCCTGGAGCTCCGACCGCAGTACGCCCTGGAGTGAAATCTCCGGCATCCCGTTCAACTGAATCGCTCGGGCAGTGCGAACTGTCACCGAATCCGTTACCCCCATAGCTCCGGTATCCACAGTCACCAGAATACGGTCACCTACCTGAAAATCTCCGTCACGAAGACGCTGGCGCATTAACTCCGCGTCCGCTAGATGCTGACTGCGCGATTCTCCATTGCGGGCGGATCCTGCGTCCCGCTCGGCTTGCGCCGCCATCGCCTCGAGCTTTTCGCGTGTGGCACCAGGACTTCTAGGATCGAATGCGTCAGATGTTCCCTGAGCGTGCGAAATGGCGGCAAATGCGAATACCAGTGATGCCAACCAGACAATGATGGGGCGCCGACTTTTCAAGCCGCCAATAAACCGCGTAGACTGATCCATGTGGACGATCGTGAATGCATCCGTCGTGCTACGGCGATAGGAACGCCAAGCCTTGTACAACCGCTTGGAGTTGAATGGCTTACTAAACTCGCTATCTTGCTATGTGATGCAAGGGTGTGGCAATTTGACTACACTTTCATGTCTCCGTCCTACACACCGAAGCCGCGATGCCTGTCTCGCAGGACCAACATTCACGGTTTCGGGTTCCGCCGAGTGTCTGCCGCACGCCTCTTTGACGGGGGTAATTGGCTGCCAGGCAACGTTTAAACGACGAGGTGTGCTCCGGTCGACGTCTCGGAACAAATGTCGTTAGATTGACGATACAGCTGCACGATCTGTGCATACCTTGTCGCTACAATAGGTAGTTTGATTGTTGGCTGCCTGATTGACTGAGAACGAAATGGAGACTGTTTCGACCGTGCCGCAACGTCGGGCACCCCCTCACTGGTCGAGCACACAGCGTTGCTGCGGGCGCTTGCTCGCCGCGATCGGCTCAACCACCGTTTCAATCTCGGCCGACCCAATCCTGAGTGTCAATGCAGCAGAATGAACGGCCTGCCAGACCACCTCTTGTGCTCATTGCCAATGAACAGGAGTGGTCCGCGCGTTCCCTTGAAAGTATCCTGGGGCCTAATGGATATGCTGTGCTGCGTGCATACACCGGGCGACAGGCGCTGGAGCTCGCGAGAGGAGCACAGCCGGATGCCGTACTTCTCGACATCAGGATGCCTGACATCGAGGGCTTGGAAGTCTGCCAACTTCTTCGGGATGACCCGCGCTTCAACGTTGCTACTCCCATAGTCATCACGGCGTCCGGGCCGACGGCGCGCGCGCAACGTCTGGCGGCATACCGCGCTGGTGCCTGGGAATTTTTCGGTCAGCCTCTGGATGGTGAGGTGCTCCTGATCAAGCTCGCGACCTTCATGCGGGCCAAGCGAGTCATAGACCGCGTCCAGGACGATATCCTGGTAGATCAGACGACCGGCCTTTACAACTTGCGAGGCCTGGCGCGTCGTGCGCGGGAGATGGGGGCAGAAGCGTCCAGACGGCACGACGCCTTGAGTTGCGTGGCGTTCTCTGCTGAGACGGACGTCGTGGTCGGAAGCGACCGTGGAACAGAAGACTCGATGGTCTCAATAGTGGAGCAGCTTGGTGCGCTAATGCGGCGGACAGGCCGAGCGTCTGACGCGATAGGGCGGCTCGGACAGTCAGAATTCGCTATTATTGCACCCGGTACGGAGGCCTCGGGAGCTATAAAGCTGGTAGAACGCTTGCGCGCCTCTGTGGAGTCAACCAGCACCCAGGTGGGCGAGCGGGCGATGCGCATTCGCGCGGGATATAGCGCGGTGCCCGATTTCGCTGATTCGTCGGTGGATGCAGTCGAAGTTCTTCTGAGGGCCACAACGGCACTCAGATATCTTCGCACCGAGCAAAACGGGCGTGACATTCGATCGTTCGACGAACTGCCACAGCCCGCCAGCGGCCTGGCGAGCTCGAGCCTGCAATTGTAAACGGGATCACCTGCATTGGTGATCCCGTCTTTTGTTAGCCCACTGTTCGCATGCGTGCTCAAAGCTGACCACAGACGCGAGCCGCTAAGCGCCGTTATCGCTGGATTTCGACGCGAGTTGCGGCACCGGTGAATCCTCTTCCGGCATGTCGTATCCGTACAGGTGCGCATAGTACCGATAAGCGCCCTCCGCGCTGAATCCATTCAGAACCGCACCTACGACGCGAATTGGCAGTCGCTGTAGAACGCGAAGTCTCGTAAGAGCGAGTTTGCGATCAGTTTCGCCTGACCGCAGCACAACAAGCATGTTGCCTGTCGCGCTTCCAAGCACGAATGGATCGACACCAACTCCCAAAGGTGGACTGTCAACGATTATCACGTCGTACCGCGTTTTCATCTGCTCGATGAACGCGCCTAGTACGGGTGACTGCAGGAGCTCGGGCCCGCGATGCCGGCGCGATCCGCACGGTATGAGTGTCAGATTGTCGGCGGAGGTCTCTCGCAAAATGCTATCGAGCGGGACAACGCCGGCAAGGTAATCGACAAGTCCGGGCCGGCGCGCAACCTCAAAGGTTTCGTGAAGCTCGCCTCTGCGGATGTCGCCATCCACTAGCAGCACGTGATGGCCAAGCTCCGCGAACCGCATAGCCAAATTCATTGAGACGAGCGATTTACCATCCCCCGGTCCGGGGCTCGATATTGTCAAAACAATGGAGCCAGCCCCATCGAATGCATGAATGAGATTCATGCGTATCGTTCGGAAGGACTCGACCACCTGCGAATCCTCCTCAGGATCACTCGCGCCGGACTTCAGCGTCACAAGAGCAGGAACGGCTCCAATGATCGGCAAGCCAAGCTCACCAGTCGCCTGCTCGGGATACCGGAAGCGCTTGTCCATCAGGTCGAGTGCAAGGGCTACGGCAATCCCGAGAGCCAGACTGGCAGCGAAAGCCATCAGGATAATCTGCGCACTTCTATTGGTGGTCGGCCGCTGCGGCACAACCGCGCTATCAAGAACCGTGATGGCGTCATCGGTGCTGAGTGCCTGAAGCCTCACGTTCTCATACTTGGTCTGAATGTTCTGGTAAAGGGCGTCCTTGGAGGCTACGTCGCGGCGGAGCCGTTGCTCCTCGATCGTCCTGGCTGGTATTCCTCTGATCTCGGTGGCGGCTCGGTCGATTTGGCCGGAGAGATCGGTTTCTCGCTGCCTGAGATCGGCGATGAGATCAGCCGTTGCCTGGGGGAGTTGTTGCCCTCGCAGCGACTGAACATCGCGCACGAGTGTCTGCACCACCCGATTGGAATCGGTGAAGGTGACTCGCGCCGTACGAAGGTTTGCCTCTTTCAGCGATAGATCCCTTATGGCCTGTGATAGCTCTGCCGAGGATTGTACCGACGTTATTGGAGCGAAAGCCGTAACGGAAAATGTCCCCCTGCGCATCTCGGCGAGGATTCGCTCCAATGCAATCCGGTCTCCTCGCAGACCATCTGCGATCTGCCGTTTCATGTAGAAATCCTGCAGCACTGACGGCGAAGTTGCCATTACGCCCGGCGCCAATATGGTCGCATCAGACGGCAACGTGATGGTATTTATGCGGAAGGTCTCGAGTGCTGATTCCGCGTTGCGCAGCGCCAGTGCCGCGCTATCGAACTGCTCCTTGAGTCTGTGGCCGACGTCAACAACGTTTCTCGTCTGTATTTCCGAAGCGAGGTTGATAAACTCGTCGACTATCGAGTTTAGAGTCGTGGCAGCTCGGCGGGGATCAGGATCCCTGAAAACGAATTCCATCGAGCTCGTGCGCGGAACCGGGCGTACCTCCAGGTTTCCTTGCAGCATGGAAACGGCGGCTCGCGGCGGCATCACAAGAAACCGAACGTTCTTTTCAGTCGAGATGAGCGCGGGATTGGGCTGCCAGAGAAACCCAACCTTGCGCCCAACGGAATCTCCTATCGCTCCGCTCTCGACCAGCGTGAGTGCGCTCTCCTCATCCGTGGATTCGTTCTTCAGCAGCCTGTAGGTGCCCTTGGTGCTGTCCACGCGCAGCTCGTATTTGCCTCCTGAAAACCCCTTGCCGATAACGAAATCAGAGAAAAGCGGTACGTCGTCAACACTATCCGGAATTATGAAGAGCCGGCGACGGGTGACGATGTTGGATGCGACGCCACGGCTCGTCAGCAATTCGATCCAGTTGGGCCGAGCCTCGGCCGGATCGGCGGTAACCGGACCCACGGCCGCTGTTTTCGTTCCTGACCCGAGCCAAACGGAAGCCGAAGCTTCGTACTCCGTCTTCAGAAAGCGGGTGCCAAAGACGCCCGCTGCCGTGCCAAGTATGAGAATCCCGAGTATGAGCCACTTATGGCGGAGGATCGCCGCAAAATAGCGCGCAACCGGAATTCCCTGCGACTCGGGCGCCGTGCCCTGCCAGCTGTTCGGCTGACCTACACTGGTCAGTCCGTACTCGAGATCAGTTGGGGATTGTGATGGGATCAGGTTGCTAGACATGCTTGCGACGCACTGGTTTCAAGGTTGGCGCCCGAAACGAAGGGCTAGTGGGGGTATACCGCGCATAGTGCGGCAGCAACACGATTTATGCAATAAGAGGCCCAAGCTCATTGCTTGGATTGTCGCATCCGGACCGAAGTGACCCTAGCTGGTGTAGTTCGTCATCTACAGCGATGTGGTTTGTTCGTTACACCGCCGTGTAGAGCGGGTACTACGTATTGGTTTGTTGCATTAGTATTCATTAAGCAATCGCGTCGGCCAGTCAGAATTTACTGCAAGGCCCTTACCCATGTTGCCCGTGTCGCCTTCACAAGTTCCACTGTCGCCTCTGAATCTGGACAACGCTCGCGAAGAACGAGCGGATGAGGGTGCCATCGCTCCAGTGACCGCACCGAAAATCGCGGCCGAACCCGTAAGGGAGCCAATGTCAATCTCGCCTGACATAAAGGCGACCCTCCGGATCCTGGTCATTGATGACGATCGCACCCTGCGGGAGGGATGCGCGAGCGTACTGCAGCTCGAAGGCTACAACGTCAACTTCATTGGCCGCGGCGATGAAGCGGTGGATGCTGTCAAGCGTCGAAAGTTCGACATAATTCTCGTGGATCTCTACATGACACCCGTATCGGGTATGGAGATCCTTCGAGCGGCGCTGGAGGCACATCGCGACACTATTGTGGTTGTGATGACGGGAAATCCAAGCGTCAGCACCAGTATCGAGGCCCTCCGCGCAGGAGCCTGGGATTACCTGCCCAAGCCTTTCTCCGCCACCCACTTACAAGTTCTGGTGGGCCGAGCCTCTCACGCTGTGTTGGTCGCTCGTGAAACACGCGATCTGCGCTTGCAGCTGCTTAAGCAGAATGGAAACAGCGACAAGATCTCACTGCTTGGCATCTCGCCGTCCTTTCGCAAGGCAGTAGAGCTCGCGCGAAAGGTTGCGTCTACCGATGCCTCTGTGATGATCAGCGGTGAAAGCGGTACTGGAAAAGAGGTGGTAGCTCAATTCATCCATCGTCATAGCCGTCGGGCCAGCCGGAAGTTGGTCCCAATTAATTGCGCTGCTCTCCCCGAGCCACTGCTCGAGTCCGAAATGTTTGGGCATCGCAAGGGCGCCTTTACTGGCGCCGATCGGGACAAACCGGGGCTTCTCGAGACTGCCAATGGCGGTACTCTCTTTCTGGACGAGCTGACGGAAATGTCGGGACCGCTTCAGGCGAAGCTTCTCAGGGTTCTTCAGGACGGGGTTGTTCGCCGCGTAGGAAGCGAGACTCAGGATGCGGTTGTCGATGTACGGTTCATCTCTGCGACCAATCGAGATCCGCAGGAAGCGGTGAATACAGGTATCCTGAGAGAGGATTTGTACTATCGGCTGAGAGTTGTTCCAATCAAGCTTCCACCGCTCAGGAAGCGACTCGAGGACATTCCACTCCTGGCAGTGCATTTTCTCGCGCATTACTGGGAACGGCATCGGCCAGCTGGCGAGCTGGCGCCCAAGCTGTCCGAGTCCAGCATTGAGTTCTTGCGTACACGGCCCTGGCGCGGAAACGTTCGCGAGCTACAGAATGTTATCGAGCATGTGGCGGTGCTCGCTGAGCCGGGGCAACCAATCCAGCCGGAAGACATTCCCGTATACGATGATGCGCCCATGCTTCCGGGCGACACCACTCTTTCGGGGATCATGGATGAGCCGTATCATCCAGCCAAGGACAGATTGATCGCGCAGTTCGAGCAGGAGTATCTCTCGCGGCTCGTGGCGCGCGCAGGAGGGAACATGTCCAAGGCGGCGCGTTTGGCGAACATCGATCGCACGACTCTCTACCGACTGATGGAGAAGCACAACGTGAGGCGTGAAGAGTTAGCGGGAGGAGAGTGACCTCGGCATCGGGCGCAGCGGACCCTGATCCACCGCGAACGCGTGGCCGGGCAAGCCAATCGTCCGACGGCGTTCTTCGCCTGCCGGTACAGAGCCCGGCTGCGGTACCAGCCGTCGATTTCGACGCGCTTATCGACACAGCCATCGTCAGTGTGGCTGACCGTTGGGAAGAAACGGTCGGGGATGGCTTGCAACGAGACAAGCTCGTTCCTGCCCTCACGATGCTCGCCAACGCTGTTCGTCGCGAGGCTGGTGGCGATACGACTCCGGCCCCAATTCCCCTCCTGGTGCCGGCCCGCAGAATGCTCGACCTTCTTCGCCAGTCGTTTCTTGATCAGCTGTCGGTTTCCGACGGCAATCCAGAGCCCGTCGAGCTTCTCAAGATTCTTCAGGGAATCGAATCTGTGCAGGATCGCCTTGACCGTGATGCGGCCCACCGTTTCGCGAGCAGGCTAGCTGGTCCGGATGGATTGGAGCTCGTGGTGGAAGTGGCGCATGACCTTCGCTCACCACTTACGTCGATCCTCTTCCTCGCCGAAACCCTTCATCAGGCACGCAGCGGACCCATTAACAATGTGCAGGAGCGGCAGCTCGGCCTCATCTATAGCGCTGCTTTCGGCCTCACGTCCCTCGCCAACGACGTTATCGAGCTTGCTCGTGGTGGTGATCGACTCGTCGATCAACAGCCCCTTGCATTCTCGATCACGGAGGTGATGGAGGCGGTGCACGACATCGTTCGCCCGATCGCTGAAGAAAAAGGTCTCAAGCTCAGGTGGTCCGCAAACGGAGCTGACTCGCGATCGGGGCAGCCGGGTGCTTTGAGCCGGGTTCTTCTCAACCTTGCGACCAACGCGCTGAAGTACACGGACGAAGGGTACGTCGAGATGACGGCAAAGCAGGTGACGCGAACCCGAATGGAGTTCGCTGTCTCGGACACGGGACGCGGGCTTCCAGCGGAAGCGCTGCCGTCCCTTTTCGAGTCCTTTACGCATCGGTACAAGGCTGGCGAATACACGTTCTCCAGTTCCGGGCTTGGTTTGACAATCTGCCGAAAACTGGTTTCGGCAATGGGCGGGGAGCTGGAGGTGGAAAGCTCCGCTGAGAAGGGAACACGATTCCATTTCGTGCTTGAGCTCCCTGACGCGACTGTACGGTAGACCGCCACGCGCCGGCTCGAGCCGCGGCGCGCTATGGGTTCTGGTTGCTCTCACACTAACGTCGGGCTGCGATGCGCGCGAACGTATCGAGGGTTCGCTCCGGCCTGCGTCGCCGCACGAGAGCTACGCCCGTTCTCTGCATGAAGCTGGACTGGATTCCACCGCTCTCGGCAGGGAGTGGTCCGCTGCGGCGATGGTATGGACCATTGCGCCGTCAGTCAGACTGCCATTCCGCGAGACTGGATACTTCGCGGCTGACAAACCCCGAGCGACCAGCATAAGGATCCAGCTCAAAAGGGGGCAGCGCCTCGTAGCGGACGTCCAGACGCAGGGAAGCCTTCCGCACGAGATTTTCCTTGATCTCTTTCGAGCAAGCGCGGATTCGTTTCAGGTCCCGGAGCGTGTCGCCAGCGCAAGACACGGGCGAATGCGTCTCGAAGTTGAAGCCGACGAAGATTCGGACCTCATCCTTCGAGTTCAACCGGAGCTGTTACGCGGTATAGGCTATACGCTGAGCGTGCACGCAGAACCAGTGCTGGCATTCCCTGTATCGGGCAAGGATGGTCGCGCCATTCAGAGCCGTTTCGGTGCGAATCGCGACGCCGGGAGGAGGCTGCATAAGGGTGTCGATATTTTCGCACCGCGCGGAACTCCAGCCCTGGCCTCGGCGTCCGGAAGAGTGTGGGTGGGCACCAATAACCTGGGCGGCAAAGTAGTTTTCCTTCGGGATGATACGCGCAAACTGAATCTGTATTACGCCCACCTGGACACTCAGCTCGTGTCGACCGGAGATCACGCCGACCCGGGTGATACGCTCGGATTGATTGGCAGTACCGGAAACGCGAGAGGTACTCCACCACATTTGCACTTTGGAATTTACAGCCGGGGAGAAGGTGCGATTGATCCCTATTCCTTCCTGAGTATTCCACTGGCCCCGGTTCCGGCGATTACAGCTAATACTTCCGTGATCGGGTCACTGGTTAGAGTGTCAACGCGCCAGACAGCTCTTGCCAGCATGCCGGATTTACGTTCTAGAAAAACGGATACCCTTCGTCGTCATACTGTCTTTCGCGTAGCAGCGGCGACGGAGCGCTGGTATCGCGTGACGCTTCCAGATGACAGGATCGGCTTCGTCGCGGCTAGCTCGACGGAGCCGTTGCGTGCTCCAATACGATTTCAGCGAGTGAGAGACTCGACCGCTATTCGGGACCGTCCTGCAACTGACGCGGCCGTTTCCCAGATGACCACCAAAAGCGTACGGCTTCCCGTATTGGGCATCTTCGAGGAATATCTGCTAGTCGAAGACGGGCGAGGGGGAAGGGGCTGGATAATACAGGATCGGTAGCATGCTGAATTCGCTAGGCATCGTTAGGCAGCCTGCACCCGCCTTTTCAACGAGCGGACCCGAGTCCGCTGGTCGCTCGCAATTCACCTAATCGGTGCGACTGGTGGGCCAGTTTCACACGAGACAGATTGCGCTTATCCTCATTCTCTACCAGGAGCCATCATGACGACACGGCGTCGGTTTCTTGCGAGTCTAGCCGGCGCGGGCGTCGCCGTCCCGGTGTTTCGATCGCACGCCTTTGCATCACTCTTTCGCGCCGATGTCATCGCCGGAGGCCGAACACCGCTCGATGTGGCGGAAGATGAGGCGTACTGGTCGGAGATACAGCGGGCATTCGATGTGGACCGAACGCTGATCAATCTTAATAACGGCGGGGTTAGCCCAACTCCCAGCCACGTGCTCGAACAGATGATCCGGGACCTGAAATTCTCCAATGAGGCTCCGGTGGAGCATATGTGGCGTGTTTTGGAGCCGCGAATAGAGAGTGTTCGCAGAGATCTCGCGGCCGAATTCGGTTGCGACCCGGAAGAGCTCGCCATCACCCGGAACGCATCCGAGGCCAACGAGACCATGATCTTCGGTCTCGATCTCAAGCGCGGCGACGAAGTCATCCTCACCAATCAGAA
>JACMME010000077.1 GCA_014379205.1 Gemmatimonadaceae bacterium
TCTATTACGCGGGTCTGCACTACGAGAAGGACGGCCACCTCGAGTTCGTCCACAGTCTGACAGGAGTCCGGACGCTCAAAGACGAATTCGACAAGACTGCCTCACACAATGAACATCACTTGAGCCAGATCAGAAGGGCGCTGAATTTGATTGGGAGATGAGCATGCGGCGTAACCGTCAACCCTGCTGTACCCGGGCTATCCATTGAGGAGCGTGAAGGGCTTTACCGCTACTCTTACTACGTCCGTGCTGTCGATCTTGTCCGGGGTCATCAGGGATAGAATGATTGCTCCCTCACCTGTCACCTTCCCTTGCGTCGCCACCAGGAACTTGCCTGGGTTATCAGACGGGTAAAGGCTAAAACTGCCCAGATAGATCGGCGCGTTGCTCGTCGATCGATAGCGCACCTCGAAGGTAAGGGGGTGCTTTTTCGGGTTTGTGACCTGGGTCACCTCTACCTGCACAAACTTGGGCGTTGCATTCGCGGCGATCCTGGCGTCAATCGCCTGTTCAATGCTTGGCGTGCTGATATCCAGGTAATACAAAGTATCGGCGCTTTCTCCTGCCTGGTCGCTGTTGGTTACGACGCCCTTCCCGTTACCATTCTGGCCGCTTGTTCCACAACCAGACGCGACGGAAAGTGAGATTAGCAAGATGGCACAGTCGAACGACAGGTGAGGCGTCATTTGTCCCCGAGCGCAACAGGCTCACTCCGGTGGATTGATGATGACCGGCGTGATGATTATGTCGATTCTTTCCAGCAGGAGCTGGGTATCCTCTCTTTCAAACTTGCCGGCGAAGGGTACGGGCACCAGCTGCACCGACAAGGGACTTCCCTCCTTCAGCTCCTGATTTCTCTTCAGTCTCTGCAAGGTGTCCGTGATGTTGACCAAAAACATGTCCTGGCCTTTATGCTCGCCTCCGGCGGCGAGAGATGCTTTTGCCGGGGAACCACCAAAGAAAGCAAAGCTACCGGCAAAATGTGGATCATCGGTTGGGGTGGTACGGTTGGCACTCGGGAGCCCGATGAATACGCGTACAGCGAAGTCACTGCTGGCAGGGAGCTGCGCAAAATCGATGTTCACGAAGACTCTTTCTTTCGCGGGATCGAGACTCAGAATGCGTGTGAAGTCGCTGACGGAGACTCTGGTTTCCATGGAGACGGGTTTCCCAATACTCACCGCGGCCCTGTCCGCAATTCGTATTCGCTGCTTGATGTCGAATCGAACGTTGGCGCCTTTCCTGATCTTCTTTTCAAGCTTTTCATAGTCATGCTTGGCTTTCTTCCACTCGACGGCCGGCGAGCTGCCAATAACGCTGCTTTCGTATTGGTAGCTGATTAGCGGCATCAGGGTAGTAATTCCCGCCGTTGCGGTGGCAACCTGTCCATTGGCATCCACAAAATGACTGTTTTGATGGTTCACCCAGGCCGGGTCATTGGTGTTGTTGTTTCCCAACTCAATGTTCCATTTCGCCCAACAGTAATCAATCATGCAGTGATGCATCCAGAAGAGAGGGTCACGAGCAGAGGCGTACCCGCCCAGCGTGCCTCCGATGTAGCCATGCACATTATTGTGGGGTGTTCCTTCGAGCTGCATGCGGAAGGTGAAAAAGTTCGGATCCGCGAGAATGGGGTCTAGTGCAGCTGTAGTGATCGACCAGGAACCGGTCATGCTGTTTCTGCTTCTTGCCAGGTAGAGTGAGCTGGCCGGATCCAGAAAAGCCGGATGGATGTCCGGATTCTGGTTCCAGTTCCAATAAGGTAGACCGAACTTGCGATCCTTGGTGAGCTCCTGGCAAATCTTTTCGAAGTAGAACAGGTAGGCTCGGTGCCAATCAAAGAAGTGATCAGTACCGTGCTCGCAAAAGTTGAAATTTGTAGGGACGCCGTGGATCGCCGCCTGGTTGAGCCAGCTGCGGAGGTCGGCGGAGGGTAACGCCTTCATCAAATCCACGGCCTCCCTGTACGTAGCGATATCAGCATCGACTTGCGACGATCCAGTTCGGAGCCGTCGCCTTATGGGCCTGTGCTTGATCTTCTCCGCCAAGTCCTCGCAGCCACCCATAGTGCCGAGGACCAGCCCTATGCCGATAATGCCAAGGTCCTTTACGAAAACGCGGCGGGTGACATCTTCCAGGATTGGGATTCGCATGTGGGCTCCTTGAGGTACGTCTCCTGCCGAAAGGTTATTACCAGATAGCGCGACTGATCCAATACAATGAGCCACTCACGTCGCCCAGGCCCACCGTGACGAACCATGGCTTCTTGGTCGTGCTGACCGTGTATTTGCCGGGGCGGGTCTGCCACGAGATTCTCAGCTTCTGCATCAACAGCGCGGAAGTCACGCCGACGCTGACCGCCTTGTCATTTGCCTTCGGGAATAATTGGTCGACGTACCAATCCGTCCAATAGGAGACGTCTAGTCCGAGGGTCGATATCCACGGAGCTGCGCCGCCTCCCGGCTTCCACTCGGTCCTGAAGCTCGGAACCAGATGCCGGCCGCGGGCGATCGGACTCGATCGGGTGAATCCCGATTCCCAGACTGTTCTCATCGTCGCGCCAACAGTAAAGTTGGCGTTGACATGGGAGCGCACGGCCCACTCGGCATACCAGCCCCGAATGCTGATGTACGCGCCAACGCTGCTGGGAATCATCGTAAACAGGATCGCCTGGGGCCATTTGAGCGAAATTGGAAGCGAAACGCTACCCCGATCCAGGCCCCGGCGTGCGCGCTCATTGGTGGAGTAGTACATGGCATTCGCCATGGTCAACGGCCTCTGGAGGCCGCTGTTGCTGGGGGTGGTGGCTGTTATCCGGTACAGCATCTCCGTCGCGAGCCGGTTGAGCGCGGCGTGCGGATCGTCCACGAATTCCACGAAGCGTTCGTCGGTCGTGCAATCGGCAACGTCGGTTTTTTCCCGAAGGCAGATTCGCGGAGGGGATTCGATGTTCGCGGTAAACTTTGGCGTATTCCGAAGTCTCTCAAAAACGAAATCCATTCCCTGAGCGCACTCGAACCGCTCGATCGGTCCATGCTGCTGGCAGTACTTGGTGGAGAGCGGTGTCGCAGTCATTCGAGCGCCCATTGCCTTCACGATGCCAATCAGCACCGACTGGCGCGGCGTGACGGCCGATCCCGACAGTTTCCGCAGGTCCCGGCGGTGCGCAAACTCCTCGTCGTACAACGCTCTCAGAACGAGCGTGGCGGTGGGACTGAGGACGATCGGTGGGTTCGTGATCAGGCGCGCAAGCGAGGTATCGGTGCATGGCGGGCCGGGCGATTTCAGACACAACATCTTCTCCGACATGAGCGCGAAGGCGTCGTATATCCCGACATAGAAGTCGTATTCCCTGAGGGGCCGGCCGATCAGACCTCCGAAACCCAGCAGCCAGTCACCGGCGAGTGGGTGCCAGCGCTTCGTGACGAACAGAAGCTTGTTGAAGTGCCCCCGGGTGTTGGCGATCATGTCGAGCAGCGAGTCGGACGCAAGCGGCGGTGACGGAGGCGTTGCTGCCAGGTCGCTGGTGTCGAGGGTGGGCACGGGCAAAGCAAGAGCGATCAAATCCTCCGGCGACGCGACGCCGCACTCCGCCGGTACCAGCCGGCATTGTGCCAGCTTCCGTCGCAGGGTGTCCTGGCGAAGCCGGAGCGTATCGAGTCTGGCAATCGTCGAGCGCGCCACGATCCATTCCTCGACGCGCAGCTTATGCTCGAGCGCCGCTCTGTCTCCCTGTCGCTGCGCCGTCTCGTTCGCCATGCGCAGGCGGATCGAGAGGTCGTCGAGATTGTTGTCGGCTTCCTGGATGGACGGGAGCAGTCTCGCGGCGACCTGCATTTCGTACTGTCGGGCGGACGGGATGAAAGTCTGCAACACGCTCATCAGGGCATCGAGTCCCTCGCGCGCGCGCTCGGCTGATGCGCTGTCCACGCCACGCGGAGCTTCGCCGAAAGCATCCCATTTCCCGCCGGTGTTGCGGCGTTGATTCGGGGTAACGAAGAGCATGTGGAGGTGTTGGAGCGATACCGTCGACGAATCCGCCAGCGCCAGACCGTATGCAAGCGTGAGCGGCCCATTGTCGAACACTCCCCCGTCGACGAAGTAGGACTCGACAGACGTGCTCTGCCGGCACGATATCGTGCTCGACGCCTCGGTCATGCTCGTGTCCCGCGGCGGGCAGTATCGAACCTTGTAGGGCTCGAAAAGCAACGGATACCCGCTCGATGCTTTTATGAGATCGTTGGCCAGGGCGTGTCGGATGGTATCTCCTTTTTCCACCAGCGGCAGCTCGACGAGCATTCCGAGGCGCACGCGCGCGTTGCTCTGCGACGGGGGTCGCAGGTACAGAGGAGCCTGGCCGGTGTCAGGCGCGCCTCTGATGGTGAAAGCCGCTGCATAGCGCTGGTTTCGCGCGTGCACCTGCGGCGAGATCCGCAGACTGTCGCGGGCAAGCCGGGTGATTGCCGCACCAAAAGTAAGGCCGCAACTGGGATCGTAATGCGCCTTCTTCAAGGTGCGATCGAGGCTGCTAAAGATCGTATCGAGAAAGACCCGGGAAAGCACTCCCTTCTCGCTCCGGGCGCCAACCCGCCCTTTTCCTGGCAGCAGCTCGGTAATTCCCGTTGGGATCCAGGCATCCCAGAACGCGGATTTCTCGGCGCTGTCAACAGCATCGATGGCGCACCACCGGTTCGCAGCGAGGAATGCGTTGATGCTTCCGGCCGAAGCACCGGCCGCTGCACGGAAGTCGATGATAGGGAGACCCGTGAGCAGTACCTGCGATGTATCGCGGGGGTTTGGAACGCTGTCTCCCCACGCGCGGCGTTTCCGGAATACTTCCACGAGGGCCCAGGTGAGTCCGCCTTCATAGGCTCCGAGGGTGCCGCCTCCTTCCACGGTAAGCGCCGCTTGGAGATGAACAGACGGCTTCCCGACCGAGCCGACGGGTGCTTCCGGAAGCTTTGACTGGGGAGAGACTTGTCCGGCGAGCCAGGCGGGACATGCCGCTGTGAGAGCTATCAGCAGCGCTCGATAGCCTGCTCTTAGCGGTGAGGATTCCAATCCGAGGCGACCGGTCATGGTTCCCTCCTTGGTGCGTATGACGATCCGTTCGCGATGAGCGGAATCGACACTCCAACGTTCAGCCTAAGAGTGTTCTTCGAAATACCTGATTCGTATCACCCCGATGTCGGTTTCGTATCACCTAAATGTTAGGAATCTCCCACCCCGCTTCATCAATGCAATTGTTGGGTCGTGGAAGTCGACGGTTATTGATCGGCGTTAGCGTAGACCAGTCTCGCGCTTTCAGCTTTTGCCGCGCCGACGTACTGGTAACCACACGGACCGACTCACTGCCGATCCACTAGCCTTCCTGAAATCCGAGGACATCGCGTATGAACACCGACAAACCCACCATCGTTCTCATCCACGGTCTGTGGATGACTCCCAGAAGCTGGGAGGGCTGGATCGACCGCTACCAGAAGGCGGGCTACACCGTTCTTGCCCCGTCCTGGCCGGGCATGGAAGGAGAGGTCGAAGCGATTCGCCGCGACCCGTCGCGCCTCAAAGGTCTCAAGATGAAAACGGTTGTCGACAACTACGAGCGGATTATTCGGAGGCTCGATACGCTGCCAATCCTGATGGGTCA
>JACMME010000078.1 GCA_014379205.1 Gemmatimonadaceae bacterium
CCCATTGAGGTAAACGTTTTCCCTTCCGGTGAGTTCGGGGTGGAATCCGGTTCCTACTTCGAGCAGGCTTGCTACCCGGCCTCGAATGGTTGCTCGCCCGCCACTCGGGCTTGTGATGCGCGCCAGTATCTTGAGAAGTGTGCTCTTGCCGGCACCGTTGCGGCCAATGATGCCGAACACCTCTCCCTGCCTCACGTCAAAACTGACGTCCCTCAACACTTCCACATCCAAGGTGCGTGGCTCGCGTACCGCCCCAAGCGGACGCGTCAGATACCGCATGATCGGCAGGGCCTTGGGATTCCGAATGCGATAACGCTTGCTGAGCCCGTGCACCTCAACCACGTAGTTGCTCACACTACGTCGACTATGGTCGCCTCGGATCGCGTGAAATACCAGACTCCGGCGATGATCGCCGCGGAGCTCATCGCGATTGAGATGCCAATGATGCGTGTTTCCGGCAGGCCCATCCCGAGCATGCTGCCGCGAAAGATCTCGATAAAGCCGGTAGCAGGATTCAGCGCCAGAAGAAAGCGCCAACGAGAAGGCAGGTAGGAGGTCTGGTACAAAACAGGCGTTGCGAAGAGGGCGACCTGCATCAGGAAAGGAAGCGTGTGCTGAACGTCACGCCAGCGCGCATTTATCGCCGCAAGCAGGGCCGCAAGCCCGTACGAGAGTACGAGCATTCCGATGAGTGCGGGAATCGCGAAAAGCACACCCAAGCCGGGAGCCACGCCGTACCAAAGCATGAGCGCCACGAGCGCAATGAGCGTAACCAGGGTGTCCAGGAGCGCCGAAGCACCCACAGCCAGGACGAGGTAGATTCTTGGGAAGAATAGCTTGGTGATGATGTGCTGATTCGCCACCAGCGACACCGCTCCATCGTTGATGATCTTCGCGAACAAGTTCCAGGGCAGCAGCCCCGCCAGAGCGAACAATGGATACGGCACTCCACCCGAAGGCACGCTCGCCAGCCTTCCAAACAGCACGGTGAACACCACCACCTGCATCGTTGGTTGAATCACCGCCCAGGCGATCCCCAGCACCGCCTGCTTGTAGCGCGATCGCACGTTCCGCCACATAAGACTTTGCAGCGCACCGCGATACAGGAAAAGATCAACCCACCATTGCCTCCAATGCGTTGATCCGTCGATGGTAACCACTGGCACGCCATTGGGCGTACCTCCGGCCCGCTCGAACTCCGGAGCCGCAATAACCGGAAGAGTCACGCTGTCGGACGTGACGTTGGTTGCCATTGCGATGTTGACGTGGACAGGCTCGATCGTGACAGTAGCTTAAACGCCCGCCAGCGCTGCCCTCGCACCTTCTCTGGTGCGGTTGCCACGCTTCCCGCCAGCCGCATTGCGAGTGTCAATGAGGACCCGCGCCAGCTCCGCGACATGTCCGTAATCAATGTCCGAATGGTCAGTGACTATCATGACCGCATCTGAGCCGCGAATTACATCATCGGTGAGCTCCACCGACTTGCCGGTGGCGCCAGACGGAGTGTGACCATCGTCGAAGATCTCAGGACAGAAGGAATCGTGATATTGGACGACCGCTCCTTTCTGCCTGAGGTGGTGCAGAATCTCCAGGGCCGGCGACTCGCGCAAATCGTCGATGTCCTTCTTGTACGCCACGCCGAGCACGAGAACCTTTGCACCCTTGAGTGCCTTGCCCGCCTCGTTTAGTGCATCCTGCATCTTGGTCACCCAGAATGCGGGCATCTCCGTATTGATCTCCCCGGCCAGCTCGATCATCCTCGTCTTGTATGCGAGCGTCCGCATCTTCCAGGCGAGATAATGCGGATCCAGAGGTATGCAGTGACCCCCGAGCCCCGGGCCAGGCGTGAATTTCATGAATCCGAAAGGCTTGGTGTTGGCTGCGTCGATTACCTCCCACACATCCACGCCAAGTCTGTCGCAAATCATCGCCATCTCATTGGCGAGACCGATATTGATCATGCGGAATGTGTTTTCCAGCAGCTTGGTTAGCTCGGCCGCTTCGGGGGAGCTTACGCGCACAACATTGTCGATGAAGAGTTTATATACGTCCACGCCCAGATCAGTGCACTTCTCGGTAACGCCGCCCAGAACCTTGGGCGTGTTCTTCGTATGCCACTTGGCATTGCCTGGATCAACGCGTTCCGGAGAGAAACACAGGAAAAAGTCCTCTCCCACCACCAGCCCACCTTCCTCGAGCTTCGGCAACATCAGGTCCCGTGTCGTTCCGGGATAGGTGGTCGACTCGAGAACGATGATCTGCCCAGGCCGGAGAGCGTCTGCAACGGCCTCTGTGACGCTCACCACGTAGGACATGTCGGGATCCTTCGTCTTTCCGAGCGGCGTCGGTACGCAGATGGATACCACGTCACATTCCGAAAGACGGGTCATGTCGGTGGTGGCCTCGAGTAGCCCAGCTTCCCGCAGCTTGGCGACGTGAGTTGCAGCCACATCCTTTATGTGGCTCTCGCCAGCGTTCACGAGATCCACCACCCGTGAGGACTTCTCGAACCCGATGACCCGAATTCCTTCACGGCCCATCTCGACGGCGAGTGGCAACCCAACGTACCCGAGGCCCACGACCCCGCATACTATCTCGCGGTTCGCGATCTTCTCGGAAAGAACTTTATGGATACTCATGGCGGATTAAAGTTGTCAGAGGGCGACTCGGCCGCGGTCGGCTGAGCAGCTGAAGCTATCTCGGAATTGAGCTAGGCAACGACGCGAAAACCGGCGCGCGCAAACTTCATAAGTGCACGCACTCGCTCGCGTTCGGCCTTGGCGAAGAGCGGATCGGCGGGTCTGCTCTCATCGAGAGATACGATGCCTTGGTCGTCCATGCGGGAACGCACTTCTTCTAGCACCGAAGCGGGTACCCTCGCTGGACGTTCCCCGCACCGAACGACATATAGCACGCCGCGGGTGCTCCGCAGCGGATCCGCCCTGCTCCCTCGCTCCTGCCCAACAAAGACATACCTCGGAAACAGGGGGCCCAGGCCGCCGCGGCGCCGAACGCGTGGCAAGAGCGTTGCGAAACCCTGCTTTCGCAGATTGATCTCGGCCCAACTCTCCGCGTGCGGCTTCGTGTATAACAGCATCCAGCACAATTCTGGTACCACTTTGTATCTCCATAGCGCGCTGGTAGCCGATCGTCCAAGGTGGAGCTACCGCGAGATTTGCACGATCGCCGCGCAAATCGAACCAGTCGCCGTGCCTGTTTGGCTCGCGCGATACGATCCCGATCAATTCAGTTTCATATGAATGCCAGGTGCAGCCCACCCGAACTAATCAAATCACATGCCATCTGGACAGCGCCGCACCGCTCTGAGCTCGCAGCTTCCCGCGTTCAATAGCCAGCGGAAAACTGAGCTAAGTGTAAGAAAACTAATGAGCTAGTTGAGCGGGTTCAAGCATTTGCGCTGCACACATCGAACAGTCGTGCAGTTCATCTGCTCTCTATTCACCGTTCACGCCAACGCCCTGGCTTCGCAGCCTTCCCAGCGTTGCGGGGTCAAGTCTCGCCCGTACCACTAGCTCGTCACCATCGCTTCGCTGTTCGAGGACCTCACCGTGTCGATGGATTTCCGCCATCATCCGCCCGTCCGAAATGGGAAGCCTGAGCTCCGCTACCGGTCTCAGCTCTCGCACAGCTCCCAGAAGAGAACGTCTGAGCGGCTCTAATCCGTCCTCGGCTTCCGCGGATACGAAGACGGAGTTCGGTAGCAGGTGCGCGATGCGTTCCTGGAATGCAACGAGCGCTTCCTGATCCAGCCTATCGATCTTGTTGAACACGTGGAGCACGGGTTTGGTCGCGACACCGAGCTCTGCCAGGACACCGTTCACGACTTCGCGGTGCTCGTGCCAGGCCACGTGGCTTGCGTCGATTACATGAAGAAGCAGGTCCGCATCTCGTGTTTCCTCGAGAGTTGCCCTGAACGACGCAACCAGGTCGTGCGGCAATTTCCGAATGAATCCAACGGTGTCCGTAAGCAGAACGCGGTTGTGCTCCCCGAGATCCACTTCGCGAGTCAGTGGGTCGAGCGTCGCGAAGAGCCGATCCTCTACATGTATCTCTTTGGCTTGAGCGAGCGATCTCAAAATGGATGACTTGCCGGCGTTGGTGTAGCCTACCAGCGAGGCCTTGAACAGTTCGCGGCGAGTCTGTCTTTGCACTTCGCGCGATCGCTGAACTTCCTCGAGCCGTCCCTTGAGCAGTTTTATTCGATTGTTGATAAGCCGGCGGTCAGTCTCGAGCTGAGTTTCTCCCGGCCCCCGCATTCCGATTCCGCCACGAAACTTCTCGAGGTGGGTCCACATGCGCGTCAGGCGCGGCAGCGTATACTCCAGCTGAGCCAACTCCACTTGCATGCGCGCCTCGCTCGAGCGCGCGCGCGTTGCAAAGATGTCGAGTATCAGCTCGGCGCGGTCCATGACCCGCTTACCCAGCATCAACTCAATGTTTCGACCCTGCGCAGGTGAAAGCTGATCGTCGAAAATCACCAGCGTGGCGTCCAGCTCTTCGATTCTTGCCTTCAGCTCCTCGAGCTTGCCCTTGCCGAGATACGTTCCTGGATCAGGACGGTTGAGCTGCTGAGTGACCTGCCCGACAACCTTTGCGCCTGCGGTGTCCGCCAGCCGCTCGAGCTCCTCGAGATGCTCCGCCATCTGGAGCTTCGCAAGCGAGCCTTTGAGGGGGGCTCCAACGAGTATCACACGCTCGGCAGGCGGGGCGAGGGAGATCAGATCTCTAGCGATGAGAAATACCGTGAAAGGGGGAGTGGGGGTTCAGCTTTGGGAGTAGGGGTGGGGGTTGGGGAGTAACGAGCGGGCGGAGAGCCTGCGAGTGCCGTAACAAACCTGGCTGCGCACTTCCCCCGACTCCCCATCCCCCAACCCCTACTCCCCACTACCGGTTGCCCCCCAGTGTTGAGAAGCGACCCGTCCGATCATACGGAAGAGTATGGTTGCCGATTGGCGATCGCACCGTGATGTCACCCGTAACGCGATAATTTACCGATCCGGTATTCAGGATCTCGCGTCCCGCCGATCCGACGCCAGACCAGTTGAAATTGAGTGGTAGCGACACAACCGAGGAGTCTTTCTCCTGAACGGTGAAGCGCTTGTCGATGGCGCCCGTTCCGAACTCTACGGAGTCAACCCAGAGCTTGTATGTAAGCCGCGTGGCATCCAGATCAAAACCGTTCGGATTGTACACGCTCAGATTGATGTCCAGTGAGCCCCCGGTGAGTCCCAGTCCATTGATCTTGACATCTCTGAAGGTGACCACGGGCTCCTCGAATGCGCGACTCGCGAGGCTTTTGCACCCAGCTCCGATCACCATGGCCGCAGCGATGGCGAACGCTATCGTTTTCCTCATAAATTCCTCTCAGTAGTGATTCTCAAGGACCATCATCCTGACTTGCCTGCAACTCCTTCGCCTTCAGCTCAGCCCACCATGCGAGCCGCTTGGTGATCTCCTTCTCGAAACCGAATCGCCCCGGCTTGTACAGGGCCGTGCCGCGAAGCTGTTCCGGAAGGTACTCTTGCGGGATATATGCCTCGTCGGAGTCGTGCGCGTACTGATACCCTTCGTTATACCCCAGTTCCTTCATGAGCTTCGTAGGGGCGTTGCGAATGTGGAGAGGAACAGGAGCAGCAGGCGTGCGCGCCGCGGCGTCCATTGCGGCGCCTAGCGCGGCCTTGGCGCTGTTGGACTTGGGAGCGGTCGCGAGATAGATCGTCATTTCGGCGAGCGGAAGGTAACCCTCCGGCGGGCCGAGCATGTGATACGCATCACGCGCCGCAACGGCGAGCTGGAGCGCGTTGGGATCG